>JBAUNL010000219.1:0-4569 GCA_049579205.1 Rhodomicrobium sp. | reverse complement strand
CTTTACGGCCCGGGTTTGCCTTTCGGGCTTGGACCAATCAGCCTCGTCCGGTGCGACGCCGTGATAGCGGCTGGCATTGGCTTCCATGACGCTGGCATGGCATGTTCGATTGGTGGAGCGGTTTCTCGGTATTGCCCATATCCGATGATCCCACAACGAACTGACGCTGGATATTATTCCGCCCAGACAGGGACGGGGTCGGGCCACCGTGCTTATGTTGCGCCGCCTGTTCTAAAAGCCGTTTGGCGAACCACATGCGAACTGGCCAGGAAGATAATCGAGATTGAAGCAGGTGTTATCCCAGCCTATCGAGCCACTCCAAAGCCTCCAGCCGTGGCAGTCTATCACCTCGCCATAGGCGTTTTTGTGAAGCGGACAACCCCTGGGTTTCTCTGCGTAATAGTTGTAATGTGACCGCTGATGTGCGCCATTCGCCCTCGCTTCGGCCGTGCTGAGCGCTGCGGCTGCAGCAAGCATCGCGCAACAGGCAATGAGCGCGGTTAGCTTGGTGTACCGTCTCACAGATTTCCTCCGGTCTTGCTATGACGCTCGTGAAACGTTGGCTGCCGCGAACAACTGGCAATGCAGATCATCTGCAGAGTGTTCCCGGCCGGAGAGGCAGCCATTATCGAACTCCTCAGTTGGTTGGCACCTCTCAGGGTAGCGCGGCGGGCGATGCGTTGTGAACGTGCCTCCCGCCGTTTGCAATTCAGGTGTGGATTCCGGCAATGGCCAAACCGTTTTCAAGCGGCATCCAGCACCGAACAAAGGTAGAATTCTGATACAAAAAAATGGGGAGATAAAGGAATGCGCCGCAACCTTAGTTTGCTTGTTCTTGTCGCAATAGGGGCTTGGCTATTTGTCTTCGCGCTAACCTACATTTCGGCGCCCTCCGATCGAAAGCCAGCCTTCTTTAATGCCGGGTGGCTTATCCCTCCATCCAAGTGATGGCCCGGCCCCGGAAAGAATCGGGGCTATCCGCCATCGTCGGCTAGGTCACAGCAGAACCGGCAGAAGCCCCTCACGGCTGTCTCACGCATTCTTCACGCATAGGCTAAAACAGGCCTACCTTGCCTTGCATCCAGAGACGCGGCATGGAGCTTTGGGTCGCGGAGGCTACGAAAAGAGTCGTCAAGTTGAGGACTCTTTTGCCGACAATGTTCTCTCCTTCCACAAAGAGACCGCTCAACGCACGGGCGCTGGCTTTATGGCGCGATATTTGCGTGCGTTTATATCCGCATTTCCTCCGAGATGCCGAAAAGACCGCCTGGATTACCCATCCCCGCGGTCTTTTGCGTTTTCTAGAGACCTTCTATGAGTAAGGAGGGAACAGTGTAGGTGCGCTCAGGAGGACTCGAACCCCCATCCCTCAGATTCGAAACTCTGATGCTCTACGCAACTTTGAGCTATGAGCGCTTTTGCAGCTTAGCACATCAGGATTAGCTGTTTCGAACATTTCTTGAAGACGGCTTTTCAAAAGCCCGGGTCCCGAAGGCCTGCCTTTTACGTTGCCACTTTTTCCGGGTTTGAAAACCATTCGTTAAATATGCGCTTGACAAGACGAAACCACAAGCAAAACAACGATTTGTCTTATTATGCGCTTTTTTGTGCCTACCGGGCACCCCGGTCCATGAGGCAACAGTTCAAGCTTCTTGCGCCCGTTGAGGCTTGTGCCGAGACCTTCTCTCAATGCACAGTCACGTGTCGCACGCGCGCCTGGGTTCAGATACGAAAATAGCACCTTTGCTACAATTTTACTTGCAGTTTCAATTAGTTAAATTATTTAAGGTCTTTTAATAACAGGTGTGGAACAGATACGTGAACAGCTCGCGCATCAGATATGGAGCAGGTTACCTCAAGCAGATGTTCGCGGAACAGCTAACCGCGTGCAAACGAGCTGAACATCGCCCCCGTCCGCTCATCCTGTCCGTGCATGAAACCTTCCCTCGCCGTCGCGCGAAGGGAATAATATTCGCTCGGCCCTGTCAGCAAGGGGGTTTTCAGCAGCCTGGCCTACTCTGATGTTTGATGACAGACAGCTTCAACATTGTGCCCGTCAGGATCGAGCACAAGCGCGGCGTAGTACATAGGGGAATAGTTTGCACGAAGGCCGGGGCCACCATTGTCTCGTCCGCCCGCGCTTAGCGCAGCACTATAGAACGCCCTGACTTGAGCGCGGGTTTTGGCGGCAACAGCAATTTGGCTCAAGCCAAGAAGTCACCACTCCCCAAGAAGAAAAAGTAGCGCTATTTGCTTTCCGCAGTTTGCTGTTCGGCGATCTTGACCGCCATATGGCGGTTGAGGGCGTCGGAAACGAGTACTCGCCTTGAGCAGGGAGGATTTGCCCGCGCTTGATGCGCCGAAGATCACAAAGGGCCGCAGATCACGCTTATCCCAAAGCTCTCCCCCCGGTTCTTAAGCCGAGTGCGCGGAGTCCATTGGTATCCGGATCGCAGAAGCGATGCCGCAGACCCAACTGCTCGGCGACCCGCTGAGCGGCGGACCAGGCGTCCGGTCCTTGGTCGTTGACCCACTCCTCGCTGGCTTCTTCGGCGATCATGGTCGCGCCCAACCGCTTAGCAGCACCGCTTAAATACCGCTGAAACTTGATCATGCCTTGCTTCCCGGCGCCGGTGCGCTTTGGCGTCGTCGAGACTTGAAAGTAATGATCCGTTCCCAGGATGTAGAGCATGCCGACAGTCCAGCGACCGCACTCACACGATGTGGTGACGGTGCCGAGAAACGAAGAGACCACAAATGACGCGGTAGGGCATGAGGAATTCCAGCGGGGCGCGTCGGCGAAACCTCCCTCCCGCTTAAGGTGTCGTTTGGCGCGTTCAGCTCAGCGAAAAGAGCGCCTTTAAGAATTCTCGCACAAAGGCGTGAGCCTGTGTATAGGCCGCCTCGTTGAAGGCGATTGTCGGTCCTTTCTCGACGCAGGAATCGGAATAGGAGAAGGGGGCCCTGGTTTCGCTGTTGAGAATCTGGCTGTCGTCTCCTTCGATCAAGCGGCAGCGCCGGTTCGTCGTTGCGCTTGTCAGCGTGACCGCGGACGTGAGGGCAGGGGCGTCGAAAACGTGGTGAGCATCCGGGAATTCGATGAGCTTCACGTCCCGCTTCGCCGTCAACAGCCGCTCGACATAAGTGCGGCAAGGCGCGACGGGATTGTAGTTGTCGGCAGTGCCATGAAGGATACGGATGGGAACGCTGTTCACTTCCGTATCGCCCCGGTAGGTCGTCATACAATCGGGGTAGACGGCGATATGCGCTGCAAATCGCAAATTGTTCGCAGGCCCCTTCGCCTGATAGAGGCGCGTCATCGCGGAGTAGAGCGCCGATTGTCCACCGCGCGAGAAGCCCATGACGGCGATGCGGTTCGGATCGATGCGAGCATGCTTTGCCAGCACCTCAAGAGCGCGATAGGCATCCACCACCATGTTTAGCCGTCCAAACTGAGCTTGGTCCGCCACCGTTGAAACGATCCCGCGGCCGCTGAAGCTATCGACGGCGAAAACCGCGACGCCGAGCTCGTTCAGCTCCTTGGACCATGCATCGACCGGAGAACCCGTGCCCCCAAGTCCGCCGGAGCCGTGGAGCAGGATCACGGCAGGGAGCTTAGCACTGGCTGACTTCGGGAGGCGGAGCTCGCCCGCGATGGTTACCGCTTGCCCGCCCTGTCCACCTGCAAGGAATTCAGAATCCTTCAGGGTCTTCGACGTGAACGGAAGGATCTCAACGCGCGCTGTATCTCCATATGCCACACCAATGAGCGTCGCCGCCAAGACGGCCATAACCACCAATCGCAACATGCTTTTCCCCCTATTTTGCGCAACTTTTTTGTTCTGGAAGCCTACCACAGGGCTAAGCCCGAGAAGAGCAGTTTTGCAAACTCCTGAGACGTTTGAGGCGGTGGAGTGATTGTGGTCATTGTTCGGCACAGTTCGCTGCCAAGCCTGTGCGTAGTTACAACTAGGGTTGAGCCAACAAATGGCGCAGCGCCAAAGCGCCAAACTGACGCCGGCCTCCGCATCTATCCTCTCGAAGCCCTACAGCGCGCGAAACATGATGAGGGCATCGACATAGCCTTGGGATGGATGCCTGAAGGCGAGAGGCAGGCGGCCGACGATCGCGAAACTGAGCGATGTCCAGAGGTTCACCGCGCGTTGGTTTATCGCGACGACAAAGTTGAACTGCATCGCTCGGTAACCCCGCGCACGAGCCTGTTCTAAAGAGTGCTCGCCCATTAGCCTTGCGATACCTCGCCCTTGGGCTGCCGGGGCAGTCATGTAGCCGCAATTGGCCACGTGGTTACCGCCGCCCGCCTGGTTGGAGCGGAGATAGTAGGTGCCAAGGATTTGGCCGTCTTCCTCTGCGACAAAGGTCTCCCTGTCGGGACCGTTCCAGTAAGCAAGGGCCTCCGCCTCGCTTAACTCCCGGTCAAGGGCATAGGCTTCGCCGGCGCGAATCACAGGGCCGATGATCGACCAGATTGCTGTCTCATCACTCTTACCCGCAAGTCTGATCAGCATTGGATTCAGGTCCTCCGAGCGCAGCCTTGGCGGCATTGTG
>JBAUNL010000218.1:0-11276 GCA_049579205.1 Rhodomicrobium sp. | reverse complement strand
ATGGGATAGGCTAGACCCGCTGCCTCGCTGATAAGCTCATTTGCCTGCCTGTCGTATTTGAGCGGCTGCTTTGTGACAGGGCACACCAAAATTTCGAGGAGGATTGGATCAACTTCGTCCGTGCGGTACGATGAATTCATCTTGCGTTCCTTAATGCAGGCTTGTGCCCGAGCCAGAGCTCGGGGCTGCGATCTCCATCTCGGCCAGCGCCATCAGAACCTCCGACCGTGTCTTGTGGTCAGGCGCCTCCAAAAGAGCCTGCTTCTCCTCAGGACCGTAAGGGCTGATCATCGAGAGTGTGTTGATAAGCAGTTCCGTCGGCGAGCGTTGAATGCTCTCCCAGTCGGCTGTCAATTTGCGGGCATCCAGATAGGACTTCAGCACCTGAAGGAACCGCGTCCAGTCCACGGAATTTTGGCCGTGCCCGCGCACGAGGTCCTTTTGATAAGGGCTGAAGGTCACGTCGCAGATGCGATAGGGCTTCGCCGTTTGCACCTCGCCAGTCAAATCGAAGCGGCAGATGCCTGTTAGGGTTATAAGAAGACGCCCGTCCTCCGTTTCGGAGAAAGCGGAAAGCCTGCCGGCGCAGCCTGTCTGCCGAAGGGGATGACCTTTCGATGCGGGCGACTCTTCCTCCGCTCCCACCGGCTGCACAATGCCGACAATGCGGTTGCCTGCGATAACGTCATCGATCATGGTCAAATAGCGCGGCTCGAAGATATTGAGCGGCAGGTTCGATCGAGGCAATAGGATGCAGCCCTGCAATGGGAATACCGGCAGGCGTGCCGGGAGATCGGCGGGCGATCGGTATCTGTCGGTAATTCCCAAACCTGCCTCCTATGAGCAGTCCGGACTCACGAGAACAGCAGCGAAGACAGCCGCTGCCGCCCTGATTGAGTTGAAGGGTCTTTTGCTCCCCAAGCTTCAAAAAATTCGACCAGCTGCTTGCGCGCCGCATCATCATTCCACGCCCGGTCCTTGCTCACGATTTCGAACAACTGATCCATGGCTTGCTGCCGCTGACCCTTGGCGTTTAGCGCAATCGCAAGCTTGAAACGCGAGTCCCAGTCTCTAGGATTGGCGGTAACGGCTTGCTCAAGGCCTCTGACGTCGGCTTTCGTTCCCGCTTTTCTGGCAAGCTCCAGAGCCGCCTTGGCGCTCAGGTAGGATTCCTGATTTTGCTTCGCAGGAGGGACCAGCGCCAGGGTTTGCTGAGCCCGGTCGAGATCGCCGGTGGCGATGTAGCACCTTGCCAGCCCGGCGATGGCGTCGGCATTTTCGGGGTCGCCCTGCAGGACCTCGGCAAATTTGGCAGCGGCTCCTCCAATATCGCCGGCATCGAAAGCCTTTTTCGCGTCATCGAGGCTAGCGCCTTCGCCTGCATTCGCGCCAACAACGCGCTGAATGAAGGCACGCACCTGGCTTTCGGGGAGAGCGCCCATGAAGCCATCGACGGGTTGCCCATTCTTGAAGGCGAAAACCGCCGGAATTGACTGCACCCCGAGTTGGCCAGCGACCTCGGGATGATCGTCGATATTCATTTTCACGAGGCGGAGCGCACCGCGTGCAGCAGTGACCACTTTCTCAAGTATCGGGGTAAGCTGCCGGCAAGGGCCGCACCAAGGCGCCCAGAAATCGACAATTACGGGCACTTTGCGCGAAGCCTCGATAACATCGGCGACAAACGTCTTAGTCGTCGTTTCCTTTATGATGTCCGCTGGACGATCAGGACTCTTGCCGGGAGTACCGCTAAAGAAGGATATGGCCATTGGTCGTGTTACCCAAATGTGTGGCTGCTGTATGCAAGTGCAGAGCGCATCCGCGAGCCTTGAAAATTCTCCGTTGAAATGGGCTTCGGGCGATAAACAGACAAGCGTAAACTTATTTTCTAACAGACTTGGAGAAACCTCATCGCCGGGTCAAGCAAAAGTCCTGAGGCGGTAGACCGCCTTTATGATCTTTTGGGTCAGCGAAATCTGCTGCATCGCTGGAAGCGGGAACCGTCCGAAGCTCTGTTACTTGAAGATTGCGAACAGCGTCCTTGCGCATGCCCCAAACCTTGCTCATAGCTTCGCCGCAAGACAGAATTGGTGGTGCATGAGTCTTTATCGCGGTTTTCTGACGGTAGGCGGCCTGACGGCGGTAAGCCGTGTCTTCGGTTTTTTGCGCGACGTGCTGCTTGCGGCTGTCATGGGAACGGGGTGGGTCGCCGACGCTTTCTTCGTCTCCTTCCGCTTTCCTAATCTTTTCCGGGCGCTCTTCGCGGAAGGGGCATTCAACTCCGCCTTTGTGCCGCTCTTCTCCAAACGGCTTCGTGCTGAGGGCGAGGAAAGCGCACGCGGCTTTGCCGAACAGGCCTTGGCTATTTTATTCGTAGGCGTCACGGCGACGGTAATCGTGGCCGAAATCTTTATGCCTTATCTTGTGAGAGCGATTGCGCCCGGCTTTAGTGAAAACCCGGAGAAGTTCAGGCTCGCGGTCCTGCTCACTCGCATCACTTTCCCTTATCTCGTTTGCATGTCGCTCGTTGCCCTGACGGCGGGGATCTTAAACGCGCTTGGAAAATTCAGCGCTCCGGCGGCGACACCGGTCCTTCTCAATCTCGTTCTGATCGCAGTGACGCTGTTCGCGGCGGCGAGCGGCTTCTATGACCAGCCTCAAGCAGGGATCATACAAGCTTGGGGGGTCGCCATCGCGGGCTTTGCGCAGCTTCTCTTTGTGGCGTGGGCAGCCAAAGGCTTGGGCATGGACCCCGGCTTCCGCTGGCCCCGGCTGACGCCCGACATGCGCCGTCTTCTCGTACTGGCTGTGCCGGGCCTTATCACGGGAGGCATCAATCAGGTGAACATCTTCATAGGCACCATGATTGCTTCTCTGCAGGCGAGCGCGGTCTCTTTTCTCTATTATGCGGACCGCATCAATCAGCTTCCGCTTGGCATGGTGGGTATCGCGATTGGTGTCGTTCTTCTTCCCACGCTGTCGCGGCACCTGGCAGAGCATGATGAGGCGGGCGCCATGGCAAGCCAGAACCGCAGCCTCGAATTCGCGCTCCTGCTGACGTTGCCGGCCGCCGTCGCGCTCGTGGTCATTCCCAAGCCTCTTATCCAGGTGCTGTTTGAGCGCGGCTCCTTTTCGGCCTCTGATACAGTTCAGGTTTCCGCCGCGCTCGCAGCGTTTGCCCTCGGGCTGCCGGCGTTTGTCATGACCAAGGTTTTTCTGCCTGGCTTTTTTGCCCGCGAAGATACCGCGACGCCGATGTGGTTCGCGATAGCATCGGTTGCCGTGAATATCGCCGGCTCGCTGGCAATGTTCTTTGTTATCGGACACGTCGGCATCGCCATAGCCACAACCCTGTCGGGCTGGACGAACGCAATTCTGCTTGCGGTGACTCTCACGCGGCGCGGGCACTTCAGGGCGGACCCGGCGCTTGTACGGCGTGCGCCTCGAATTGCTCTGGCAAGCGTTGTCATGGGCTTCGCGCTCTATGGCGCCAATCTTGAACTTGCCCCTTATTTTGATGCCGGAAGAGGAGCGATGGCTCACGCGGCAGCACTGGCGGCGCTTGTAAGCGCGGGCCTGATTGTGTACTCAGCGGCCACTCTGCTTACAGGCGCGATGAGGTTATCGGCTTTGCGGCGGGCTTTCTCCGGCGCTTGAACGCATCGGCAAGGCCGGCCATGGAAGCCTGCTCAAAACACTTTATGTTTGTCTTGCTCAGGACAAGCCTCCGTAGCATTCTGCCAGGACACGGAGTTCGCGGGAATTGTCATGTCAAGGTTTAAGGCTTGTTTGCTCGCTGTTGCTTCTACATTGCTTTTAAGCGGGATTTCGCTCGCTCAGGCCGCTGAATACGATGACCTTTTGGTTCAGGCAAAAGAGCTCTCAAAGCAGGGAAAGAATGAACAAGCTACTCAAGCTGCGGAAAAAGCCCTGCGTTCCGCCGAGCGGGCTTTCGGCGACAAAGATGCACGGCTCGTCAAATTTCTCAAGGCTGTAGCCCGCTTTTACGAACTCCAAGGCGAGACTCAAGACAGCCGGCAGAGATACGAACGCGCACTCGCAATTCTCGAACATGCCGCGCAATCGGATAGCAAAGAGATTGCGGAAATCAAGTACAAGCTTGCTATGATCGCGGCGCAATCGGCGCAAGAGAAGTCGCTTGGGGCTGCCCGTCCCCGAGCCTTGGCACCGCCCCAAGCGAAATCGCTTGGAGGAGCCACTCCCGAAGCCGTGGGACCGCCGCCACCTCAAACAAGATCGTTCGGTGTAAGACATCATGCCCAGCCATCGGTTGGCGCCCGGCCTGCAAGAACGCCACAACCGGCGCCGGTACTTCTACCGCGGTTTCCTTGGCCACCGCCTGTGCCGTCAGCAACCTACCTCTTTCCTGTCAAGGTCTTCGCCCAATACAAGACCGTTGGAGAGGTTTCCTCCGCCATCGTCGAAGCGCTTCAGACCTCTGGGTATTTGGAGAAGAGCTTCTATCAAACCGATCCCGGAGGAGTTGCGCTTGTTACCCGGCTCGAAAAAATCCAGGACGATGGCGCCCCCGCTCCGGACCAGGACAGGTGGCCCCTTGAGCTGAACCCGAGCCCATCTGGCTTGGCGGATTTCCTGCGGGGCCTCTTCTTCGTGAAGCCTGGCCATTACCGCGTGATCGTTTTCTTCCTCCAGGATATCCCGTTCAGTCCTTCAACGAACCGGCTCACCGCGGAGGACGCGCAGAAATTGGTCAATGAAGGTGCGAACATGCTGCCGCCCGAGATCGCGTCCAAACCTTTCGGAACTGGCCGGTGCACCGCTTATATCTACGAATTTAAAAGCACCGGCTCTTCGGTCAACTTGGTGGGCATAGGCCTCCCAGCTGAAAAGCAGCTCGAAAAGACGGGTCTTATCGCCGGTCTCGAGAAGAGAAACTAAGGTCGGGAAAATGGCCAAGAAAGTCTTCATAAGCTACCGCCGCCAAGATACGGCTCCCGCAGCCGGCAGGCTTTATGACCGCTTCCGGATTTTGCTTCGCAAACGGAATGTCTTTCTCGATGTGGGCGCTATCGATGCGGGGGAGAATTTCGAGCACAAAATCAAAGCCGAAATCGACGCGAGCGATGCGGTGCTCGTGCTGATTGGCGCCAAGTGGCTTGAAGTAAAACAGGCCGGAGCACAGCCCAGACTTTTCGATGAGGGGGATCACGTGCGGGCCGAGGTTAGGACAGCCCTGAAGGGGAGGAATCTTACCCTCCCCCTTCTCGTAGACGGGGCGCTCATGCCAAGGTCCGAGCTTCTGCCTGAGGACATTCGGGAAATCACAAAGCATAATGCCCTGCCGCTTCGTCATGAAAGTTTCGACAAGGACGCCGATCAGATTGCCCGTGCGGTTCTTGGTCTAAAGCCGGGTGAGCTTCTTTGGGAGCAGCAAGGGGCGATGGGCCGCAAAATCTGGGGCGCGCTGACGGGAGTGTTCTCTGCAGGCGTGCTGCTTGTAGCGGCCGCACTTCTGCACCATGCTCTTCTAAAGGCACCTCTCGCGGAAACGATAGGCGAGGCTCAGACGTGGCTGTTGATTATAGCAGTGCTTTTCGCCGGACTGATTTCTGGCGGCTTCTATGGGACGAAGAGACGAGCCTGACCTTATATGGCAACTCTGTTTGCACGGCTTGCATTTTCGAGCCGATGCAGATCATATTCTGCGCCTCGATCATGAGGGCGACTTATGACTTCTGAGGAACGTGTATTCTCCGGCGTCCAGCCGACGGGCAACCTCCATCTCGGCAATTACTTGGGCGCGATCACAAAATTCGTGGCGCTGCAGGAGAAGTTCGACTGCATCTACTGCGTTGTGGACCTGCACGCGATCACGGTCTGGCAAGACCCCGATGATTTGCGGCGTTCGACGCGGGAAGTGACGGCCGCATTCATCGCGTCGGGGGTGGATCCCCAAAAGCATATCATCTTCAATCAATCACAGGTTAGCGCTCACTCTGAGCTGGCCTGGGTGTTGAATTGCGTGGCGCGCGTGGGATGGCTCAACCGCATGACGCAGTTCAAGGAAAAAGCAGGCAAGGACCGCGAGAACGCAAGCGTAGGTCTTTATGTATATCCAGTGCTGATGGCGGCGGACATCCTCGCCTATCGCGCCACCCACGTACCCGTCGGCGATGACCAGAAGCAGCATCTTGAGCTCGCCCGCGACATCGCTCAAAAATTCAACACTGATTTCGCGAAATCGATTGCGGCAGCCGGTTTTAATGATGGATTCTTTCCATTGCCCGAGCCGCTAATTTCTGGCCCGGCCACGCGCGTCATGTCTCTTCGGGACGGCACGAAGAAAATGTCCAAGTCTGATCCCTCCGATTTATCGCGTATCAACATTGCGGATGATGCGGACACGATCGCGAAGAAGATAAGGAAAGCCAAAACTGATCCGGAGCCGCTGCCGGCAGACAAGAGCGGTTTCGAGGGAAGGCCCGAAGCGGAAAACCTCGTGGGCATTTATTCGGCGTTGAGCGGGCAAAGCTTGGAGGCAGTCCTGGCCGAATTTGGCGGCGCCCAATTTTCTAGATTCAAAGAAGCGCTTGCCGAGCTCGCTGTGGAAAAGCTGGGGCCAATCGGAGACCAAATGAAGCGTATTTCCGCGGATATTGCCTACATCGATGGCGTACTGGCGAACGGAGCAGAGCGGGCACATGCAATCGCCGATGGCAACCTCCGCCAGGTTTGCGATATTGTCGGATTGGTACAGGCTCGAAAAGCGGGCTAAAATCGCGGCAAGCAACTTATCATACCGAGCGGGAGGCTCATGGCAGATCGTAGGCCGCGCGACGTCTTCAAGGAAGGTCACAGGCGCAAGTTCCTGGTGATCGTGGATGAGTCTCCCGAGGGAGAAACCGCCCTTTATTACGCGGCTCGCCGCGCGGAACGCACCGGCGGAGGGCTTGCTCTTCTTTTCGTTATCGAGCCTCCCGAGATGACACACTGGCTTGGGGTCGGCGAGGCCTTTCGGGAAGAGCAATATAATAAAGCGCGCGCCGTCTTCCGCCTTCTCAGCCGCAAGCTAAAGAATTGGGGTTTTGACGGCATTCTGCCTGAAGAGATTATGAGAGAAGGTCAAAGAGCGGAGGAAATCGTCAAGCTCATCGAGGAAGACGAAGACTTTGGAATTCTCGTTCTCGGCGCTTCGACGGACCCTGCGGGACCTGGTCCGCTTGTTTCGCTGCTCGCGGCCGGGACGGAGGCCGGCACCTTTCCTATTCCGATCACTATTGTGCCGGGCAACCTCACGCTCGAAGAACTTGCCGGATTGGCTTAGGTGAGGCTGCGCTTACCCTTGAAACTATGGCCTTCCGCTTCATTATTAAGAGTGAGATTCACCAAGTGTGACTTTTATCCGGAAGCAAGAGGGGACTAGCGGATGTTCATTCAGACAGAGACAACGCCGAACCCGGCAACCTTAAAGTTTCTTCCTGGCCGCGCGGTTTTGGAAGCGGGCACGCGCGATTTCCAGAACGCGGGCGAGGCGGAAGCCGAGTCTCCCCTTGCTTCGCGCATCTTTGCCCTTGATGGCGTGACGGGTGTTTTCCTCGGCTCGGACTTCGTCTCAGTCTCCAAGAGCGAGCAGAGCCAGTGGCAAAGCTTGAAGCCTGCCGTGCTGGGCGCAATCATGGAGCATTTTCTCTCAGGCGAATCTGCCCTTCTTGGCGGGAACGCCGCCGGCGGTACGGAGGACTTTGACCCTGAAGACGCTGAAGTTGTAGGCATAATCAAGGAACTGATCGAGACCCGTGTCCGCCCGGCCGTCGCGAACGATGGCGGCGACATTATTTTCCGCGGCTTTCGCGGTGGGACGGTGTTCCTCAAAATGCAGGGCGCATGCTCAGGCTGTCCCTCATCCACGGCTACGCTCCAGCATGGGATAGAAAATCTGCTGAAGCATTTCGTTCCGGAAGTTGAGGCGGTTCAGCCTGTTTAGCCATGGCCGCGCCTCCTCAAGTATAGGAACGAGATCGCATCAATCGCGAAATTGAGGCGCTAATGGCAAGCGAGATTCCAAAAGAGTGCTTGGACCAGATTTTCATGGAAGCCCGCACACATAATGCGTGGCAGGACAAACCGGTTTCAGACGATCTTCTTCACCGGCTGGTAGACGTCATGAAAATGGGGCCAACAAGCGCGAACCAGTCTCCGGCGCGCATCCTATTCGTAAAGAGCGAGGCGGCTAAGAAGCGGCTTGAGCCGCATCTTTCGGAGGGCAACAGGGCCAAGACGATGAGTGCCCCCGTTTGCGCGATAATCGGTTACGACACCAAATTTTATGAGTACCTTCCCAAGCTTTTCCCGCATGCCGATGCAAAAAGCTGGTTCGTTGACAAGTCCGAGCGCGAAATAGAAATCTCGGCATTCAGGAACGGAACGCTACAAGGCGCCTATTTGATCGTTGCCGCCAGAGCATTAGGTCTCGACACGGGGCCTATGTCTGGCTTCGACAATGGGGGTGTGGACCGCGAGTTTTTTGACGGCACCAGCGTCAAGTCCAATTTCATCTGCAGCCTTGGCTATGGCGACCCTTCCGTGCTGTTTCCACGTTCGCCACGCTTCACTTTCGAGGAAATGGCTAAGATCATATAGCCAGATACGGTCGCGCGGTGAGGATCTTAGCAATCGAAACCAGCATGGGCCGAACTTCCGTTGCCTTAACATCGGCCGCGGGAGAGCCGATGCATGTGCGTTCGCTGGAAGCCGGGCAGCCCCAGGCTGAAGGTTTGATTCCACTGATTGCCGATCTTATGGCGGAAGCCGCTATCTCCTTCTCATCGCTCGGCCGGATCGCGGTCTGCATTGGACCGGGTGGATTTTCGGGTATCCGAACAGGTGTGGCGGCTGCCCGCGCGATTGGGCTCGCGGCGCAGGTGCCCGTCGTTGGTGCGACGAGCTTCCAGATCATCGCGGCAGCCTTTGAAAGCGAAGAAGATGCGCCGGACGCTTACGGCATCGCCGCGCCGGCAGGGTTAGGTGCGATTTTCTGTCAAATTTTTGGCCCCGAGCGTGCGGCGCTTAGTGATCTTGCCGTGCTGCGGGATGCTGAGGCCGCGGGTTTCTTCGAGGGGAGAGCCAAGTTATTGGTAGGACCAGCCGCGGCAAGAGCCGCTGGCGCTGACAGTTTAATGCCTATGAGGTTTGCGGAGCTTGTTCCGGATGCGGCTACGCTTGCTGCAATGGCGCCCGGTTTGGATCCTGAAACCGCGCGGCCTTCGCCCTTTTACGCCCGCCCGGCAGATGCCCGCCCCCAAACTGCGCACTTAATTCCTCGCAAGGAGGGTTAGGCCAGTGGGTTTCGAGGTCACGCGCGCTACGCCCCAAGACGCTGCTGAACTCGCGGCCATACATTGTGAGGCGCTGCCGCCGGGTTGGTCCTCTACCGAGATCGCAGCAGCCTGCAATGCGCCTGAAAGGTCTGTTCTTAAAGCGATTAGCGGCGGCAAGCTAAGCGGCTTTGTCATCTTGCAAATAGCAGCCGGCGAAGCCGAGATTTTGACTATCGCGGTAACGACAAAGAAACGGCGGCAGGGAGGGGCGTCCTTACTCATGGCCGCGGCCATTGAGGCTTGCCATCAAAGACTTGTCTCTTTTGTATTTCTGGAAACGGCACAAAATAATATATCGGCGCGCGCGCTTTACGAAAAGTTTGGGTTTAGCGTTGTCGGCCAGCGCAAAAACTACTATCAAACAGGAAGGTCCGCGCCCGAAACCGCCTTGATCATGAAGCTTGACATCGCTGGCCGGCGCAGCCTTGGTTAATGGAAACAAGCAGCTCGTGGTTGATGCACCGGCAAAGATGGCAGAAGCCGAACATGAAATGGAAGCCCTCGTTTTTCAGGGCTCGATAATGAGAATACTTCGCAATCTTCGTGCGGCGGTGCGTCTTTTCGCCTTTCTTGCGCTGACGCTGCCTCTGATGCTTGTGCAATATTTCTTGATAGCGTTTGGGCTGCCGCAAGCAAAGACGCTCCCTCACCGCTATCATAAGCTCGTCTGCCGTCTGCTCGGCGTCCGCGTGAAAGTGATCGGAAGCCTGGACGCGGCGCGGCCTGCGCTTCTGGTTTCGAACCATGTTTCCTGGCTTGACATTCCCGCCCTCAGCAGCGCCGGTCCGGTCTGTTTTGTCGCAAAAGCCGAAGTCAGCCGCTGGCCCTTCGTAAGCCTGCTTGCCAAGCTGCAAAGAACGGTCTTCGTGGACCGGACACGCCGTACGCTCGTAAAAAATAAGGCAAGTGAGATCGCCGATCGGCTCGCCCAGGGGGACAACATCGTCCTCTTCGCCGAGGGTACGAGCAGCGACGGCAATCGCGTTCTTCCGTTCCGAAGCTCCCTTTTCTCAGCCGCCTTACTTGAGCCGGCGGCAACCGGTTGCAAATCCCCGGACGTATCGGTTCAAACGGTGGCCATCACATATACTCACTTGCACGGGCTTCCGATCATGCGGCACGAACGTCCCGCGATTGCCTGGTATGGCGATATGGACATGTTGAGCCACGCATGGAACGTGTTGAAAAGCGGGCCGGTCGACGTAACCATCAGCATCGGAGAGCCGGTCCCTCTCGCTTCCTTGCGTGACCGGAAGGAACTGGCCGCATTTTCAGAAGCGCGGGTCAGGCGCGACTATGTGGACCAGCTCACCTCACGCCCGCGCGCCGCCTATTCCCAGTGAAGAAATGCAAAAAGTGAACGCGCAGGACAGCGTTTCCGGGGATATCCGCCCCACTGCGCAGACCGAACAATCTCCCGGTAGCAAGAAGGTTTATATCAAAACCTTCGGCTGCCAAATGAACGTGTATGATTCCGGCCGCATGGCCGATGCTTTATCAGCGTCCGGCTATAGCAGCGCCGCAGATGTTGGCGATGCCGATCTTGTCATCCTAAATACCTGCCATATCCGCGAGAAGGCTTCCGAAAAGGTCTACTCGGAGCTTGGCCGCTTGAAGCAGGCGCGCGAGACCCGCAAGCATTCAGGGCACGATTTTGTTATCGCTGTCGCCGGCTGCACGGCGCAAGCAGAAGGCGAAGAGATGGCCCGGCGCGCTCCTGCGGTTGGGATCATTGTTGGCCCGCAAAGCTATCACCGCCTGCCCTTGCTTCTCGATCAGCATGCAAAAAATGGGAAAACCGTCGTAGAAACGGAATTTCCTGCGGCAGAAAAGTTCGAGGCGCTGCCCACCGTCAGAAGGCGGCGCGTCCCTTGCGCCTTCCTGACGGTGCAGGAAGGCTGCGACAAATTCTGCACC
>JBAUNL010000217.1:0-5624 GCA_049579205.1 Rhodomicrobium sp. | reverse complement strand
GCGCGGGCATCTCCGGGGCATTCGCGCAAGTGCTTTTGTCGATGGCCTACAAATATGCGCCCGTGGCGCTGGTCACGATCTTCAATTACACCGGCATCATCTGGGCGACTACCTATGGCTGGTTCATCTGGGGCGATTGGCCCGGCCCTCACGTTTGGGCGGGGGCCAGCATAATCATTGCATCGAGCCTGTTCATCATCTGGCGGGAGCAGCGGCTAGCGAAGCTACAGAAGCTGCTCGCGGCGCATGACATCAAGGTAACGCTCAGCGCCATTCCCGATTGAACCTCATCGCCAGCCGAGCCGATCGAAGAATGCCGAGATCTCGGCCGCGGCGCGATCCGGATCCTCGCGATGGGGAAAGTGGCCTACGTTCGGGAAAAGCCCAAGGTCGAGGTCGGTAAAGGTCTCGCCAAGCCGGTCCGTCCACTCGTAGGGAAACAGCGGATCGCGCTCCGCCCACCGTACACAGGCCGGCGTGGTGATTGGTGGCAATACAGGCGCCTGCCCCTTCATTATCGCAATGCGGCCCGCATGGCTGGCGCGGTAATGGGCGAATCCGCCCGCGAGATTTCCGGGCTTTAGGAAGTTATCTATGAAGTCAGAAAGCACGTCGTCGAACGCATCCTTGCGATACGCCCAATGGCGCAGAAAGTGCGAGATATAGGCTGCGCAAGTCTCCCGCGACGCCCCCACCAGCGCCGGCGCCATCTCCATCTGATTGAAGGATTGGTACCAGATCTCGTTCAGCCGGTGTGGCGCGCCCATGCGCGCCCCAATCCCCGGATAGACGAAGTCGAAAAAGAATAGCCCCGCCATACGTGCCGGCGCTTTCCGTGCCAGCGGCTGCATGGCCGCCCCTCCGACGTCGTGGCCAACGACGCCCACGCGCCCGATCCCGAGTGTGTCCAGCAATGCCAGCATGTCCGCAGCATGATCGTCTGCGCCGAACGGGCCGTCCGGCTTGTCGCTGTCGCCGAAGCCACGCAGGTCGGGAGCGATCAGCCTGAAGCGGTTGGCAAGGCGCACCATTGCCGGTTCCCAGGTTAGCGAGAACTCCGGCCAACCGTGGAGCAGCAGAAGTGGCGCACCTTGACCTATTTGCAGTGTATAAAAAGACGCGCCGTTCGCTTGGACCACTACGCGCTGCATCCTTGACCTCTCGTCTCAGCTCGTCGCATGCATTAGCCGGAAGGCTCATAAGCATAAACTGAATTTGAATACTGATCTCAGGCGTAAACGCGGGGCATTCTGGTCCAGTTAGGGTGCGATCCTACTAAGACTATTTGCAACAAAAACAAAATATCCTAATCAATATTGGCATAGCTAACGCTTGCTTTGGCTAAGCAGCCGGATTGGATTTTTCCCATGCAAGAACTCAAATTCTGGCTGGTTGCGATGATTTTGTCCCAAACTAGCTCACCGTCTTCTGGGGAAGATTGGCAGCGGGCAATTGGCATTTGCGATAGCGGCACG
Source organism: Rhodomicrobium sp. (assembly GCA_049579205.1). GTDB lineage: Bacteria > Pseudomonadota > Alphaproteobacteria > Rhizobiales > Rhodomicrobiaceae > Rhodomicrobium. The sequence continues at coordinate 4,149 of JBAUNL010000217.1, read as the reverse complement.
GATATCCCCAATGCCGTATCGGATTGCACAGACCTTATCGGCCACTGGATGCTTAAAGAGCCGCTTCCCACGAACCCGGAATTGACCTCCAGTTATTATCGCAAAGGCGCAACATTATTGGCGGGCTCAATCCTATTCTCTTGGTGGAGAGAATGGCCGGGCAATACCTGACTATACCGATTCTATACGCTTATCTAAACTTGCTGGCGAGTCATCATCGTTAGCGAATACTGCCATAATCGGCCGCGCTTTAGCGTATTTGAAATCGAGCTTGTATGACTTTGCCATAGATGACTACAACAATCTTTTACAAGCCGATGACAAAGATCCGATATTAAGGGCAAGCTACCTGCTCTCCCGAGGCGAAGCCTTCCTTGAAAAGGGGGAATACGAGCGGGCTCTTGCGGATTTCAATGCAGGTCTCACTGCTTCGCCAACGTTTTACGAACTATATATCGCTCGTGCCAGACTTCATCTCACAACAGATCAGCCTGATCTTGCCATAGCAGATTGCACAACGGCGCTAACGCTCTATCCTAATGCCGCATCTGCGTATTTGCGGCGAGGCCTCGCCTACTGGCTTAAGAAGTCTTACCGCTTGTCGGAAGAGGATCTTTCGAAGGCGATCAAGTTTGGCCCCGAAATTATGAGTTATCATTATCGCGCTGATATTTATAAGCGCCAAGGGCGCTTCAAGGAAGCCTTGGCTGACTGGCGGAGAATACTAGAGTTACGTGCAGAGGCGCCATTTGAGAGAGAGATGCAGCAACAAGCAGCAGTTGAAATCACGAAAGACGTGCAATGAGTTGTGGCAGGCACATAGTGAACGAATTCGATTCTCTTCCCCCCGGCGAACCTGTCGAGCGCGCCACCGTGCTTACCGCCATTCAACCAGCCCTGCTAATTGCGGCGGTCCAAGCGATGCTTGCCTCGTTGCAAAGTGGAAATCCGCGCTGCGAATTGCTATCTTCCGAATATGACCAAACGTTTCGAAGATGCCATCGCTGAGATCAGGAAGCTTCCCGAGGATCAGCAGGATCGAGTGGCAGAGCTATTGTTTGAGCTTGCCGGGCGGAGGGAAGACCAGCCGCCGCTGACGGCTGAGCAGGTAGCAGGTGTTCGTCTCGCCTTGGAACAGGCCAAGCGGAACGAATTTGCTAGTGATGAAAGCGTTGACCGCCTTTTGTACCAGCCTTGGCAATGAAGCTGCGGCTTACGCTTGCCGCGGAAGCTGACCTATCGCACGTACGCGAGACGATTTCCTCTGAAAATCCAGTTGCGGCGGAGCGCGTCCGGCAATCGATCTCGCGAGCCATAGAGCTTCTTAAGTTTTTTCCGTATCTGGGCCGGGCCGGGTCCGTCAAAGGAACGAGGGAAAAAGCCGTTAAGTCTCTCCCCTACATCATTGTATACGCAGTCAATGATGATGAGCTTGTGGTTTTACGCATCTATCACGGGGCGCAAGACCGACCTTAACGAAGCTGTTTACGGCCGCACCTTCGCATCTTGGCGAACGCGCAAGTAGCGGCTACCTCTGACGCATGTCAGACGGAATGATTCTCGACGGCCCCCCGCCTGTGGAGCCGATCAAGCTGAAGGACGCGCTGGAAGAGCGCTACCTCGCTTATGCCCTTTCCACCATCATGCACCGCGCGTTGCCCGATGTGCGCGACGGGCTCAAGCCTGTGCACCGGCGCCTTCTCTACGCCATGCGCCAGCTCCGGCTCGATCCGGCCGGCGGCTTCAAGAAATGCGCGCGCGTCGTCGGCGACGTCATCGGCAAATACCACCCGCATGGCGATCAGTCCGTCTATGACGCGCTGGTGCGGCTCGCGCAGGATTTCGCGCAGCGCTATCCGCTGGTGGATGGCCAGGGCAATTTCGGCAATATCGACGGCGATAACGCAGCGGCGATGCGGTACACCGAGGCGCGGCTGACGGCGGTTGCGGCGGCGTTGCTCGATGGCATCGACGAGGATACGGTCGATTTCCGCGAAACCTATGACGGCGAGGAAGAGGAGCCGGTCGTCCTTCCCTCGGCGATCCCGAACCTGCTTGCGAATGGATCGAGCGGCATCGCCGTCGGCATGGCGACAAGCATTCCCCCGCATAATCTGGAGGAGGTTTGCGACGCGGCGCTGCATCTCATCCGGCATCCGCGCGCGAGCGTGGAAACGCTGCTGAGCTACCTGCCAGGGCCCGATTTCCCGACCGGCGGCGTGTTGGTGGATGATCAGGCCGGGCTTGTTGAAGCTTACAGAACAGGGCGCGGTTCATTCCGGCTACGCGCTCGCTGGGAGAAGGAAGAGACCGGGCACGGCACCTATCAGATCGTGGTTACAGAGGTCCCCTATGGCGTGCAGAAATCGCGGCTGATCGAGAAGATGGCCGATCTCCTGCAGGCCAAGAAGCTGCCCTTGCTCGGCGATGTCGACGACGAGTCCGCCGAAGACATCCGCATCGTCATCGAGCCCAAATCGCGCAACGTAGATGCGGAGCTGCTGATGGAGCAGCTTTTCCGCCTGACCGAGCTTGAGGTGCGGGTGCCGCTCAATATGACGGTCCTGTCGAGGGGGCTGATCCCGCAGGTTCTCGGCCTGTCGCAGGTGCTGCAGGAATGGCTCGACCACCGCAAGGTTGTTCTGCGCCGCCGGTCGGAGCATCGCCTGAAGCAGATCGAGCACCGGCTGGAAGTGCTGGACGGGCTGTTAATCGCCTATCTGAACCTCGATGAGGTCATTCGCATCATTCGCAATGAGGACGAGCCGAAGCCCGTGATGGTGGCGCGGTTCAAACTAACCGGTGTTCAGGTGGAAGCGATCCTTAATATGCGGCTCCGCTCATTGCGGAAGCTGGAAGAAATCGAGATCAAGGCCGAGCATGGAAAATTGTCGGAGGAGCGCAAAGCGCTGATCGAACTTTTGGGGTCGGATGAGAAGCAGTGGGACAGGATCTCGGGTGAGATCAAGGGGATCAAGAAGCAATTCGGTAAGACGACGCCGCTTGGCAAGCGCAAGACCGGGACCGCCGAACTGCCGCAAATCGACGTCTCGATTGAAGAGGCGCTGATAGAGAGAGAGCCTATCATCGTCGTCCTGTCGGAGAAGGGCTGGATCCGCTCGCTGAAGGGCCATGATTCGGATCTTTCGAAGCTGACATTCAAGACCGACGACAGCCTGAAATATGCGATCAAGGCGCAGACCACTGACAAGCTCGTATTCTTCGCAACCAATGGGAAATTCTACACCCTGGAAGCGAACGAGCTGCCGGGCGGCAGAGGCCACGGCGAGCCCGTGCGCCTCATGATTGATCTCGACGAGGCCGACGAGATTCTGGAAGGCTTCGTTTACAAGCCCGGCCGGAAGCTTCTCGTTGCTTCCAACACCGGCAATGGCTTTATCGTCGTCGAGGACGAGGTTGTTGCTCAGACACGGAAGGGCAAACAGGTCCTGAATCTTGGCGAAGGCGAGCGGGCTGCGCTCTGTAGGCCGGTCCAGGGCGATACCGTCGCGGTACTGGGCGAAAACCGGCGTGTGCTTGTCTTCCCGCTTGCCGAGTTGAACGAAATGAACCGCGGACGCGGCGTTCGTCTGCAGCGCTACAAGGAAGGTGGTCTCGCGGATGTCCAGGTTTTCGACTCGACCCAGGGCCTAAAGGTTGCGGACGCCTCGGGGCGTGTTAGAACACTTCCGGATGTTTCCGATTACAAAGGAGCCCGTGCTCAGGCTGGATCAATGGGGAAATCGTTGCCCAAGAGCAACCGCTTTGGGATAACGGGATTCGAGGAGTGAAATGAGCTTCTTTCAAAGTAGGGCCGCAATCTAGGATTAGTGCCTCTGCAGCTAGAGGCACTCAAAAAGGGGTGTATTTTCAGCGGGTGACGGGCTAAATAGAGTTTGGGGTGCTTTCCTAGGGGCGGCATGAAGCGAAAAGTGGTACTCGCGTCGGAAGCGATCTGCGTGCTGCTGTGCGCGGCTGAGCGCGGGCACGCCGCCGACATTTACTCGCTCGAGAATGCACCCCCTTCAGCCTATATCGTTGAGCTGGGCGGCTATGGCGTGCTTGCGCCTGCTTATGAAGGCTCGAACAGCTACGTCATGAGTTTCAAGCCGATATTTTATTACACCGGCCCCGGCGACAGGCAGTGGC
>JBAUNL010000216.1:0-5350 GCA_049579205.1 Rhodomicrobium sp. | reverse complement strand
CGGCCGGGGACGTCTCTCTTTACACAGCACTGTACGGCCCGCGTTTCGCGGTCCAGTCCTCAGACGAATTCGCGAAAGCCATCGGCTATCCAAAAAGCCCGGTCGATGACCTTCTCGTCTTCCACATCGTATTCGGCAAGACCGTCCCGGACATCTCACTCAACGCAGTGGCCAATCTCGGTTACGCTGAATGCGCTTTTCTAAAGCCTGTCTATAGCGGAGATACGTTACAGGCTACCTCCGAAGTGATCGGGCTGCGGGAAAATTCGAACCGTCAGAGTGGCGTCGTTTATGTGCGGACTAACGGCCGCAATCAGCATGGCGAGGCCGTCCTGAGATATGTGCGCTGGGTTATGGTGCGGAAACGGCAGGAATCGTTGCCCGCGCCCCAATCGCACGTGCCGGATTTGAAAGAAGCCGTTGAGGCCGACGCCTTGGGTGGCGCTTTGCCCCGCCTTCAATTCGAAAGCTACAATTACGCCCTTGCGGGCAGTGCTCACCGGTGGGGAGACTATCAAATTGGCGAAAAGATCTCGCACCTTGACGGCATGACCATCGAAGAGGCGGAGCATCAGCTCGCCACGCGACTTTTTCAGAATACGGCGAAGGTTCATTTCAATCAGTTCGAGCAGGGTCAGGGGCGCTTTGGACGCCGCCTGGTTTACGGCGGTCACATCATTTCACTGGCCCGCGCGCTAAGTTTCAACGGCTTGGAAAATGCGTTCCATGTGGCCGCCATCAATGGTGGGCGGCACGTGGCACCTGCTTTCGCGGGGGATACGGTCTATGCCTATAGCGAGGTTCTGGACAAAGCGCTGTTAGCGCAATCAGGGGCTGGCGCATTGAGGCTACGCATGGTGGCCCTGAAAGATAATCAGGGCGATAGTTTTCCATTGATGGACGGTGACCGGTACGATCCCGCTGTACTTCTGGATCTCGATCTATGGGCCGTGATCCCTGTGTGACCCGGCGCACGGTCTTAGGCTGCGATTCCACGTTGTTCCGCGGGAACGCGCAGGGGACGCTTTGCGGCGGGCCGCGCCTCTGCGTTCGCCGGGGCTGGAAAGAACAGCGTCGCACGAAGGCCGGGCATATTATCCCCCAGGTCGAGCTGTGCCCCGTGCCGCTCCGCGACAGCGGCTACAAAGTTCAGTCCCAGACCGAAGCCTTCCTTGCCGCCATGCTGGTCCAGGCGGACGTAGCGGCCCAAGATTCCTGCCCTCTTGTCTGCCGGGATGCCGAAGCCGTTGTCAGCCACCGTTACACTTACACCTTCCGGGCTCGTGGCGGCCGAGATGACCACCTTGCCGCGAGGCGGCGAATACTTGATCGCATTCTCAAGAAGATTGGCGACGGCTTGAGTTATCAAGTGGCCGTCGCCCTTTACCGTAATTTTGCGGGGAAGCCATTTCCTCTCAAACTGCGACTCCAGAGTGACCCCGCTTTCTTCGGCGAAGACTTCATAAAGATCGAGAAGCTCCGCTATTATATCGGTGATATCGATGTTCTCGCCGGGAAGCGACAAAGCGCCCGCCCTTATTCGCGCTATTTTCAAGATGCCATTGAAGGTTGCGCCAATTTTCTCGAGATCGGCGACGGAGCGGCCCAGCACCACGCGATACTCTTCCGGCGAGCGTGGCGACATCAGCGCGACTTCGAGCTTGCCTCGCAACCGGTTCAAAGGCGTTCGCAAATCATGGGCGACGTTTTCGGTAACGCCGCGAACAGTAGTAACCAGCCCTTCTACGCGTTCCAGCATCGTGTTGAAATTATGAGCCAGCAGGTCGTACTCGTCTCCCTCTGGGCGGCCGGGCACCCGAACTGAAAGGTCGCCTTCAAGCACCTCTTGTGCAGCTGCATTGATATGCCCGAGGCGGCGCCTCGCGTAGCGCGCGAGAATGACGCCGGCCATAAGCCCGAGGAGAAGATTTACCGCCAGTACTCCTATGAGCGACTCTCTCACGAGGCTTTGAAAATTGCTGCGCCGGGTTAGCTCCCGGCCAGCGAGCAGACGCACGCCACCAGGAAATTCAAACGTGCGCACACGAGCCATGACCGCCGCGTGGGAGACTTCGATATCCGCTGTCGTCCGCGGTGCAGGCGCGGCAGCGGGCCATCGTCCAATATTGCCGGTGAGTGCTCCATTCGGACCCTTAAGCAGATAAAGGCGTTCGGCATCCGGCTCGCGGGACGCCCTACCGCTAACAAACTGGCGCAAGCGGTCGTAGCCGCCGCTCTCGAAGGCAGCTCTGAGGTCCGCGCACTCGCGAGATAACGCAGCGTCGATCTGGCCGTCGATGATCGAGACCATGCTGAAATACAAAAATCCAAGCATGGCGCAGCCGGCTGCGATGAATGCAAGAGACGCAAACACCGTCAGGCGGAAAGTCGTGGTTTGGAACAAACTAATCCGCACGAATGCAATACCCTGAGCCGCGGATCGTATGAATAAGAGGTGTTGAGTCCTCCTGGTCGATTTTCTGGCGAAGCCGGCTCATCTGGACCTCAAGGATTTTGGTGCCCGGTTCGACCTGAAATTTCCACACGCCTTCCAGAAGCATGGAGCGGGTTACAGTTTGCCCCGCATTTCTCATCAAGACCTCAAGGAGGCGGAATTCCCTTGGCTGCAGCGCGATCTCATTGCCGGAGCGCTTCACTGTGGCCGCTATTAAGTCCATCTCCAAATCGCCCACACGCAAAAGCGTCTGAGGCGCGGCGTGATTGCGGCGTGTGACGGCTTCAAGCCGCGCAATCAGCTCGGGAAATGAGAAAGGCTTGATTAGGTAATCGTCCCCGCCCGCCCGCAAGCCGTCGATCCTGTCGGACACATCTCCCAAGGCAGTGAGGAAAATTACCGGGGTCATGATGTTCTGCGCACGTAACGCCTCTACGGCATTCAGGCCATCACCATCGGGCAGACCCCGGTCGACAATCATGGCGTCGAAGCTGGTCTTCTCCGCGAGAGCGATGGCCTGAGCGCAGGCGGTTGCGCACTCCGCGTCGTGGCCATGCTCCGCTAACCCAAGAGCCAGGACCGTACCGCTGTCAGGATCGTCTTCAACGACGAGAACTTTCATGGCGGCTTGCCTGATGGGATTACTGGTGAAGGATGGCAAATCTAGGTACTGCATCAACACTTTCCAACGCTCCGTGCAGACTTTCTCTCTGAAAGTATTTTTGTTGCATGCATTTACCACCTATGACTCCGGGTACGCCTGCAATTATGTTAAAAATATCGTGTGCATCGTTTCAAGACTGTGACAACTTCGACATCGGTGACTCCGTCACGGTGTAATACACAGGTTTCAATCCTGTATCATTTGTAACATTTACAAATTAGTAATGATACAAACATTTCAATATAGAATACCTGTAATAGAACTGAGGTATGTTGGCTATAATTGTGACCATAACGACACATACTTCTTGGTCATTACTCATCTATCTGCCAATCTGGTTGACCTTACCGCGAGCTGTTCTGTAAAGATGTTTAGGCGTGGGCTTCTAGAGCACTTAGGGTGGCTGACCCCAAGTAATTCTGGGTAACCGGGCAACGTAATGATTTATTGAAGTTCCGGCTGCGCTAGTCTGAACAAGAGTTTGGGCGATTAGTTTGTTGTCACGCCGAGTACGGCACTTGAATGGGGGAGTAACTTGAAAAAATTAGCGATTTGCGCTCTTGCGCTAGGGGGCTTTGCGGCCTCTGCGCAAGCAGCCGACTTAGGTCTCGACAGCATGAAAGATCCGCTGCCAGATCAGTTGACCTGGAACGGCGTCACCGTCTACGGAACAATCGATGTCGGCTATGCCTACCAAACGCATGGCGTATCGCCGAGCAGCGGCCTGGCAACCGGCCTCGAAGACAGCATTTGGGGTTCCAAGAACGCCAAAGGCTCGCAATCGACGCTGAACAATAACGGCTTGTCCCAATCCACGATCGGTGTGAAGGTCGAGGAAGGTATCGGCATGGGCTGGACCGCGATCGGCAAGGTCGAGACCGGCTTCAACCCGCTCTGGGGTGAGCTTTCCGACGGATGCGCGAGCTTGGCCCGCAATAACGGCCTGAACCAGGTACAGCAGACCACGGCACAAGGCGACTCGAGCCGGTGCGGCCAAGCCTTTAACGGCGAAGTTTATGCCGGCGTGAGCAATGCGGGCTACGGCACTCTGACTGTCGGCCGTCAGAACTCCCTCAACCTGAACACAGCCGCAAATTACGATCCGATGGCTCTCTCCTACGCCTTCTCGATCCTCGGCTATACCGGCACGGTTGATGGCGGCGGGGGTGACACCGAGCTTTCGCGCTGGGATGACTCGGTCAAATACGTCTATCAATATGGACCGGTCCATGCCTCGGCCATGTACTCCGATGGCGGCAATGCCACTGGCATTTTTAATGGCGCCTATGCCGGCAATGTCGGTGCAACCTGGAAGGGTTTCTCGGTCGATGCCGTCTACACCAAGGAGCGTGGTGCTGTCTCAGCGTCGAATAGTACGTCCTTGCCCTTTGGTTCCAATCAGCTGGTTGCAACGCTTTCCGATAATGAGATCTGGCAAGTCGACGGTAAGTACGTCTGGGATCTTGGCGGCGGCTATAAGGACGAAGGTCCTGGCTCCAAGATCACATTCTATGGTGGCTATGTGCATATCGACCAAGCCAATCCGTCAGGGGGTTATTCGGCTAACCCTGTGACGATCGGTGGTTATGGGCTTGCCACCGTCACCACCAACAACTTCGCAACCGACAAGGTTCTGGAGACTGCTTGGGCTGGTGCCAAGTATGAGGTCGGGCCCTGGGCATTCACTGGCGCCTACTATCACGTCTCGCAGAACTCGTTCCTGACTGGCGCCCATGCAACCGCCTGCACCAATGCGCCGACGTTCGTCTCAGGTGTGAAAGTAGACGGGCATTCCAGCAACTGCTCTGGCGACTTCGACCAGGTGGCTGGCCTTGTTGACTATACCTTCAACAAGCACTTCGACGTGTATGCCGGCGTCACTTGGCAAGACATCAGCGGCGGTCTTGCGAGCGGCTACATCAATACCGACAATACCTTCTTCATGACTGGTATGCGGTTGAAGTTCTAAGCTAAGCCGATTTAGGGCACTGCCCTGCCCTTCAACGGCATAAAAAAGAAGCAAGCGATGCTCTCACCGTCATCGCTTGCTTCTTTTATTTATTGCGGCCCGAGAGTCATACTTACGAAGGTTCTTTGGCCGGGATTTTCTTCACCTTCCAGGCAACTTAGCTCAATTTTAGGTTGCATCATGGCCACGAATCGCGCACCAAGATCTTGGCCACGGAATGGCCGAGTGTTTCGGTTAGGTTGATTGTCCTTCTTCTGTTGGT
>JBAUNL010000215.1:0-9912 GCA_049579205.1 Rhodomicrobium sp. | reverse complement strand
CGTCGCACTATCTAAGCATCGCCAAAAGAACAAAATCCGACCCCATCGCGATTAGCCGTGCCTTCGACATTTGACACCGTCGGTGCCTCGCGGGCACGTTGCTTACCAATCGAAGACTAAGGGTCTGTTAGCCACCGCGGAAAACGTGTGCAATTGATGCGCACAGTCGTCCTGAAGGCAAAAGGTCGGTTGTGGGTCAAGGGCGGGCTTCGCATGTATCTAATTGACCGAACCGACCTCGCCGATCTTGGTGAAATTTGTGCGCTCGATGATGTTCTGGAGGTTCAGCCGCCTAGATTTGCTCAACATGAGTATTACCGGTTTCGACCCATCTCAACCATCCCAAGATAGATAGTTTGTTGGTTAAATATTTTTAATAGCTAGAACAGCCGGTTGAGGCCGGCTGCGGAAATTCCTGGCTAAAATTGCCTCGTCAGCAATCGAGGGCGGAGCGGAATTGGAGCTCCTATCGGGGCTTACTAGGCACCGGCCAGAAGCGGCTGAGGTCAGTAAGGCGGCCCATCCCCGTTTGTGTAAAATTTGCTTCTGTTTACACTACCGCTGGACCCTCTCCCGCCAGGGTTGCTCTCCGGCGCATCCCACCACTCATCGGACGAAGAGACCTTGAAAAGAAGGCCGCCAAAGAGAGCTACGACCCATGCCGCAAATGGATGCCACAACGGCACGGCCAGGGCTGAAAACCAATTAAAAGCAATTACCGGAACCTTTGCCTTGCTAGGGTAAGAGAAAAACGAGCGTGCAAATCCACCCCGGCACAATCCGCGAGGTAGCACCTCATCGCCATCTGGAGTGTACGTGCGCAGTTCGCCGCCTGGGGAGCAAACCAAGATGTTGCCGGTCCACAGTGACATCGCGGAGCTGGACACCTTGCCCCCAACCAGGAAGCCCTTCTCGAAGCCTTCGGGACCATAACGTTGAACCCGAAGAATTGCTGAACTCACAATGAAAACACGCCCATCTGGAGCGGTGAGACGAATTGCCCCTATCGTATTAGGCAGTTCAAAGTGATCGAGAAGCTCGCGAGGAAACAACCGGATCCAAAACGGTTCAAAAAAGCCAAGCACGGCCACTGCGATAATGCAGATTGCAAGCTTTTCTATGAAATTAGTCGTTGATCCTTCCCACTGCTCATACCCCTTGACGGCAGCGATACCGGTGAAAAGAGCAAGGAAAATTATAATACCAGGGATAAGCATTTGATTGGGTCATGCTTGATCTAGGGGCCAATCAGGCGGCGTGACTTCGGCACTATCGGCAAATCTGACACTCGTAACGTTCCTTGGCAATTGCTTCGACGTTCTGAAGACGTGAGAACCGCTGTTGGGGGATAAGCGGGAGCGCCCTAAAATCCAGCCCATGGCGGGTTTCGAACCTCTCGACCGAATGCCGGAACCCGAGGGGGATGCTTGCGATAAACCTATCTAATTTAGGGCTTGGATCTCCGCAGAAGGCCGGGAGCAGACCAAGTGCCGTCAAAGACTTTGTTAGATCGGTAGGACCGCTTTTGGATCTCGTAGCGGGAGAATTGAAACTCACGGCCAATTAGCGCTCGGGGCCAATACGTGCCTCAATTAGTAAAGGATGCCCAGTCTAGAAACTTCTTAGTCAGCCAGAACGATACGGGTTCTCGGAGAATTCGGCCTTTCGAAGACCTTCGGCAACATGCTTTCGGTCTTCATCACGGGCGAAGGGCAAAGTGTTAAGCACGGCAATACTGATGTTAGGTCTTAGTGCCTGGAGTTCGCCATGCACAGCGGTTGCCTCAGCGTTCTGGCCCAATTGCGCAAGAATTGCTGCATAGATCATCAACGCCAGCCACCAGCCAGGGCGCATCTGCGTGGCCATGGAAGCGTATTTCAGCGCACTCTCATAACGCGAAGCAAGATAATGGGCCAAGGCCATCCCGAAATAGCGGTGGTAATTGGTGGGATCGCCAGGGTTCATGCGAAGGGCGATATCGTTATTAGCGATAGATAGGTCTGAGGCGCCTTGCCAGGCCAGAACAGTACCTGTCGAACCATAGGCCAGGGAACAACTCGGGTTAACTTCCAAAGCACGGCGTAAAGAGGCCAGTGCCCGCTCATGCTCTCCAGCCATCAGATGGGCAAGACCGAGCATCCAATGTGCATATTCATCGGCATTGTCTGCGAGCACGGCCCGTCTAGCAAAGGACATAACCTTGTCCGCTATCTCGCGATTCCATGGGATGTCACCGAAATAGGCAAGATGCCAATGGCCGGTTGCGATTAAGCGGCAGGCTTCGCTATTTTGGGGATCAAGCGCCAGCGCCGTTTCCGCGAGCGCGATCAGATCATGAAGGCCTTCAGCAGTTGGCTGGTAGAGGCGCTCTCGAGCGCGAGCCAAAAGGTCACCGATACGAGCCGACGGGTACGCTTTTCGGGCTGCAGCTTTGCCTTCACTGACGGTGATCTGAGTTTGCACCGAGGCAACCATGCATTGGGCGAAGTCTTCCTGCAGGTCAAACAGATCGCCATCCGGCCTATCGAGCTTTGCAGACCAAATATGATGCCCTGTCTCCGCTTCCACGAGTTCTGCTTTGACACGAACCCGCCCCTGCGCTCTGCGTATGTTTCCGCCGAGGACATAACGTACACCGAGTTCCTTTGCCACCGTTCGTTCATCAATGCTTCTACCTCTGTAGGCGAGCATTGTGTTTCGGGCGATGACCCAGGTGCCCTGAACACGCGATAAGGCGGTGATGACGTCTTCAGTCAAACCATCGGCAAAGCTGCCCAGCTCGGAATCGCTAACTTCTGCCCTGAAAGGCAGCACAGTAATGGAGGCTTTATCCAAAAGGTGGGGAAGCGAGCTAAGCGCTGGCGAGCTCGCAGACTGCTCTTCATGCACGGCAGCGATGAAGCGGATGCCTTTACGTGGTACAGTCCTGATGATGCGTTGCTGACTGCCGCAATCGGCAAGCGCTCCTCTTGCCGCGTTGATGCAGCTTGTTAAAGTTGACTCAGAGACGATACGGCCAGCCCACACGGCCTCGATCAGATCGTCGCGGCTGACGACGCGTTCGCGATGCCGGACTATGTAACACAAGAGGTCGAAAACCTTGGGTTCGACACGCACGGGGTCGAGGCCGCGACGCAGTTCGCGCTGATCGACGTCGAGCGTGAAATCCTCAAAAAGGTAGCGCAAGTAAGCGAACCTCCCGCCATCAAGCTTAGCACGGATCAGGCGCGAAAAAATCGATTGCTTGCCAAGGAAAAAACCATCGAAAGCCAAGCCCCTCCCAAGGCCGCAGCGATAGTGAGTGCTTATCCTGATGCCGCACGAAAAGCGCCTGGGAGGAGCGGCTATCATGACGATGGAAGGTCAAAGCATAGGGGCCGGGAGTGCGGTTACGCTCACTTCTTCTAAAGAGGGCGCTCTCGCCCGCATCGGCTTGCGCTTTACGAATTGGGCGGAGCGCTGGTTTCCTGACGCTTACGTCTTTGTCTGTCTGGCTGTTGCAGTTGTGGCCGGTTTCGCACTGCTCAATGGCGCCAGTCCGGTCGTCGTTTCGAAATCTTTTGGTGACGGGTTTTGGAGTCTCATTCCATTTACCATGCAGATGGCGATTGTCGCGATCGGCGGCTATGTGGTTGCGAGTTCGCCGCCCGCCGTAAGGCTCATCGATGGCCTCGCCGCAGTGCCGCGCACGGGTCGAGGTGCGGTTGCCCTCGTCGCAGCGATTAGCATGTTGACGTCGTTTTTAAGTTGGGGGCTAAGCCTCATTTTCAGTGGCCTGCTGGTTCGGGCGTTGGCGCGAAGAACTCATTTGCAAATGGACTATCGCGCCGCTGGTGCTGCCGCCTATCTTGGCATCGGCGCGACTTGGGCACTGGGTCTCAGTTCTTCAGCCGCGCAGCTTCAGGCCAATGCCGCCAGTCTTCCCAAATCATTGTTGCAAATTACTGGTATCATACCGTTTTCGGAAACGATTTTCCTTTGGCAATCCATTCTCATCGCCGTTGCCTTGCTAGTGATCTCCATTGTGCTCGCCGGCCTTTCGGCACCGTCGAAAGCAGCAGCGGTAACTGCGGATATGATGGGGCTAGAAGTTGAACAACCGCAAGCAACAGAGCGGCGCAAACGTGAGCGGCCCGGCGAATGGCTGGAATATAGCCCGCTCCTGACGATCATCGTGGTCGTGCCTGGGTTCGGCTGGATCGCGCAGGAATTCGCAGCCAAGGACCCGATCCTCGCCATCTCCAATCTCAATACCTACAACCTGCTGTTTCTAATGCTTGGCATGCTGCTGCATTGGCGTCCGCGCAGCTTCCTTAACGCCATCTCCAAAGCGGTGCCTACGACCGCAGGCGTGCTGATCCAGTTTCCACTTTATGGGGCGATTGCAACTATTCTGACCGCGGCGAAAGGTTTCGACGGCCACACCGTTGCGGATCAGATCGCGCAGGCCTTTGTGAACGTGACCAGCGCGGAGACATTTCCCATAGCGATGGGCATCTATTCGGCCGTGCTCGGGTTTTTCATCCCTTCAGGTGGTGGCAAATGGATCATCGAGGCGCCCTACGTGATGCAAGCCGCCAATGAGCTTAAGGTTCATCTCGGCTGGGCAGTACAGGTGTATAATACCGCCGAGGCCTTGCCGAACCTGATCAATCCCTTTTGGATGTTGCCGCTTATTGGCGTCCTTGGTCTTCGGGCGCGCGATATTGTCGGCTTCACTTTTCTGCAGCTTTTGGTGCATGTGCCTCTGGTGCTGTTCCTGCTTTGGCTGCTTGCGCCGACGCTGTCCTATCATCCACCGGTGATCCCGCAATAGTGCGGCTTGGGGTTGCTTTGGATGCAGGAATTAATTCATGAATGAGCCATGCGATCTTTCGGCGGTTGAAGCCCGCCGGTTGATTGGCCGGAAAGAGCTTTCTCCTGTTGAGTTGTTGGAAAGCTGTCTCGTCCGCATCGAAAACACCAATCCAACCGTCAACGCCCTTGTGACCCTTGATGTCGCCAATGCGCGCTGCCAAGCGAAGGCAGTCGAGGCAAAGGTCCTAAGCGGCGAGGAGCTGGGCCTTCTCGCAGGGTTACCCATCGCTGTGAAAGACACGCAGGCAACCGCCGGGCTACGCACGACTTACGGATCACTTCTGTACAGGGATCACGTACCAGCTGAGGATGAAGGAAGTGTCGCTAATATTCGTAGGGCAGGCGGAATTATACTTGCCAAGACCAACACGCCCGAATTTGGTGCGGGCGGCAATACGACCAATCGCCTCTTTGGCCCAACCGGCAATCCCTACGATACCACGAAAACCAGCGGAGGCTCTTCCGGCGGTTCCGCCGCGGCTTTAGCTCTGCGCCAAGTGCCGCTGGCAACAGGATCGGACTATGGCGGCAGTTTGCGGACGCCAGCCGCCTTTTGCGGCGTTGTAGGCTTTCGCCCCTCTCCGGGCCTCGTTCCGAGCGGCAATGGAACGCCGGCGCTGCTTCCGTTCAAGGTCATTGGCCCCATTGCTCGAACCATTGAAGACGCCCATCTCCTTCTGAAAGCGCAGATGGGTCGACATCGATACGGTCCGTTCTCCGAAAGCAATAAAGGTCAGGTGCCAGAACTCTTAATCGACGTTGATCTCAGCCGAATTCGTATTGCGATTTCCTCTGATCTGGACTGCGCCGAGGTGGACGATGGGATTGAAGCCATTTTTCGTGAACGCATTCGTCAGTTCGGGCACCTCTTCCGCGAGGTGCAAGAGCGCGATCCCGACATGACCGGCGTTCATGAAACTTTCGAGAGCTTGCGTGGCCTTTGCTATGTTGCAGCGCACGGTCACAGGTTAGAAAAGCATCGCGAACTGCTAGGGGCGAACGTCATCGATAATGTCCAGCGGGGGCTGAGGCTTCAGGTCACTGATATCGCCCAGGCCCACGTTCTTCAAACCAGCATCGCCAAGAAATTCGCTGAGTTTTTTCAGGACGCGGATGTGTTGATTTGCCCGGCCGCTTCAGTTTCGCCGTTTCCTCATGGGCAGCTTTTCGTCGAGAAGATAAACGCTAAAAATATGCCAACCTATATGCGCTGGCTTGGGATTGCATATGCGCCGACCATGGCTCTGGCCTGCGCGGCTGTGCTTCCCTGTGGCCGCGACCATAACGGCATGCCGTTCGGAATCCAGGTCATTGCTCCAACCGGGGCAGATGCAACGGTTCTGGAAGTCAGCCATGCAATCGAGCAGGTTTTGAGATGCACTCCGGCGAACCCTATAAGGTCTTGACCCCCATTTACGCTCATTTTCGTCCGCAGAGGGTGAATTGCGGGATCGTTTGGGCATTTTCGGAAAAGACCGCAATAGGATTCATTAGCCGACTTGACGAATATGGGCTCGCGAAAAGACCGGCAGGACCGCTTGCGACCCCATGCAGCCATCCTGCCGAAAAGCCCAAAGAGTCGGCAAAGGGTCAAGAACAGCGCTCGGGTCACCTCAAATTTCTCCCGCTTCACACACGATTCCGGAAGTGGGCACGGGGCCAGTTTTCCCTTGACGCGACTGATCGGATTACAGAAGCGATCGTTACCCGCAAGGGCGGAGACGCGCAGCGGCTCCGCCTGTCACACGCGCGCGGGTGACAGGTAGAGCGCGGCCCTGCGAAGCAGGGAAACGCCCAAAATAACCAGCCCCAAAAAATCCGGACACGTCCAAACAATCGCGATATGAAAAACCGCGCCTCGGTAAAAAAAGCGCGCGCGGTCGCAGGCCGCGCATGATGCGCAAGGAGGATTTGCGGCGATGGCTGAAGGCATCGTGGACGGCGAAGGCGAGGACATTCCGGGTCATCGGCTTCTGGACGGGACGGACCTCGAAATTTCCTACAATCTGAGCGGCGACGGTCTGGTGCTGCGGGTCAACAAAGGGCCTGTGATGATATTCCGGGTGCTGCTCAGGGACGCGGCGAAGGACATGAGCTACGAGGCGTTGGCGGATTTCAGCACCGTCGTGCCGGATTTCGTGTTCAGGATCGGCGACACGCGCGAGCGCATGTATCAGCTTGCGAAAGGGGTCGGGCTCGATGACGAGCAACTGGAAAAACTGAAAACGAAATTGCTGGGCTAGGGATGATGCAGCGGCCGGAGGCGCTTCCGCGCGCGCTCGTCAGCCCTGAATTTTGGCTGTTGGGGGCAACGGCGGCGGCGGGCTCGTTCGGCGTGGCCTGGTGGGTCGCCGTGCCGCTGTGCGTTGCAGGGCTTTCGATTTCCAGTCTGCCGAAATATGTGCGGCTCTGGCCGAAGGCGTTTGATCTCGGGGCTGAGGTGGTCTTGTGGCGAACGGTAGGGCTTTCGGCGCTGGGGACGGTGGCCGCGAGCGGTGCCGCGTTCGGGCTCGGGGTTGTATTACGGGTGCTGTTTGCGGGGTGAAGAACCCCCCGGGGCCGTCATCATTCGTCCTTGGTAGCAATCAAATACTCGCCTTCGATCAATCGCCGCGCGCCTGCGTAAATATCGGCCAGTTCTTCGTCGCCGGTCGGGTCGAGTTGCAACCGTTCGAGCATGAGCAGGACGCGATCGAGAATGTCGGGCCGTTTCGCCCGCAGCTCGGGCAGCGCGGACATGCAAGCGTTGAGCAGGACCCAGGACGCAACCCCGAAGGATTCGAACGGCACGACGGGTTTTTCGCTCACGATGGCTCCTTTGCTGGTCAGATTTTCGTCAGGCTAGTCCGCGCCGTTGCTGGACGCAACGCCCTGGATTGAAGGTCACGCCAGTCAGCGCTGGGGTAGCGACGTAGCCGCCCCGTCGAATTAACGCAGCACGGGCGAACCTGAGCAGCCGATGTTGAAGGACTTTTTTTTCGGGCCGCAAGCTTGCTCAAGGACGGGCGC
The DNA here is from genome assembly GCA_049579205.1 of Rhodomicrobium sp. Lineage (GTDB taxonomy): Bacteria > Pseudomonadota > Alphaproteobacteria > Rhizobiales > Rhodomicrobiaceae > Rhodomicrobium. The sequence continues at coordinate 2,046 of JBAUNL010000215.1, read as the reverse complement.
CGGGCGGCGCGATTTGATGTTGCGCGGGGCTGGAAGCGCATGGTACTCGTTCTTGTTATGTTCTCTACACCTGGAAAGAAGCTGCCCGTTTCCGGTAAGGTTTTTCCGGCGGCGATCAAGGGCCGAACGCCGCTGCCTTTCTATCAGGCGCGGGTGCCTGCCGGCTTTCCGTCGCCGGCCGATGATTATCTCGAGGGGGAGCTCGATCTGAACGAGCTTTTGATCGAGCATCCGGCGGCAACGTTTTTCGTGCGGCTCGCCGGGGATTCCATGGTGAGGGCCGGGCTCTTCGACGGCGATATCCTGATTGTCGATCGCGCGGTGAAGGCGAGCCACAGGCATATCGTGGTGGCGGTGATCGACGGCGAAATGACGGTGAAGCGTTTGTTCGCGCGCGGTGGCCAAGTCGAGCTGCGGCCGGAGAATCCGGCCTACAAACCTATTGTTATCGGCGAGGGCCGGGAGCTCGTGATTTGGGGCGTGGTGACGGGCAGCGTCCGGCAATTTCGGGCGCGGTCGTGAGCGCGGCGGTTTTCGCGCTGGCCGATTGCAATAGCTTTTATTGTTCCTGTGAGCGTGTGTTCCGGCCTGAGCTCGAGGGGCAGCCCGTGGTGGTGCTCTCGAACAATGACGGGTGCATTATCGCTCTAACAAGGGAAGCAAAGGCTCTGGGCTTCAAGATGGGCGAGCCTTATCATTTGCAGCGCAAGGAGCTGAAAGCAAAGAAGGTCGCCGTCTACAGCTCGAATTATAGCCTTTACGGCGACATGTCGCGGCGGGTGATGAATGTGCTTTCGCGCTTCACGCCCGAATTGGAGATCTATTCGATCGACGAGGCCTTTCTGAATCTGGCAGGCTTCGACAGCCGGGGACAGACCGAGTATGGCCGCGCCATCCGAAGGACGATGAAGCAGGAAACCGGCATTCCCGTTTCAATCGGCATAGGTCCGACCAAAACACTGGCCAAGATCGCTAACCGGCTTGCGAAGAAGATGCCGGAGGCGGGCGGTGTCTGGAATCTGACTGGGGAGCACGATATCGACGCCTGCCTCGCGCGGGTCGAGGTGGGAGATATTTGGGGTGTCGGGCCGCAATGGTCGGCTTGGCTTGAGGCGCAGGGTATACAAACGGCGCTCGATCTCAAAAAGGCGGATGCCAAACAGATAAGGGCCAAAATGACCGTGGTCGGCGAGCGCATCGTGCGCGAATTGAACGGCATCTCCTGTCTGCCGCTTGAGCTAATGCCGGCGCCAAAGAAAGGCATCACGGTCTCGCGGTCTTTCGGACAGCTTCTGCGGGACAAGGAGCTCATACGGCAGGCGCTGCTGCGCTATGTCGGCCGGGCAGCGGAAAAGCTGCGCCGCGAAAAATCGATGGCAAGGCGCGTCACGGTATTCGCGCGCACTGACCGTTTTAATCCGGCGCGGCCTTGCTACGCGCGCATGCTGAGCGCGACGCTGCCATGGCCGACGGATTTCACGCCGGAGCTGATTGCGCCGGCGCTTCGCCTGTTCGACCGCATCTACCGGCCTGGTTTCGCTTTCCAGAAATGCGGGGTGATGCTGACGGATTTGATTCGTGTTGAACGCGAACGGCGCGACTTTTTCGAGACGCGCGATCCGAAGCGGCAAGCGCGCCTTATGACGGCCATCGACGAGCTGAACAAAACGTATGGGGCGAGGTCGGTGCATTTCGGCTATCTGGGCGGGGCAAAGCCGAAGGCGGATATGCGGTCGAGTTTCCTCAGCGACCGGTACACGACAGCCTGGGGCGAGTTGCCGGTGGTTCGGTGACCGTGCTGGAATAGATGCAATCGCAAAAAGGGGGCCAAGTCATGTGCGGCCGGTTCACGCAAAACTTCACATGGGCGGAGCTTCACGCCCTTTATCGCCTGACCAATCCAGCAATTCCCAATCTGCGGCCGTCATGGAACGTCGCGCCGACGCAGGATGTCGGCGTGGTGGTGCCGGAAGAAGGAGGATCGGTCTACAAGACAATGCGGTGGGGTTTGATCCCTTTCTGGGCCAAGGACGAGAAGATCGGGGC
>JBAUNL010000214.1:0-3451 GCA_049579205.1 Rhodomicrobium sp. | reverse complement strand
CCAGTGATGGTTCACAAGTTTGCGCCGGTTCCCGATATAGGCCCTCGCGTTTGAAAGCCGTTGAGTATCCCTGCAGCTGGTCTGTTGGCAGCGTTTTGGTTCGTGGGCTGCCAGCAGGCGTTTGCAGAATGCGGTTTTGCCGGCTCTTATACGGCGGACAGCCAAGCAGCCGATGGTACGCCCTCTAACCAAATGAACATTTCGGGGAGTCACCGGTCGCTGCCGCCGCGTAGTAGTCCGTAATCAACGAAGGGGCCGAAGCGTTCTTGTCCGGATTATCGAGCGCGGTCTATCAGGGTTGGGGGGGGAGATTGTCACTCTATCGGCAGGCGCTATGCATGCCCTTGGCATCGAGGCACTCGCTCCTGTGCGCGTTCGAAGTCGTAACCTATGGCAGCGAAGTCCGCGGCTACTCGTGGCCGGGCTCCGGCCGACGGCATTACGTCAAAGCACGCAGCTCGACGGGCACGGCTCGTGCCGGTCACCGTGGCAAGCATTTAGCTGGCCTGCACCAGGGCAAGGGAAAGTACTCATTCGGCGCGAAGATCAAGCCACCGGCGTCACGCCGCTTAGCCTCGCCGGTAGATTCTGCGAACACTTGGCGGTTCGCCTTGCGCCATCCCAATTCGATCCTCTTCAGCCATTGAGATATCTGGCTTCCGTATATCAAGGGTGGCAATCCTATATACCCCCTCGTGGCCGGACGGGCTGCTTACGTAGACATTAGAATTTCCCTGGGCACTCCCCCCACCCGGCTTGATTTGGCGTGATAATTTTCGCGATATTCGGCGAGCTATTTGGCGGGATATTTTGTGGGGGTTTGCGCATGGATTCGCGCGAATAGAATTTCCAATTTTCGAACATCGTATTTTTGATCGCGCGAGACAGATTTCGCAGCAACAAAACGCTAGGCTGCACCCAAAACCGTGCTGGGCGTTAAGACCGAACGAATAGCCGGTCGGGGTCGCTAGGTGTCCTTGGATGCCCAAAGGCGCGCGGCAGCTTTACCCCTAATTCCGGAAGTGTTTGAAACATGCTAAAACGTCGCTTTGGGTTGTGAGCGGCCCTCGCGGCTTGAACGGCTTCGCGCCCAGGCAAGTGCCGGTTCTGGATCTGAGACCGGAAAGTATAAGGCTGCTAGTGGAGCGTAACTTTGTCCCCACGCTGACGCCAGCGGATTATCCGAACCGTAAGCTGCTCTGGCTATAGCGCAGCGATACGGTATGGCTTTGCCGGGCCGCCTCATCCTCTCGCCAGATCGCCGAGTCAAGGTCGGCCATTAAGCCCGGCGCAGACACTTCGCTGGTACCTCAGTTCCTTGCCAGCCCCGTATGCTGGCACAAGCGCCCGTTCCAATCGCCAGTTTTCACGCATTCGCGGTACCAGCCGGAACAACGTTCGTCCCATCTGCCGTTGGAATGGGCCACGCAGTTGCGCCGCTGCTGGGAACATGAACTAGCGACGCAACTTATATCGCCCCGGTGGGTTTCTCCCTTGCCCAAGGAAGTTTGCTTTTCCGTGTTCTCACGCCGGCGCTGGCTGGCTTTTCCGCTCTCCTCGGCTTTCTTGCGCGCCTCAGCTTCGGATTTTTCCGAGGCGATTCGCTTCTGCTCCGCGGCCCGGGCGGCTTCGCGGGCGATCCGGAGTTCCTCGGCGAGCTGGTCCTTGAGCTTTTTGATCTCCTGGGCTTGCTTGGCGAGCTGCTCGTCTCCGGGTTTGGCTTCCTCCGCCTTGTGGTTCTCGCCGGCTTTAGGCGCCGAAGCAGCTTGTTGGGCTGCATCTTCCCGTTGCTTGTCTTCTTGCTGCTTGAGTAACGCGGCCGCCTTGGCTTCTTCGGCGCGCTTTTTCTCTTCTGCGAGCTTGGCCTCGTCCTGCTTGCGCTGGTCCTCAGCCTTGAGAGCGGCAGCTTTTTCCGCCGATTCCTGGCGCCATTTCTCCTCTTGCTGCTTGAGTACCGCAGCCGCCTTCGATTCTTCGGCGCGCCTCTTTTCCTCCGCCAGCTTGGCTTCGTCTTGTTTGCGCGGCTCCTCAGCCTTCAGAGCGGCGGCTTTTTCCGCCGCTTCCTGGCGACGTCTCTCTTCGAGTACGGTCAATCGCGACTTAAGGTCTTCTTCAAGCCTCCAGAACTCAGCCTCTTTCCGTTCTACTTCAGCCCGGCGTTTCTCCTCCTCTTTCAAAGCCTGCTCCAAGAGACGCTGCTGCTCGATCTGCTTGATCAGGGCGCGAGCCACAGGTGCGAAATTGCCCTTTGGATATTTGGTAAGATATGTCCCTACAGCGTCAGGGCTCCCGCTGTCCTTGACAGAGTCCCAAAGCTGCTGCTCCGCCGTATCTTCCCGCAAAATGAGCTCGCTTTGCAAACGGGAAAGCCGCTCCGGTTGCTGCTTGCCGCCGGTTGCAATTAATACGTCAGCCGTGACGCGTTTGAATATTAGCTCCAGGTCGAGGCCGGGTGTCTCGATGTGCTTTAAAAACGCCGTCGTGAAGGGACTGTTGCGCCCTGCGCCATCGCTCGCAGTCTCGCCGGGCACGGTCGCATAGACGATGAGGGTGTCGCTGCCCACCACCGAAACTGGTGGCAGGCCCTTCGGCGGTTCGAGCTCCTTATTCTTCTCCACGGCGATCCGGCGCAAGCGTTCCTGTAGCGGGCTGTCGCGGCAGGCATCGAGCACAATCACACTCACCTTGGCTGCGTGCTCGGTGCGCGATACGACCTCCTGGATTGCGACCAGCTCGCGCAACGCGCTGCTTTCCGTCTCGGCCTTGACATCGATTGGCGCAAGAAAGCCGCGCTTGTCGATCTGCACGCCATGTCCTGAGAAGAAAAACATGGCGATATCCGCTGCTTTCGACTTTGCGACAAACTCGTCGAGCGCGTCGTCAAAGGCGCGAATCGTGAGATCCTTGCGCTCAATGACGTCAAAGTGCAGGCGCTTCAACGCCGCCGTGAGATCATCGGCATCACTCGTGGGATTTTTGAGGGGGGCGAGTTTGTATTCGGAATTGCCAATCACAAGCGCAACGCGCTTGCCGGCGAAAGCGGTGATCGCAAGGCAAAAACTTAAGAGAAACACCGCGGTGGCACGGGTCAATATCGCCATCTCTGACCACGCCCTGCTGCCGCAACTTTCTATATTAAGCAAGGAGGGTATTTGGAAGTCAAGCACACTTCCAAACGTCGCCTTGGGTCCGGATTCGGAAGAACGCAGCGGGGATTCTAGAGAGGGCGAAACGGCAGCTTATGTGCAGGCCCAGTCGCTCCGTTCGCAGCCCACCCCTCTTTCGCTCGCAAATGGATCCCAAAGCGGACCATCTTGAACGGCTGCGTAGCAGGCTTGACTTCGAAGCGGTTGGCAGGAGTGCTTGCTTGGTGGGTGCCGGGCGTCCGCGATGTCGTCAATGGGATCGAAATCGATCCCCCGGAAGAAGATAGCCCTGACCTCATTGAAGA
>JBAUNL010000213.1:0-5643 GCA_049579205.1 Rhodomicrobium sp. | reverse complement strand
GTCCGCAACGTCTCGGGGCGAAAAAGATGGTCGAAACTGCGGGAATGGCTCACACCGGCGCTCTCCATAAGCGGTACCAAGCCTTGATATTGAACGGGGAATGTGGGTCGAAACCAGACTCCAGTGCTGCTTCTAGTTGCAACCGCTTCACCCCGGGAAGCGGAATTTCGGACCGCCCCAGATTGCTCGCTGGCTTATCACTCTTTCCACGTATCAACACAAAAAAGGCCGCCAAAAACGCGGCGGCCAGTTTAAGTAGTCCTCAGGGGAAGGGGAGAGCTACTTAAGAGGTGGTGGTGCGGAGTACCCCGGGCTCCAGAAGTAGTTGAAGCCGACCTTCACAGTGTCCGCAGTAACGTCGCCGGTGCGGAACCGGTTATTAATAATCCCAGAAAAGTTCTGGTTGAAGTAGTCGTTGCAGCAATTGTTATTGTTGTTGCTGCCAAAGTCGTAATGCAGATATTCGACCTTGATCGACCAGTTGCTTTGGCAGCAGGGCTTCCACTCGAAGCCGGCACCCACAGTCCAACCCGTCAGCCAATTGTCGCCATTGTTGCCGTTGAACGTGTCAAACGGATTGCCAGTGGGGCTCGCGTGATTCGGGCTAGTCCTCCAAAATATGGTTTCGTTCATATTATTGTTTAGGTCGACGAACGCGAAGCCACCTTTCGCATAGACCATCGAGCTGCCGAAGGTGTAGCCGATGCGGCCGGTCGCGTCGCCGGCAAAAAACGCATCATTATTATTGTTCCCATCGAGGCTTACGTTGTTGATAAGCCAATCATTCATCATCATGTTGCGATGGAAGTTGTTATTCACCCCCAAGGCGCCGAGGTCGACTTCGATACCAAAGAGCCAGCAGCAGGAACTTTGGTAGTTATAGCCCAATTGGCCGCCGCCGAACCCATTGACGGAATTGATTTTTTGGTCGTTGAAAGTGCCGGTATTTGTCCAGTTCCAGCCGTTCATGCCGAGGTCGGTGAATATTCGGCTTAGGGTGATCGACCTCCGTCCAGGCCATTCCCATGTTGCCGCCGATATAGAAGCCGGCGAACGAGCAGCATGTCGGAGGAACGGGGACATCCTTATATCCACCACCGGAGTAGATATCGGCCGCGTTAGCTTGCGTAACCGATAGGTTGTGTGACCGCTGTATTACACGTCACTGGAAACTCGGTTGATTCGGTTACACGAAGGAACGAAAATCAGAAGTAGCAATTGTAGCTTCTGCACGTATTAGTATGTAAGCGTAGCTGCGAAGCCTCTGGAAAACAGTTTCGTATAAGGTTCCGCGCCTGCGTTTGAATGGTGACCCGTTGACAGCTGCCAATCTCACAACAATGGGAAGCCTGTGCTTCGGCCAGGCCATGGAGGCGCGGCTGGGAAATAACGTTCAGCTGCGCGTTGCAGCGACCCTTCCGCTTGTCCTCTTAGAAGAGACGCAATGGCCAAACGCCCCAGATGGCCGCTGTCGGCCAACGCGGGCGTGGCACCGAAGTCTGAAATTGAGTACGTCCCCGGAATGGAACGCTTCCGCTCAGCTGGGCCGCTTGGTTAGGCGGGAATGTTGACAGGTAGGGAAGCGATTCCATGCACAAAGCTCGAGGCTACGCGCACGGCGGGAGCAACAACTTCAATCCTGGGATGCCGTGTCAGCAACTCCTCCCACAAGATCTTGAGCTGCAATTCGGCGAGGCCTTTGCCCATGCAGCGGTGGATCCCAAAGCCGAATGCCAAGTGACGGCGGACGTTCGGCCGCTCGATCCAAAAGCTGTTTGGCCGCTCGAACATAGCTTCGTCGCGGTTGCCCGAGATATACCACATAGCGACCTTGTCGCCGGCTCTGATCGTCTTCCCTCCCAGCTCGAAGTCAACAAGCGCGCGCCGGCGCATATAGGCGAGAGGAGTCTGGTACCGGATCACCTCCGCGGCCATTCCAGGAATAAGCGAAGGATCATCTCGCAGTTTTTCATACTCGTCTGGATTCTTGTTGAGCAAATGCAGGCTTGCCGAGATGGTGTTACGGGTGGTGTCATTACCGCCAACAATGAGAAGAATGAGATTGCCAAGGAATTCCCTAAGCGGCATGTCCTGGGTAGCAGGATCGTGTGCCATCATGGAAATGAGGTCATGGGCCCGAGGGAGTTGCGCGCGCTCTTTCCAAAGACGAGAGAAATAGGCGAGGCAGTTTTGCATTTCCGCTTCGCGAAAATCCCATTGTTCTGGCGTTTGCGGCAGCATGGTAGCAACGTCCGACCAATGCGACAGCAGCCGGCGATCCTCGATGGGGAAACCAAAGAGGGTAGCCAGCATCTGGGTTGTCAGCTCGATTGAGACGCGCTCGACCCAATCGAACGTCTCGTTCACGGGCAGGGATTCAATGATGTCGACCACACGCTCGCGGATAAGTCTCCCCAGCTCTGCGAGGCTTTCGGGTGAAACGATGCCCTGCACCGCCTTCCTTTGCTCGGCGTGCTTCGGCTGGTCCATCGCGATAAACATCGGGGTCCGCAATTCCTCTTGCGGCTCCAACAGGGTAATGCCCCCTTGCGATGAAAAAACAGTGTGATTTGTGTCGACTGCCATGATGTCATGATAGCGGGTGACAGACCAATAAGGACCGTACGGACTATCTGGGCAGTAATGAACGGGCTCCTCCCGCCGCAGCCGTTCGAAATAGGACCAGACAGTGCCGTCCTGGAACCGCTTTGGATCGCTAATATCGAGCGTCTCAAGCTGCACCGCGTATAAATCCTCGCAAGCTGCGGCCGCATTGAACAGTGAGATTTGTTCATTACCCATTTCCGTCCCCAAAATATTTTATGTGAAGAGTGAGTTAGAGTTCCCATCCTCATTACAATATCAGAAAAATCCGGCCCATTGTTATACCACCAGTAATCGCTATGCGAAGCGAGGGGCTTTGCTTGCGGCTGTTCGCTTATCGCTCACCCGTGGCCGCGCGTATGCAAAGGAGAGCCAAGTTGACCGGCCAAGATTCACTCATCCGCGTTAGCCCCGAGGCACCGGATGCGTAGCGCGCATTATCATCGATAATGATCGCAAGCTGAACGTGCTCAACAGCCAGCTTATGGCTCAACTCGCCAGCGAGTTGGACAAGCTCCAAGCTATGGAAGCCCTGCGCGCCGTTGTGCTGGCAAGCGCCGGCTCACGCGCGTTTATCGCGGGTACGGATATCAAGGAAATGTCCAGCCTCGATGCCACCTCGGCCGCCGCTTCATTATGGGCATTAACAGGTGCTGCGATGCCCTTCGCAGCCTGCCTGTCCCCGTCATCGCCCGAATAGCATGCCTGAGGTTAAGCTTGGCATTCCCTCCGTTGTTGAAGCAGCGCTCTTGCCGATGCTCGTTGGCTGGGGGCGAACAAGACAGCTGCTTCTTTTGGGCGAGACATTAATCGGCAGCTGAGGCAGAGGACTGGGGCTTCCTCCAACGAAGGGTCCCGGCAAGCGAATTTGGATAGCGCTCTCGAAGAGTGGCTGGCATGCTCCTTGCCGCTGGCCCGCGGGCTATCTGATTGCAGAAGGCTCTTATCCGGTCCTGGGAGGATCTACCCATTCGTGCCGCTGTCCAGGAGGGAGTCGATGCATTTGCGGAGGCGTGAGGGACTGACGAGCCGCGACTGGCAATGAAGTCGTTCCTCGGCGCCCAACAAGCCCGAAAACGGCACCACTGACTCCGATAGACCACCTTGCTTGGGCTTTCGCTTGAAGCCAGCGTGGGGTCGAAAGCAGCCTTCGGGTTATCGGGCCATGGTCCGCTTTGCCTTCGCGAGCGGAAATCCGGCCCGCGATCCTGATGTGAATCACATGATATGTCCGCCAACACCAATGCTGCATGCATCATCATCGGTGAGAAGGGAGCACACCATATTGCGGAGTCATAAGCGCTTGCAAAAGAAAGTAGTCAGGCCCAGACCTCTTTCGCGACTTTCACAATGAAGGCGAGCTTCGCCCATTGCTCTTCCTCCGAGAGAACATTCCCTTCCTCCGTCGAAGCGAAGCCACATTGCGGGCTGAGGCAAAGCTGCTCAATCGGGGCGTAGCGGCTCGCAGCCTCTATTCGGCGTTTGATCTCGTCCGCGGATTCGAGTGGCCCGGTTTTGGTGGTTACGAGACCCAAGACCACGATTTTGCCGTTCGGCAAGAGCCGAAGCGGCTTGAAGCCGCCGGAGCGGTCATCGTCCCATTCCATGAAATAGCCGTCGACGTCGATCCCGTTGAAAACGAGATCCGCGACCGGCTCGTAGCCGCCGGACGCGATAAATGTTGACCTGAAATTGCCTCGGCAAGTGTGCGTGGTGATGATCATGTCCGAAGGACGAGATGGTCGCGGTATTGATCATATCGCTGTAGCGATGGATAAGCCGGTCGGGATCATCGCCCCGCGCCTTCAGCATGTCGCGCTGCTCCGGATCGCAAAAATAGGCGAGACTGGTATCGTCGAGCTGTAAATAGCGGCATCCGGCATCGTAGAATGCTTTAACCGCCGCCGCATAGGCGAGCCCAAGATCATGGTAGTACTCCTCCATGTCGGGATAGACGTTCTGAGCCACCGCTGCGCGGCCGCCGCGATAATGGAGCATGCTCGGCGAGGGGATCGTCATTTTGGGCACCTGCGTCGTATGCGCCGCCAGGAATTTAAAATGATCGAGATGGGGATGGTTTGCAGGAAAGCCGATCTTGCCTGTCACCCGTACGCCGTACGGCTTGGTGGCCACCCCCTTGAAGGCGATGCCCTGCTCCATCCAATAGCCCTCGACGCCGCCGAGATTCTCCAGAAAATCGAAATGCCAAAAGGAGCGGCGGTATTCTCCATCCGTGACAGCCCTCAGCCCAACCGCCTCCTCTTTCTTGATGAGCGCCCTGATCTCATCATCTTCGATAGTCGCCAGCTCGCTTGCCGGGATCGCTTTTTCCTCGAACTTTTTGCGAGCTTCTTTCAGTTTCGGCGAGCGCAAGAGACTGCCAACCATGTCGGCGCGGAAGGGTGGTCTATCTCTCATCATATCGAGCTTCCTTGACTTAGCGTTGCTCCCAGCACAGTGGGAATAGTGCCTTGATCATTATTGAGGTGCTGAAATAGACTCGATGACAGACAACGGATAGCCTGGTGTCAACATCCATTTTGAGTGCAGTTGTGATCGCACCAGGGCGAAGGCATCGTTTCAAGCCATCCGCGAAGGACGCATTTGAGCGCTCTGGCGAATGGATTGCGGCGAATTTGATATTTGATATGAGGCTCCCGAACAGGTCACAACATTGCGCCTTCATGAACTGGCGAGGGTTCTTGAGACTTGGAGTTCTCGCATGAGCAACCGAGTTTTGGAATTCGAACTTTGCTTCGTAAGGGGAAGCTAACATGCGATGCAGATGCCTAACCCTCGTCATCCTTGCCAGTGCGTTCACATCTTCGCCGGGATCGACCGCTCCCCAAGAGGTCATCAAGATTGGGATCGTGATGCCGATGAGCGGCACCTTTGCCTCAGCTGGCCGGCAAGTCGTCGCCGGGATTCGTTTGTGTCCCGGATCAGCGCTTGTGAGACAAAACAGGGTTAACGCGGAATGGAGGATTTCTGGCTCAATTTGCCCATGAGGGAGCAAAAATGAGACAGAAATCCGGGACC
>JBAUNL010000212.1:0-2402 GCA_049579205.1 Rhodomicrobium sp. | reverse complement strand
TCGTGATCGAGGTAACCTGCTCCATATCTGATGCGCGAGCTGTTCAGGTATCTGTTCCACACCTGTTATTACCTGTTATTAAAAGACCTTGAATAACGCAACTAACTGAAACTGCTAGAGAAGTTGTGGAAAAGGTGCCATTTTCGTATCTGTACCCAGGCGCGCGTGTGCCCCGAGTCCCGCTGCGATCGCGGACTGGCGAAATGGTGACCGAAACGTCGACCAGCCGTCCATCCTTGCGCTGGCGGACGGTCTCATAATTATCGATGTACTCGCCAGCTGCGATGCGTGCCAGAATGGAATCCTCCTCGGCTTGCCGATCAGCTGGGATAATGAGGCGAATGGACTGGCCGACCATCTCTTGCGCTGTGTAGCCGAAAAGCTGCTCCGTCGCCTTATTCCAGCTTGTAATCGTACCGTCGAGTGTCTTGCTGAGGATAGCGTCCGACGACGAAGTCACGATAGCCGCCAGAAGCGCGGCCGCATCCTCAATGCCAAGCTGGTGGAGGCGATCGCGAGGGCGCTTCATGATAGGGGCTCATCGTCTGCCAGGGAACTTAAGCTAATCCTCGGGGCGTTCAATCAGGGAATTCAACGACCAAGCTTTGATATTCATGCGGCAAAGGCCGTAATTTATTTTCAAACAGTGGCGGTTAATGGAAGGTTCCTCAGCGATATTCTCGCTGTGGTTGCAGCCATCACGGAAATTGAACCGACGAAATGCATCAACCTATGCGGCGGTTTTTGCACCAGGTCAGTCTAGCCCTGGAATGTGCTGCAGAACTGGCAGCCCGATCGATTTCTGATGCCGGCGCTGTTTTCAGGCGGCGGGGCTTATTTCGACCGTCCCATAGGAAGCGGCAGCCTCGACCGGGCAAACCTTTCGCGGCTGGTGGCGGCTTCAGCGAGCTTCTGGCGAGGTTTGCCTTTACCGGAACAAGTGCGAGTCGAGCCTCACCAATTGCAAAGTTTCGGCATCTGGCTTTCTGTAGATTAGCACCAAGTCCGGCTTGATGTGGCAATCGCGGTAACCTTTCCATTTGCCACCGGTCAAGGCGTGATCACGATTTCTTGCTGGAAGGGGTTGATCTGTTATGAGCAAGGTCAAGATTTCGGACATAAGCAAATCGATATCTTGGCAACTTTCCGTGGCTGTACGGGGGCAACGTCGTCCACGCACGCAATAACTCAAACCCTGTCCATATGGTGACACCAAAAGAAAGCACGATACCGATGAAGCCAATAATGGTCATTGCTTCGCTCATCGAGGCACCCACTGGTTTTAAAGTGTTGCTTCACAGCTCACGGCCGTTCCCTTCAACGTAATCCCGAAGTCAAGTCTCGTTGCTGTTCCAAACCATCCAGCACCAACCTCCACGCCTCAAGCCAGGGCGAGTGGCCTGCCAGTTTATCGTAACCCCCGGCGATGGTTTCCAACTCGTGTCTCAGCTCGGGGTCTTTCGTCTAGAATGACAAGCTCGCCTATCTCTTCGGCACGCGAGACCCAAAACTCAAGCAAATCTAGCGTCACCAAGCCCGTCATTTCTTCCCTCCCCCGGCATGCCCCACCGAACAACGTAATGGCCTAGCAGAGGTTCAAGCTATTCAGGGAAGTTGGCTACATTATGCAACCGTCGGCTTGGCCAACAAGATGAACTTGCTTCTTCCTAACGATGAGCAGCTAGCAGGACCTGATTCTGTGTCTCAGACGGTGAAAGATAGCCCGAACCCCGTCCTGCCTGCCTGCGGCCCCAAGGATGAGCCATTAGCACCGCCATACACGACCTTCATGCGCGGGGGCACATATCAAGCCATGCATATAGACAACGGTTTAGGGTACGGGTTTAGTCCGTTTGGATGAAGTAACGTTTCCGGTCTGGATCAATCCGCAGCAATCCTGATCCTCTATCCGTGATATCTAGCACTGTTTGGCTTATGGCTTCCGGCGAACGCGGAAATATTACAACAATTTGCGCAAGGTAGCCCATTACCGCAAACGGCGCTTAGAGCTTCGCGCTGGGCAGCCTTACCGCTTTTTCCGCTCTCTCCCGTGGACCGGCCGCACTTCCGGCCGTTCGGGCGCATCGTAGCCGCCCACGGTAAGCGCCATGATCCCGCCGGGTATGTCTCAGTTTGAATTTCTGCAGCGGGTCCGATCGCAGACTTGGGCGAGATTTCAGGACACAACCGCTGTACCCTTCAGGAGCGGAATTTCCTCGACCGAAGCTTTGCGGCGCGCCTTCGATAACCAGGGCGCACCCTGTAGACGGTGAGTTTTGACCCGGAGCAGACTCTTCCCGACAAAATATCCGCGTGGGTTCGCCAAGCGTCATCAAACCCGCGCAAAAAGTTTCGGACGAAGGCCCTGTCGCTGATATTTGATCAAATCGGGGCCTCCGTTC
>JBAUNL010000211.1:0-11991 GCA_049579205.1 Rhodomicrobium sp. | reverse complement strand
AATACGCATGTGAACACTCCTTCTCGAAGTTAGAAAGAAGGGTTAGTCCAACTTTGCGGCTTCACTCCGTTTCCCTGGCGGCGATGGTGAGGTACAACTATGGCTGGAGCCGCCCCAATGCGGGCGGGAGGGTGGCAGCAAATTTTTGCCTGGAGGCAAGCTCAGCAGCGCGAACCAGCTGACGTGCTGGAATTTCCGCTTAGAAAAGCGCAACTTGGTTGCTAGATTAGGGAGGGGGCCGAAAGGAAGCGCCTATGCAAAACCCAATGCACTATATTGTCGGACTCAAGCTTAAGGGCAGAACCAGCCATCTAACAGTTTGTGCGGAGGATGCATTGATCGCGGCGCTGAAGGCCAAAGCTCAGCAGCCAGACTCCACGATTACCTATGTGCGGCGGCAAAACAAACGTGGCGATTCCCGGCACCCATCCGCGGCGCTGGACGCGGCTGAGTGAAGGTGCGGGCTGCTTTCAGCGACTTCAGCGCCGTTCCTAGCGCGCCCGGACCATTGTAACACCGCCAAGCTCGTCGACAACAATGAGCGGCGCATCGCATTCGTGACAGTATTTTTGCCGGAGATACCATCCCCACCCAGGGGGCGTCTGGCAGCAACATCGCCTCCGTGCCGAATTATGGCTTTTAGCAAACTTGGCCAGAAACTGATGAGAAAGCGGGCAGCGGCCCGTGCCGCAAAAGACGTCTGCGGAAGCAGATCCGCAGAACCCACAAATTAGAGCAAAACAGCTAAAGGCCAGCAATGTTCGCATGCTTCTCTCGTGATACGAATACTAATGCTAAAGCTACCACAGAAATGCTGACTACCCTATAACTTCGCCGTTAGCGTCGCCTGTAGTCAGCGACGGGCTCCTTCCGGGAAAATCGTTTGCCACAACTAATGCGCTTTTTCTCTTCATTGGCTCCAAACGCGATTATCGCAAACCGCAATTCTTCCGCTTCAATCTCCACGCAGCCGATGGACGCTCTGCCAAAACTACTCGCGCGCCTTCCAACCTGGAAGCTCGCGCTTATTGCCTGCGCAGCCGGAGCTCTCTCCGTCTTGGCGATGGCGCCGTTTTTCATTTGGCCGGTGATGTTCTTCACATTCCCGGTGCTGATCTGGGTGCTGGATGCGATCAGCCTGCGCGAAATCCCTGCGCCAACAAGCCTCGCGGGGTGGAAAAAGCGCATTGCCCTCGCGGCGTTTGCCGGCTGGGCATTTGGCTTTGGCTATTTCCTCGCGAGCATCTATTGGATCGGCTACGCATTTTACGTGGATGCCGAGCGGTACGCGGCGTTGATGCCACTTGCCGTGGTCGCGCTCCCCGCCGGGCTCGCGCTATTTTACGCCGCTGCCGCGGCTCTAGCCGTCATCATGTGGAGGCCTGGCTTAGCGCGGCTGCTCGCATTCGCTTTTGCCTTCTTCTGCGCCGAAGCGGCACGCGGTTATCTGTTCACCGGTTTCCCATGGAACTTGTTCGGGGAGGCTCTCGCTGCGAACGGTCCACACATGCAGATGGCTGCTTATATCGGGGTTTATGGCCTCACACTCGCAGCCCTCTTCATATTCGCTGCGCCTGCCGCCGCCATTTCGGCAACCCATGCGCGCCATAAGAGACTTTGGGCACCTCTTCTTATCGCTATTATCGCTTTGCCTGCCAGCTACGGTTTTGGCAGTTATCGCCTCCGCGAAACGGCTGGCGAAGTCGAGGGCGCCGGCGTCCGCATCGTCCAACCCAATGTCCCACAGCGCGAGAGGTGGAAGCCCGAAAATCGCAGATGGATCTTCGATAGGTTACTTTCGCTAAGCCGGGACGGGACCGGAGGCGGGAACATCGGAGCCTTCACGCACGTTATTTGGCCCGAGTCAGCGGCCCCTTTTCTCTTCGGCTTCAACCGCGAAATTTTCAGCCCAGAGGCGAGGGAGATACTTTCGGCTCTAATCCCCCCTCAAACTGCTCTTATACTAGGTGCAGAACGGGCGGAGGGAATACTTTCGGTTGACGCACGTTATAGCTTTGATCGCGTGTACAACAGCCTCTTCGTATTGGGGGAGGGAGCCAGGATCGAGGCCATCTATGACAAAATTCACCTCGTTCCCTTTGGCGAATATGTCCCCTTTCGTGGGCTCTTGGCGATGACTGGGTTCCGCGCTTTCTCCCATCAGCTCGACGGATTTGAATCCGGATCGGGACCAGCGCCGCTGATCGCAACGGCGCATGCGCCTAAGTTTCTTCCCCTAATTTGCTATGAGATTATCTTCCCAGGACGAGTGCGTGACGAAAAGGAACGGCCTGGGTGGTTCGTCAATGTCACAAATGACGCTTGGTTCGGGGAATCTACCGGCCCTTATCAGCATTTACATCAGGCGCAAATCCGCGCGGTCGAGGAAGGGCTGCCTGTGATGCGCGCGGCGAATACTGGAGTTTCGGCAGTCATAGATCCGTTCGGGCGGGTTCTTGCGTCCCTCGATCTCGGCAAAGAAGGGGTAATAGATCATAAATTGCCGCGGCCTTTACCGGAGACCTTCTATGAGGCCACGCGGCGTCCCGCTTTTATTCTTTTCCTCGTTCTACCTCTGGCATTTTATTTGGTTATCTTAGCAATAAAGACCTGAAGACGATTCAGCATTCACACACCTTTGGCGGGATATGAGTTGAATGGAATAACTGTTTATAAAACTTTCAAAAAATGGGTTTATTTTAAGAAAAAAAGCAACTTGACGGCATTAGATTGTGTAACTACAACTTGTGGGTAGTGAGAATTGGTCACTGCAATGGGCGCGTAAACTGGAAAATCTTAGGAAATCGTGGGGCGGAGCATGGGAATGGCGGAGTCATCAGTGTCTATGTTAGCGAAAAACGATGAGATTTATGAAACCACTGGCAGGAAGCCGAATCCGGTTGATGTCCACGTGGGAAGCCGCGTCCGCTACCGGCGGATGATAATTGGCATGAGCCAGGAGAAGCTTGGCGAGAAAATGAATCTCACTTTCCAGCAGATCCAAAAGTACGAGAAGGGAACGAACCGTATCGGCGCAAGCCGCCTCTTCCATCTCTCCCGGATTCTTGAAGTGCCCGTCGGCTATTTTTTTGAGGATGCTTTTGCCAATAGCGCACAGGCTCATCCCGCTCATGGCCTCCATGAACCGGAGCAGGAAAACTTTCTTTTGGATTTCTTGAATTCGCGCGAGGGGCTCGACTTGAACAGAGCTTTCGCAAAAATCCACGATCCGAAAGTTCGCCGGCGCGTTATCGATCTTGTGAGGGCCTTGTCAGAAGAAAAGCCTGAGGTTAAGGAAAGCCAGGCTGGGCTCGAAAACGACCTCGCCTGACGCGGCGTCACGGCTGCGTCCACCAAACAACAAAGACTGGAACGGGGCTGTGGCAAGAAAAAATTACCTTTTTACAAGCGAATCCGTGTCGGAGGGGCATCCCGATAAGGTTTGCGATCAGATTTCCGACGCAATCGTCGATCTTTACCTTCGTGCCGATCCCCACTCCCGTGTTGCTCTGGAGGCCCTGGCCACCACCAACCTCGTCGTTCTCGCCGGCGAAGTGCGCGGTCCCTCAAGTGTTACGCCCGGCGATCTCGTCAGTACAACGCGCCAAGTCATTCGCGATATTGGCTATGACCAGGCAGGCTTCGACTGGCGGAAAGCTGAGATTAATTGCTACGTTCACGCTCAGTCTGCCGATATCGCCCAAGGTGTTGACGCATCGGGAAATAAAGATGAGGGGGCAGGCGATCAGGGTATTATGTTCGGCTATGCCTGCCGCGAAACTGAAGGATACATGCCTGCGCCAATTTACTACGCGCACCGTATCCTCTTTCACATGTCAAAGCTAAGGCATGCCGGAAAGCTGCCCGAGCTTGGCCCGGACGCGAAGAGCCAAGTCACCCTACTATACGAGAACGGCAAGCCGGTTCGTGCGACATCGGTGGTGGTGTCTACTCAGCATGGAGAGGACGTCAGCCAGGAGCGCGTTCGCGAAATCGTGGGGGACATCGTACTTGAGGTGTTGCCGAATGGTTGGATGCCCTCAAAGGACGAGTTCTACGTTAATCCGACAGGGCGGTTCGTCACCGGGGGTCCCGATGGTGACACCGGCGTTACAGGACGTAAAATCATTGTGGATACATATGGCGGTGCAGCTCCGCATGGCGGCGGGGCTTTTTCGGGGAAGGACCCGACGAAGGTGGATCGCTCGGCCGCTTACGCGGCGCGCTATGTCGCCAAGAACGTCGTTGCCGCTGGTCTTGCGGATAAATGCTGCCTCCAGCTTTCCTATGCCATCGGCGTTGCCAAACCCCTGTCCATTTACGCCGATTTGTATGGCACCGGCCGCGTAGACGAAGACAGGCTCGAGCGTGCGATCACGGAAGTGATCGATCTTAGTCCCCGGGGAATTCGCGAACGCCTCGGCTTGAGCCGGCCAATATACAGGCGGACCGCCACCTATGGGCACTTTGGACGTGAGCCCGAGAGCGATGGTGGTTTTTCGTGGGAACGCCTCGACCTCGTGGATCCATTGCAAGAAGCGTTGAACTGACCTCTGAGAAGGAACATCCTGGAATCATCACTGAGGCAGGCGAGCGTGCCCCTCTGCGAAGCTTCGGACGCAGACGAGGCCGTAAACTGTCTGTGCGGCAGGCAGCGCTGCTATCTACTCAATTAAAGCCTCTGCAAATCGATTTGAGTCAGCCTCTACAAAAGGGGCTGTCGTCCATTTTTTCAAAACCCGTGCATGAAGTCTGGCTCGAAATCGGCTTCGGCGCGGGCGAGCACCTTGCCTGGCAAGCAACGCAAAATCCTGGAATTGGCCTGATCGGCGCGGAACCGTACATCAACGGGGTCGTGGCCGCGGTCTCAGCCGTTGAAAAATTGGACCTTCAGGAAAGAGTCCGTCTCCACGCCGACGATGTAAGACCGCTGCTTTCCTGGCTTCCGCCGCGGAGTATCACTCGCGTTTTCATTCTATTCCCAGACCCTTGGCCCAAGGCGCGGCACCAAGCGCGACGCCTCGTATCGAACCCTCTCCTCGATAAGCTCGCTCTTATCCTTAGCCTCGGCGGAGAACTGCGCTTTGCCTCCGATGCCGCGGACTACGCGGAAGCTGCAATAGAGGCGGCGAATGTGCATCCAAGTTTCGAGCTTGAGCAGATCTTCACATCGGAGCATAGAACAAGAGTACCTGACTGGCCCATGACGCGGTACGAAGCCAAGGCGAATAAAGCAGGCCGGAATTCCACATTTGTCATTTTGAAACGAATATAAAGAGTGAATGCGGGCTTCGCTTCGAGCAGCAGATGGGGCTTGAATGCCCACGGCATTTGGCCTATTTTGAAGGCAGCTCAAATCAATCTTTTACGAAGAGTGGTCCGCGCGGTCCGCTCTTTTTCTTTATCTGGCGCCAGAGAACGCCTTCGAACCGGAGTGAATGGAAACGAATTCCGCCGCTACAGACAAAGAACATAAGGCCGAAACACGTGCCCCAACGGAACGCTTCACCCACGAGACGGGACAGGCGGCTGAGATCGCGGCTCTTGTAGAACCGGTACTGCATGACATGGGCTTCCGGCTCGTGCGTGTCTCTTTGTCCGGGCGCGAGGGTGCCACGGTTCAGATCATGGCCGATAAAGCAGGGGGCACGATCAATGTGGATGACTGTGCCGCCATAAGCCGGCGTCTTTCGCCTTTACTCGATGCAAATGATCCTGTCGAAGGGCGTTATTTTCTCGAAGTGTCTTCGCCGGGAATTGATCGCATTCTGGTCCGTCCTTCCGATTTTGAAGACTGGGCCGGGTATGAAGCGAAAGTTGAGCTTAAGGAGTTAATAGGCGGAAGGCGCCGCTTCCGCGGCATCGTGGAAGGCTTCGATGACGGGGAAATGAGGCTGCAGGTCAAGCTCGATAATCAGAGTGAAGTGCAAACGATAGGTCTTCCCGTTGAGCTGATCCAGGACGCCAAGCTCGTCTTGACGGACGAACTGATCAGGGCCTCGCTCGCAAAGGCAAAGGCCTCCAGCCAAAAATGGGCTGAAGGCAGCGAATTGGACGAACAAAGTTTGAAGGATACGGAGTTGAAAGATGGCGCAGATCGGGATTAGCGCGAATCGGCTGGAACTGTTGCAAATCGCCGATGCGGTCGCTCGGGAAAAATCCATTGACCGGACGCTTGTTCTGTCGGCGATGGAGGACGCTATTCAGAAAGCGGCGAAATCGCGTTATGGGAGCGAGAACGAGATCCGTGCGGAAATCGACCCGCGTACTGGGGAGATCAAGCTGTCCCGGCTCTTGGAAGTCGTGGAGCACGTTACGCTCGACGCGACCGAAATCAGCCTGAAGGACGCCAAGAAACGCAATCCTGAGGCCGAGGTTGGCGACTTCATAGCCGAGCCGCTTCCGCCCCTCGATTTTGGCCGTGTCGCAGCCCAGAATGCAAAACAGGTCATCGTGCAGAAGGTGCGTGAGGCTGAACGCGAACGCCAATTTGAGGAATATAAAGATCGCGTCGGCGAGATTGTGAGCGGCATCGTCAAGCGTGCCGAGTACGGCAATGTGATGATCGATCTTGGCCGCGCAGAGGCCATCATCCGCCGGGACGAGACCCTGCCACGTGAGAACTATAAGCTCGGCGACCGTGTCCGGGCCTATGTTTATGACGTGCGCCGGGAGAACAGAGGGCCCCAGATCTTTTTGTCCCGCACCCGTCCCGAATTTATGGCGAAACTCTTCGCGCAGGAGGTGCCGGAGATCTACGACGGCATTGTCGAGATTAAGTCCGTTGCCCGCGATTCGGGCAGCAGGGCCAAAATCGCTGTGGTGTCGAAGGACACTTCGATTGATCCTGTCGGCGCCTGCGTGGGTATGCGAGGCAGCCGCGTGCAGGCCGTTGTGAATGAGCTGCAGGGCGAGAAAATTGATATCATTCAGTGGTCGCCAGATGCTGCGACGTTCATCGTTAACGCGCTTGCTCCTGCCGAGGTGGCCAAGGTCGTCCTCGATGAAGAGTCCGAGCGTATCGAAGTTGTTGTGCCTGATGAGCAGCTTAGCCTAGCTATCGGCCGCAAAGGCCAAAATGTTCGCCTTGCGTCTCAGCTGACCGGCTGGGACATCGACATCATGACCGAAGCCGAGGAATCCGAGCGGCGTCAAAAAGAGTTTGCGGAGCGCACGAATATGTTCGTCGCCGCGCTCGATGTGGACGAAATGATTGCCCAGCTACTGGCGTCCGAGGGTTTCACTTCCGTGGAGGAGATTGCCTTTGTCGATCTCCAGGAAGTTGCCAACATCGAGGGTTTCGATGAAGGTACGGCTCAGGAAATTCAGGACCGAGCGAGAGAATTTCTTGAGCGCCAAGAGGCCGAACTAACGGAGAAGCGCAGGTCGCTTGGCGTGGAGGACGAGCTTGCGGAGGTGGAAGGACTTACATCGGCGACACTCGTCGCGTTAGGTGAGAGCGGGATCAAAACAGTGGAGGATCTGGCAGACTGCGCGACAGACGATTTGGCCGGCTGGCAGGAGCGTTCGCACGGTCAGACCAAACATCATCCCGGCATTCTTCAAAACTTCAATCTTGGCAAACACGAAATCGAAGATCTCATCCTGAACGCACGCGTAAAGGCAGGCTGGATTGAAGCGCCTGCGCCTCACGTAGAACAAGGTGAAGGCGATGAGGATGGTTTTGAGGCGGCCAGCGAGGATAGCGATGCCTCACACGAAGAAAAAGCGCTCTGAAGAAGAAGAGGTACTGGATTTCCACGAAGACAAGCCTCATTTAGAGGGGGGCGGAGCGAGCAGCCGCCAGCACATCCCGGTCAGAACCTGCATCATCGAGCGGGCGAGAAAGGAAAGGCCCTTTCTCCTTCGCTTTGTACTTTCACCGCAGCGTGAATTAACTGCGGACCTAAAGGGCAATTTACCCGGCCGGGGTGTTTGGGTAACAGCTAGCAAGGCGATTTTGGCCGAAGCCGTAAAGCGCCGCGCTTTCCAAAGAGCATTTCGTAAGCCGGTCTCGGTAGCGAACGATCTTCCCTCGAAGGTGGAGGAGCTTCTTAAGCGATCTGCGTTAGAACGTTTATCAATTTGTAATAAGGCTGGTCTTCTGGTTGTTGGCTTTTCAAAGGTGGAGGAGGCGCTAAAGAGACGCGAAATTATTGCGCTACTTCATGCCGAAGACGCAGCAGCCAATGGTTGTGAGAAGCTAGATCGTATATTTGAGGGAATTTTCGCAGAAAAAGACCACATCGCACCAAAAAATTGCTTTACGTCTGCTGAAATTAGCTTGGCGGCGGGAAGCTCGAATGTAATACATGCGGGACTTAAGAAAGGCGGAGCGTCCAGCGCCTTCCTTGAGGCTCTCGATCGTCTAGGCGGCTATAGCACAGCGGAAGCAAAAGATCCGTTGGCAGGGTAAAGAATGAGCGAAACGAAAGAAACGGAAAACAAAACGGTAAGCCCCAGGAAGACCATGTCTTTGAACGTGAAGCGGACGGTGGAACAAGGCCATATCCGCCAGAACTTCAGCCATGGCCGATCCAAATCCGTTCTTGTCGAGACGAAGCGCAAACGCGCCGTTCCCGCTCATGGATTCGCGGAAGAGCCGCAGCAGAGGGCTGAGCCGGCTCCCGTGAAGCAGGAACATCATGCTTTCCAGAAGCCCGCGCCGTCCACGCAGGGTCAAGGCGACAAGCGTCCTCAAAAGGTTTTGCGCGAACTTTCCGCTGGGGAGATGGATGCACGTGCCCGCGCGCTCGTAGAGGCGCGCAAGCGTGAAGATGTTGAAAAGCGAGAGCGTGAAGTCGAAGAGGCGCGCCTAGAAGAAACCCGGCGCCGGGAACGCGAAGAGCAAAAACTCCGCGACGAAGAAGAGGCTGCCCGTAGGATTAAGGAGCAGGCCGAGCAGGTCAAGGACGCGGAAATCGCAAAGGCCGAAAAGCGGGAAGAGGTTCAGCCACGCCAAGATGTTTCGCGGACACAACCGCCCCGGCGCGTTGGGCCGGACAGCGTGCGCGTTGCATTCCGCCCCCAAACCGACCAAAGGCGTCCGCAGCAAGATGCTGGGGGCGAAGCCCGCGTTGGCGATCGCAGTGGCCCACAAGATGCAGCACAGCAGGGGCGCACTTCAGTCCGCGATGGGCAACGGGGTGCAGCTTCTCGGCCGGGATCGCAAAGCGCTGGTTCCGCGCCGCGGCCGGGGTTTGGACCTCGGAGCGGGGCGGCTGGCGGATCGAGGCCGGGCACAGTACCTGTATTGGAACTTTCCGGCCGTCCCGAAAGAGCCCACGGCGATGTTGCTCTTAAAACACGTACCCAGGAAGCCGAAGAAGACGAGCGCCGCAGCAGGCGCAGCATCCCCGGCAAGGCGCCGGAGCGTGCCGCGCCAGCCAAGAAAACCGCGGTCGAGCGGCCAGGGCGCCAGCGGCTGACGCTTAGCAATGCGCTTGATGAGCAACAGCGCGAGCGGAGTCTCGCCTCACTCAAGCGGCAGCGGGAACGCCATAAGCTTCAAGCGCATGGCGGGGCCCATCAGGAGCGCCTTAAAATTCAGCGTCAGGTACAGCTACCGGAAGCTATTACTATTCAAGAGCTTGCCAATCGTATGGCAGAGCGAGCGGTAGACATCATCAAGTTCCTTATGAAAGAGGGACAAATGATGAAAATCAACGATGTGATCGATGCAGATACCGCTGAGTTGATCGCGACGGAGTTCGGTCACACCGTCAAGCGGGTTTCCGAAGAAGACGTCGAAGAAGGCTTTATAGGCGAGACGGATGCACCGGACTCGCGAAGGCCACGCGCTCCCGTGGTCACCATCATGGGCCATGTCGACCACGGCAAGACCTCTCTCCTTGATGCAATCCGGCAAGCCAACGTCGTCGCTGGAGAAGCTGGCGGCATCACTCAGCACATTGGCGCTTATCAGGTTCGCACGCCCGAGGGCAATGCGATCACGTTTATCGACACGCCGGGTCACGCAGCTTTCACTGCCATGCGCGCCCGTGGCGCCAAAGTAACCGACATCGTCATTCTCGTGGTCGCTGCCGACGACGGCGTGATGCCTCAGACTGTGGAAGCGATCAACCACGCAAAGGCGGCGGGCGTCCCGCTTATCGTTGCAATCAATAAGATCGACAAACCTGACGCCGATCCAACGCGTGTCCGCACCGACTTGCTTTCTCACGACATCGTCGTCGAAAGTATGGGTGGAGACACCCTCGAGGTTGAGGTCTCGGCGAAGCAGAAGCTTAATCTCGACAAGCTGCTGGCGGCGATTCAGCTGCAGGCCGAAGTTCTGGAACTTAGAGCCAATCCGGATCGGGCCGCGGAAGGCATCGTCATTGAGGCTAAGCTCGAACGCGGCCGTGGTCCGGTCGGCACGGTCTTGGTCCAAAGGGGAACGCTGAAGGTGGGTCAGCTTGTCGTGGCTGGACGCGCCTGGGGCCGCGTTCGCGCATTGATTGACGATAAGGGCGAAAATGTTCTCTCGGCCGGCCCATCCACGCCGGTTGAGGTACTTGGTTTTGACAGCGCTCCAGAGGCTGGCGATCAGCTTGCCGTGGTAGAAACTGAGGGGCGCGCTCGCGAGCTTACTGAACATCGTATGCGCAAACTCCGCGATGTGCGTGCAGTCGGCACTGGCACCCGGACTCTTGAGCAAATGATGAAGCAGGCCGGCAAGGACGGCAAAAAGGAATTCCTTCTCATCATCAAAGGCGATGTGCAGGGCTCTGTGGAGGCGATCAACGCCGCCCTGGACAAGCTTGGGACGGAGGAGGTCGAGGCCCGCATCATTCATTGGGCGGTTGGCGGGATCACATCCTCCGATGTTGCACTAGCGGAGGCCTCCGGAGCGGTCATAATCGCCTTCAATGTACGCGCTGACGCCCAGGCGAAGAGCCAAGCCGAGCGCGATGGCGTCGAGATCCGGTACTACAATATCATCTACGACCTCGTCGACGACGTGAAGAAAGCCATGTCCGGGCTTCTGCCGCCGCTCACGCGCGAGGAGTTCCTCGGCAATGCTCTGATTCTTGAAGTCTTCAATATCTCAAAGGTCGGCAAGGTGGCAGGCTGCCGCGTGACCGAGGGCAAGGTTGAGCGCGGAGCGGGTGTCCGGCTGATACGCGATAACGTTGTGATCCACGAAGGGAAGCTGTCAACGCTGAAGCGGTTCAAGGACGAGGTCCGCGAGGTGCCCGCCGGCCAAGAATGCGGTATGGCCTTCGAGAATTATCAGGACATGAGGCAAGGCGACGTCATTGAGTGCTTCCGCACTCACATTGAGACCCGCACTCTTTAAGCGATCGAACCAAGAAGCCCGCTTACTCCCAACATAGCGGGAGGGCGGGCTTTTTACTTCGGTGGACGAACGTGTTTTGCGTTCCCATCTGGCCGAGTTGTGCTATGCGGGAAGCTTAAGCGCCGCTCGGACAGATGGTTCCCATGAAAAAGCTGCTTGCCTTGGCAATTGTCTTGGCGATCGCGGTTGCGATGATCCTGACAAAGCCAACCCCGGAAGATATCGCTTCCGCTGCCGTCGGCCGGCTCAACTACATCGTCATCAACAAAGACAAAATGCCCCGGGACTTTGCCGCGGCGGCTGCCGCGGCAGCCCTGATCCAAGGCGTTCAGCAGGCTTTTTCCGGAGGCAACCGGGATCTCGACCCAGCCATAAAATGGCGCACGGATGACCTCATCGTCCTGACGTACTCCGATCTCACGCTTGCAAATGTTGGGTCCCTTAAGTGCCTCTGGCTCCTACGTAGCGGCTTTTGCTCCTATATCTCGCGTTAGCTTTCCAAATGAATGATCAAGGAGGAGGCATAGGTGGGGTTTAGAAATAAGCTAACCGAGATGCTGGGTGGCCGGCCCAGGGACCGCAGAACTCGCAATCGCGGTCTCGGAGGCCGGAGGGTTGGGCAGTCTGCCTTGCGCAATGCTGACGCCGGAGGAAGTTAAGGCGCAGGTGCAGATCATCCAGCAGCGCAC
>JBAUNL010000210.1:0-9670 GCA_049579205.1 Rhodomicrobium sp. | reverse complement strand
ACGTCCTCTCTCGGATCCGCGTGTGGAAGCATAGGCAAGGCAGGATAATGGAGGGGTTTCAATCGCCGCTGTCATTTCCGTCGGGGAGAGCAGAACAGGCCGTGGCTTACCGGCAGCGTCAATTGCGACAAAAGTGAAAAGGCCTTTCGTCACCTTGACACGATCGCCGAGCCGGTTTTTGAGGACCCAGGCTTCGAGATGAATGGCAAGCGAGGTGCGGCCAACTCTGTGAACATCGGTGTAGACACAGAGCACGTCGCCGGTATTGACAGGCCAAACGAATTTCATGGCGTCTATAGCGACGGTAGCAACGCGTCCCCGAGCGCGTTGTCCAGCACAGATGCCCGCAGCGATATCCATCTGCGATAGAACCCAGCCTCCAAAGATGTCGCCGCTGGGATTGGCATCGCCGGGCATAGCCAAGGTGCGCAATGTTAAGTGGCCCCTTGGCGCATGCTCTTCCGTCATCATCCCCGGAACTCCCGCTGAATTCGCTTTCTTGGCTAAACCACGAATGAGCATTGCTCCTGCGGGGTACGGGTATCCATGTTGCGCCCGCGATTGAGATGATCGTCGATTTCCGCGGCGGCTCCGATCATGCGGCCATAAAGGAAGACATTGAATGCAGCCGTCTCTAGGTCCTTTTGGCTTAGCACACCAGATCTGTAGTCTTTCCAAAGAACCCCCAGCAGTAAGGCCGCGATCACGGCATCGACATTCACGCAGAAGACATAACGCGAGGCACCCGTTTCATACAGTGCCCGTACCAATTCCCGATAGTAAGCGTGGAACACGTTGTAATCGCCGCGCTTGGCCATGAAGTCGGCGATAAAGCGCTCGCGGGGATCGTAATTGACGGGCTTTCCTCTGAAGATTGGATGATGCACACCGGGGAGTGCACGGGGTTCGCTGGCTCCCGATTCTTTCGATTGCGTCTTTTCATCCTTGTAAGCTTCCGCAAAGCTGCTGGCCATCGCTTTGAGATCGAGCCCGTGGTTGGGGTCGCTTGGATCCTTAAGGTCCACATCCTTGAATTGGTCGAGGATGAAGGCCATGCCTTCATAACCGTTGCCGCCATGGCTATAGCCACAATGGCTAAGGCAGCCGATCATCGCCTTGTTGATCTGGACGCGGCCGGGTGTTTGGGGGCCATCAGAAGATACAGCGCCCTTCGCGCCCTGCGCCGTAATTGCGCCTGGTCCATTCGAGATGAGCAACCCAATCAGGATTTGCAAAGGCCTTGCTTCTGCCTCGGTCGGCTTCTTGCCCGTGAGCGCAAGGCAGAGGAAATCGGCCATCGTCCACTGGCAGAAGCGCTCGTCGCGCGGAATGCCCCAAAGGCTCCCATGCTGATGATTATTGGCCGGGATCGACGCGCCAATCATGACGCCGTAGAGACGCAGATACCATGGAAGCGTCTCGGCAGTCAGGCATGAGATGCGCTTGCGCATCAGCGGCCCCCAGGCAATGGTCATGGCAATGGCGGCAAGAATGGCGTCGCGGGAAAGGCGGCCGCCTTGAGCCTCGAGGAATTTGAGAAACAGCGATTTTCCACCGCGCTCGTGAACAGCTCTCAGCATGGCTTCCGGCCGCGGATCCTCTGCTTCGGCAGAGGTGGCCATGAAGAGCGCCCGCGTCTTGTCGTCGAGCCGTATGCCAGAATAGTCAAACGCTTCGTCGTGACCGTCCTGCAATCCGGAACGGGCGAATAGCTCGATTAAAGCCTTTGTGCAGGAGAGTGCGCGCTCGACCCGCTTCGGACCGATGATCGCTGCTGCGGCGGCCATGATGGTGTTCGGAGAGTTTCCGGCTTCCCGCGCCGCCTCCGCCGCAACAAGAGCGGTGTCGCCAACAAGATTGATCTCGGCGGCGACGGCGATGT
Source organism: Rhodomicrobium sp. (assembly GCA_049579205.1). GTDB lineage: Bacteria > Pseudomonadota > Alphaproteobacteria > Rhizobiales > Rhodomicrobiaceae > Rhodomicrobium. The sequence goes on along the minus strand of JBAUNL010000210.1, from coordinate 7,788 downwards.
CGAGCATCGCGCGGTCATTTTCATTGGCGATTTCATGCACAAGCGGGAGAGCGAAATTTGCTTCGAGAGGCTGTAGCGCAAGATCGAGCACGGAATGGCCGTGCACGCTGGTGACTTGCGTTTTTGGGTCCATCGCCGTGGCGCCCGATTTGTCCTTCATGTTTTGCCGCGGAATCACGGCCCCGATCTGTGTGCCGAACGCCCTAATCTGCTCATTATAGGGAGCTGGCGCTTCCACCACCGGCATTCCCAGCGCCTCAGGAAGCTTCAAACCTTGGTCGTTTGCCATCCACGGCTTGAGAGCCAGGCTGCCGCGCCTTTTGAAGTCCGGCTTGATCTTGCTGAGCTTCATTACCGCCGTCATCGCTGGGGGGATGTGCGCGATATTGGTAACGACGGCACCTTTGGCGGAGACAACAGGATTGTCCGGAGTGAAGATCCCCTTCACGCCAAAACTCTCCGAGAACCACCCCTCTTTATCCTCAGCCCGATCGCCGGACCCAGCCATGGCTCCAGCATGGCCCACGGCCCGCACGAGTTTCGACTTCCAGCGGCCGACAATGCAGGCTACGACCGGCTTCGCGAAATTAAGCTCATGCTCGTAATAGCCACCCGGCTCGGCATAAAGCACCGCTGCTTGACTGCGGCTATCGTTGTTGAAGGCGTGAGCAAAATCGCGTGCCGCGTAATGAATATACACATCCTTGCCGGAGGAGATGATGGTGGTCGTGCCCCATCCCTCTGTCGCCAGATATTGCGCAATAGTCGTGCTGAAACCGCCCGAGTTAGAAAAAATGGCAATCGAGCCCTTGATCAGCGACTCTTCGGGGTGGTCGCCCCCGAGTGCGCCGCCAATTCGGACCTTGTTCCAGCTATCGGCCATGCCAAGGCAATTGGCTCCGAAGATATCAATGCCGTAGCTCTGGCCAAGCGCGCGGATTTCGCGCGCATCGTGCACGGCAACTTTTTCGGTGATTATGACAATCTTCTTAAGTTCGTGATTGACGCGTACCAGTTCGGCGACGCCGTCACGAACGCCAGAGGGCGGAAGGTAGACGACGCCGGTGTTGAAGCTCAGCCCTGCATCAAGGCCTTCGCGGACATTGTTAAAAACCGGAATATCACCGATTGCGGTCGGCAGGACTTGGCCACGCCTCCCGGGTGAGGTGCCGAACGCAACATTACCACCAGAGAAGGCATGGCTCGTTGGTGTTACCTGGCGGGACTCACCGCCGAGAATATTGAGTACGCAAACTCTATCCTCAGGGGTTGCTACAGCTGCCAGCGAGTGGACGCCAAGATAATATGGAAAATCCTCGATGCCCTTTTTGAACATAGCTCAGCTCCATCCTTAAGCAGCTGTTTTGAGGTTGAGCTTGGTGGCAATTTCAGCTCGTCCGCCGCTCTTCATCCAGTCGTCGACCCTCTTGGCGTAATTGACGACCTCGGAAATGGCGCTGTCGAAGCCGAAAAAGCGATAGGGCAGGCCAAGGCTGTCGCAGGTCTCGGCCAAGGCGCCCATGCCGCGCACCAGATTGGGTCCGCCGCGGCCGACAACGACATAGAGCGGGGATGGACCGTGTTCGGTGAAGTGTTCGCGCAGCGCGTCGGCCATAGCTCGGAAGGTTTCGTAAATGTCGGTGTTGTTGGATTTGCCGCCGATAATGAAGAAGACGTTGGCCTGTTTGAGCCAGTGCTTGAAGCAGATACGCGCGACGGCCTTCATTTTCTCATAGGGCGGATTGCCGCCGAAATCCGAAGAAATGATCGCAGATTCGCCCAACACCTCCGTGACCAGCGAATTCGCCCCGCCTCCGAAGGTGGGTGCGAGGATCGTCCCTTTCTCATTGATGACGAACACATCCGACTGGCCTTGATGCGTTCTCAGTTGATTGATCTCCCGCTCGAACTCGGAGGCATCTGCCGCAAAAAGATGGTCGGGAAGATCAAGCCGCTGCCAGCGAGGGTCGTCGCGGTCGAAGCCGCATTTGAAGTCGCAGGCAATCGGCGTAAGGCGGCCCTCCTTTCCCGGTCTCATCCTAATGGGGTTAAGCTCGAGCGTGCTCATGCCATAATGGTGCATCAGCTCCCAAAGCTTTGGGAGATGTTGTACCAGCGGCGAGATGATCTCTTTCGGAGCACCAATGTCGCTTAGCGCGTTAGCGACCACGAAAGCCTTGAGACCCGTCAAGGCATCGAAAGGCACATTGGCAACGTCACCCTTGTCTAACTCCTCGATATCGACGCCGCCCTTATGGGTGAGCGTCATGGTTGGAGCGCGGAACGTCGTGGAATCCGTAATCGCGAAATAGACCTCGTGGTCGGCCGGGACGCCGCCTTCGAAGGTTACGCCGTTGGCTTTGGCGACGGCATTGCCATGATGGTGCTCAACGAAATAGAGGCGCTCCTTTTCTTGAAGCGCGGTTTTCAGGTTACTGGCTTTGCCGATCAGCCCGGACTTGCCCTTCTTGCCGACACCGCCCTTAAAGAGCGGCTTGATGAAAATGAGTTTGTGGCGGTTGATGAGCCCTTGGATATCGTCTTCGCTCGCATCGGGACCCAATACTTCCGCCGCTGGGAAGTCGACATGATTCAACAATTTCGAACCATGGAGCATACCGGTAATCTGCATCGAACTCTCCTTTTGCTTCCGCAAAGCGATCGAAGTCTGCGAATGATGCCGCAAGCGCCTGCGCTTATTTCAGCTGCGACAAAACGATGAGCGCGATCGTCACCACGATCGCGCCTCCGATACGTGTAGCAACTTGGGCAAAGGGCAAAAGCACCATGCGATTGGCGGCGGTGAGAATGGCGATATCGCCCGTCCCGCCTTGTCCCGAATGCGTCGAGTTCACAATCGCGGTCTCTATGGGATACATCCCCATTAACTTGCCAACAAAGAATCCAGTCACCATCAGCGATACGACCGTCGCAATGATGGTTGCGATGTTCGCCGGATGGAATGCCTCCACCAAACCCTTCCAGGGCGTTATTGCGACGCCGACCATGAACAGTAGCGGATATGTCACCGCGATCCGGAAGAAATTATAAACTACGCGGGCTCCATCCTCGATTTGAGGTGAAACCATCTGGCCGATCTTGACCATCACCGCAGCAAAGAGCATCGCGACTGGACCGGGCAAGCCGAACAAGTGATGGCACAGAACGCCAATCAAATAGAGCGAGACAGCCGTGATACCGGCGGCTGCGACGTGAGTGGTATCGATAAATCCTGTACGCCCGCCCTTCCCTTCCGAATGCTCGTCGCTGCCCCCGCGCAGGTCCTCATCTTGTTCGCCTGGCTGCAAGCGGCCTTCACCCGTCAAATGCGGATAGACTTTTCCGACCCAGTTCAGCGTGCCGGCCAAAAGAATGGCAGTCAAACTGCCGAACATGACTGGCGGCAGCACCTGCGCGAACAGCGCTCCTTGATCTTGTCCCAGAATCTCCGAGTAACCTATGGAGAGCGGTATTGCACCTTCTCCCACACCGCCTGCCATAATCGGCACAACGACGAAAAAGAGCACGCGTTTCCATTCGAGGCCCATGGCCACGCCGACAGCCGTGCCAACAATAGCGGCAACCACTGTGCCCGCCGCGAGCGGGACAAAAATCTTGAGAAAGCCCTTGATCAAGACCGTGCGGTTCATCGATAGAACCGACCCAACGATGATGCAGGTTATGAAAAGATAGAGAAAGTTCGTTTGCTTGTGAAAATCAGTCACCACCTTCACGATATCTGCGGGAAGCGCCTGGTAATAGACCAGTGCCGAAGGAATGAAGGTCGCAAAAATCGCGGCCGCCCCGATGTTGCGAATGACCGGCAAACGCTTTCCGATCTCGGCGCAGGTGAAACCTCCAACCACCATCAAGGCGAGCGCGACAGAGATCTCGTCCGGCATCTTATGCGTAAGCGTGAATGCGGTGATGAGAACCAACAGCAAGACAAAGACCGGAACCGGAACAATACCGATCCGAGTCTCCATCAACCGCCACCAGTGCATGATTCTAAATCCTGCAGCAGCCTCACCACGCACCTCGAGCGGTCGTGCATCGTCGGCCATGGGCAATTCGCTCCCCGTCGGAAACTTTTTGCGTCTTGTTTTAGTCGCCTCCGGCCGGGAGATTTTGGCCCAACTTGGCCACGAGCGCTATGAAATTCAAACAAGCATCGATCCAGCGTCAGAGATCACGGCAGAGCTCGCGCCCCGAGCGAGTGATCCCGCTTAATCCGGCCATTTACTCCGAGACGAACGAAGGGAACCTCGACATTGGGCCGATAGGACCGGCGCTATCCGATAGTACCACTACGACGTACTAAATGTCTGTTCAGGTCAAAAGCGCTGGTTTCATGAGCGATTTCAATGAGTGCGCTCATCGCCCAGCAGCCGAAGGAATTGTTGCAAGCGCGAGAACCGCCGTTCCGGGCCAAGTGCTGCCGTTTTGGCTGTCGCAGCGGAATGTCTCACTCCACGGGTAGCGGAATCCGGCACACCGCCATCGTCACGTCACGCTGGCCACACATATTGGCAGGATTCATTCATCGCATTGCTGGAGGTTATCTGATGCGGGGATGGCCGCGGCGCGTTGCGGCGAATGTGCTGTTGGGTGCGCTGTTGCCTGCCGCTACTCCGATGGGCACGCAAGCGCAGAGGGCGATGCCTGTTCCAGCGGACTATTCTAGTGATGTCGCAGCGCTAAGTCGGCGAGTTGCACAACTCTTTAGCCAGGGCAAATATGCTGAAGCGATCGCCATCGCCCAGCAGGCACTCGCACTAGCAGAGCGCACGCTTGGCGAGCGGCATCCCGATACTCTTAGAATTCTCAACAACCTCGCTTCCCTTTATTCATCGGCAGGGCGTTATGCCGAGGCCGAGCCGCTCTATAAGCGTGTTCTTGAAGCGAAGGAGCGCACCCTTGGTAAAGAACATCCAGACACGCTGCGAACCACTGGCAATCTGGCGCTTCTCTATTATGACTTGGGTCGCTATGACGAAGCTGAGCCGCTCGCAAAGCGTACCCTGGAGGCAAGGGAACGTGTGCTGGGCAAGGAGGCGCCTGAAACGCTTGACAGCATCAACGGACTAGGGTTGCTCTACCAAATCCAAGGCCGTCACAAGGAGGCGGAGCCGCTCTTGCGCCGGGCCTTTAGCGGGCGCGAGCATTTGCTTGGCAAGGAACACCCGGATACCCTTCTAAGCCTCAACAATCTTGCATTGTTTTACTGGAGCCAAGGGCGCTATAGCGAGGCTGAGCCGCTCTATAAGCGGGCGCTTGAAGCGAGTGAGCGGCTACTCGGCAAGGAACACCCGGACACGCTCGGCCTCGTCAACAATCTGGCGTTGATCTATGACGAACAAAGCCGTTTGAATGAGGCGGCGGCCCTCTATACGCGGGCCCTTGAAGCTCGTGAGCGCGTCCTTGGTCCTGAGCACCCGGACACGCTGGAGAGTGTCGCAAGTCTCGCCGTGCTTAATCAGAAGCGGGGCCGCTTTCGCGAAGCCGAGGCCCTCCATAAGCGGGCGCTTGAGGCGCGTGCGCGCACCCTCGGCGATACTCATCCCCACACACTTGCGAGCCTGAATAACTTGGGATCGCTTTATTTGGCTGAGAGCGATTGGGTTCATGCCGTGCAAACTTGGCGGCGAGGCACGGCCGCTATTGGCCAAAGAATGCAGCGTAGCATCCTCGACACTGGCCTGACGGGAAAGAAAGAAAGCGAAGCGGAACGGGGAGCTGGCCAATTCATAGGCTTTGTCAAGGCCGCTTTCCGGCTTACTCCCGAGGGGCGCACTCCGGATTCAGCTCTGGCCGGCGAGATGTTTCAAACCGCGCAAATGGCGCAAAACTCCGAAGCCGCTCAGTCCTTGGCGCAGATGGCGGCGCGGGGCGCCAAGGGAGATCACAAGCTCGCGGCGTTGGCACGGGAACGCCAGGATTTGGTGACGGAATGGCAAAAGCGCGACGGGCTGCGCAACGCCTTCCTTGGCGAGGCGCCAGACCAGCGAAATCCTGAAGCTGAAGCGGCAAATGCCGCTCGCCTTTCCGCCATCGACATGAGCATCAGTGAGATTGACGGCAAGCTGAAAAACCAATTTCCAGATTTTGCCGCGCTCGCGAGCCCGGCCCCGCTTGCAATCGCGGAAGTCCAGGCGCTGCTCGGTGCCGACGAGGCGCTCATTTTGTTCCTCAATACGCCCGCGTGGAAGCCAACTCCGGAAGAGACATTTATTTGGGCTGTGACCAAGACGGATATGCGCTGGGTACGCTCCGGGCTGGGTATGGCGGCGCTCGCCCGCGAGGTGCAGGCGCTGCGCTGCGGGCTCGATGTTGAAGCGTGGGAGGACCGGCCCTGCGAGCAACTCACTGGCCAAAGCTACACGGACGAGGACCGCAATGCGGGCAAGCTGCTGCCCTTCGAGCATGCCCGGGCCTATAAGCTATACAAAGCGCTATTGAGCCAGGTCGAGGACATCATCAAAGGCAAGAGCCTCCTCCTTGTGCCGTCTGGCGCGCTCACACAATTGCCGTTCCAAGTGCTGGTGACGGCGCCGCCCGCGGACGGCGCCAATAAATCGGCTGCCTGGCTTATCAGGGAACATGCGCTTACCGTTCTGCCCGCGGTCTCGTCGCTGAAGGCGCTACGCCGGGTGGCGCGCCCAAGCACCGCAACCAAGCCAATGATCGGCTTCGGCAATCCGCTGCTCGATGGAGACCAGGGCAATCGCGTTTTCGGCGACTATTTCAAGAAACGCGCAGAGCTTGGCCGCGAGAGGCAGCAATGCGGGAAAACGGCCTCGCAGGGCGGGGCGCTGCCCTCTGGCCCGCTTCGCGGCGTTACGTTGCTTGCCATGCGCGGCGGGCTCGCGGATGTGTCCTTTATCCGCTTTCAGGTCCCGTTGCCGGAAACTGCCGATGAGCTGTGTGCCGTTGCGAGCGACGTGCATGCCGATCCGGACGAAATCTATCTCGGCGCCCGCGCCACGGAGCGCGAGGTGAAGCGCTTGAGCGAAAGCGGCCGGCTCGCGCAGTATCGCATCGTCCATTTCGCCACCCATGGTGCGCTGGCGGGCCAAGTCCAGGGCAATGCTGAGCCTGGCCTACTGCTCACGCCTCCCGCTGTACCAAGTGAGGAGGATGACGGCTATCTTACCGCCTCCGAGATCGCGGGCCTCAAGCTCGACGCTGATTGGGTGATCCTCTCGGCCTGCAACACGGCGGCGGGGGGCGCAGAAGGAGCCGAAGCCTTATCGGGCCTCGCCCGCGCCTTCATCTACGCGCAGGCACGTGCACTGCTGGTCTCGCATTGGGAAGTCGATTCCAATGCGACCGTCAAACTCATCACGGGGGCCATGAGCCGACTCGCGGCCAATAAATCCATGGGCCGCGCCGAGGCCATGCGGCAATCCATGTTCGCGCTGATCGATATAGGCGAACCGCAAGAGGCGCATCCGGCCTTCTGGGCACCGTTCGTGGTGGTGGGCGAAGGCGCGGCGGCGCGGTCGCCTTGATGTCCGGAATCGCTGGGTAGGACCGGAAGTAAATGGAGATTGGCGAGTTCGGCCGGTCTGGGTCATGAACGGTAATCCTCAATCAGAGCAAATGTGGTCTGCTTTAAAGATGCTTAGCGGAACAAAGACTTAGAAAGAATGAGGGCCGGATTTGACCCGGAGCAGACTCTTCCCGACAAAATATCCGCGTGGGTTCGCCAAGCGTCATCAAACCCGCGCAAAAAGTTTCGGACGAAGGCCCTGTCGCTGATATTTGATCAAATCGGGGCCTCCGTTC
>JBAUNL010000209.1:0-5261 GCA_049579205.1 Rhodomicrobium sp. | reverse complement strand
CGGGTGCGCGGTGGGACGGGTCACGATCGAACAAGTCATGCGGAAAATCTGGCCATTCTACGCCGTCATGTTTGCAGTTCTGATGCTCGTGACTTATTTGCCCGAGCTGTCGCTTTGGCTCCCGAAGGTCATTCTTGGACACTGACTAGCACGAAAGAGAATTTGGTAGGTATCAGCCTCAAACCAGTTTGGTTACCAGTGAGGACCGGTTTCCACCCAACTCTGCCTTTTCGCGCGTTTAAGCAGCCACGACCGCTTAGGGTCATGCTGAGACCTCAAGCAACGATTATCCTCTGTCCGCTCTACCCTTAAGATCGGAAGAGCGTTCTCATCCGACGAAACGTCGAAGAGGGCCAACAGCGGAACATTCTATCTTCGGTTTAGAGAGCGCCGCCGGTGTTGCGCTCAAGCCGAACCCACCGCGGATTGTCGCCAAGACTGCTCGCTTCACGCTATCTGGAGCATCCATCGAGGGCACAAAAGGCGACACCCCCTACCTCAGGGACCTTCCGGATGCCGAAATGCACCTGATCGATACCGGGCCATTTCGCGCTTGAGGAGAACGCGGACGGAATGGTCCAGTATATCTGAGATTTTCTTGGGCGAGATTTCTTGCGCTCCTCATGTTTTCGGCAGCCAGTGTTTACCAATCATTTCTCGTATCGGACAGTTTGTGTTCGAGGGGAAGCACTTAGTGCCTAAGCTCAGACATGTTGACCGTCACAAACTCTGGCACGAGTCACTGCCCTGAAGGACTAATCTCACGCCGCGCGAAAGGCAGTGGTTGCAACAATCGGATTAATAAGCAAAAGCCCTTTTTGCTTTCGCGGCGGCCCGGGGTCTCGTCACCCTTTTCAAGGATAGCGCAGCCGTTTCGCCCATCGTCACGCATAAGCTGCGAAATAACATCGCTGCGCTTGAGGGCTCTGGGGGAAACATCGCCGTTCTGACCGGGCCCGATGGCAAAGTGCTCATCGATGGCGGTATCGGTGTGTCGCGTCCCCAAATCACCAAGGCTCTCGTGGATCTCGGACCCGAACCCATCACGCACTTGGTAAACACGCATTGGCACTTCGATCATACCTCCGGCAACGAATGGCTGCATGCAGCTGGCGCAAAGATTATCGCCCAAGAGAACACCCGCAAATACCTGTCCGAAGTCCAGCGTGTTGCGGACTGGGACTATAATTTCCTTCCCTTGCCCCCGGGCGGTATTCCCAGCGAGGTGTTTTCGGCGGAACACAGCCTGAAGCTCAACGGCGCCACCATCGGCTTGAAACGTTACACGCCCGCGCACACCGATAGCGACATCTCCGTCACCTTTGGTGAGGCAGACATCCTGCATACCGGCGATACCTATTGGAATAGCATCTATCCTTTCATCGACTATTCGACGGGTGGTAGCATCGACGGCATGATCGCGGCCTCCGACGCCAATCTGGCGGTAACGACAAATAAGACAATCATCATTCCAGGTCACGGACACCCCGTCAGCAATAAATCCGAGCTGCAAGAATTCCGCGATATGCTCGTTGCCATCCGGGACAATGTCGCCGCCCTCAAAAAACAAGGAAGATCGAGGGATGAGACGGTGGCAGCCAAGCCGACAGCGGCTTTTGACACCAAATGGGGCAATTCCGTTATCGATCCCGGCTTTTTCACCAGATTGGTTTATGAGGGCGTTTGACGACTCGGCCAGATGCCCCACGACGCACTTTGCGTCTCGTGGGAAAGTGGATGAACCTCCTCAGGAAAGGAGCATCGACATGTCTACACCAGAAAAGCCTCTGCACATCGACATTCCAGTGAAGCTATCGGAAGTGAAGGAGGTGTATAGCATCGGCGCCTTGGCCTTTGAAGGCGATCTGCCAGCATCGATCTTCCACATGCAGCTCATCACAAACGACGCCGCCGGCTGGAACGCCAAGGCCGAGGTTATCGCGGTCTTTCATACGAACGCAGGCCACGTAACATTGCACGATAGCGCCTATAATGCCGACCGGAACATAGCGACCGGCAATCCCTACAAGATGCTCCTTGCTGACCTCATGAAACGCGGCGTCCAAGTTGAGCTTTGCGGCGCGACCGCAAAAGTACACCACTGGGGAAACGCAGACTTGCTTCCCGGAATCAAGGTCAACACCGATGCCATGGCCAGAACGACGCAACTCGTTCAGCAAGGGTTCGTGAAGATCACAGAAGAATGAAGCGCTAACGGCCTCTTCAGCAATGCGCCAAATGAGCAATTCGCGCGATCGCTTGGCCTAACTTCTGAATGAAAACCTCGCGCGCGAATATCTGCGAAATGGAGTGGCGGGAATATTGCCGAGGTTATGCGTACATTCACGTGGAGGACGGTTGAAAGCAGCACGAATTCTACAATTCGGTCCGCCAAGCGTCATCACAATTGACGACCTGCCTCGACCGGAACCCGCTCCTGGGCAATTATTGGTGCGCGTCAAGGCGGCCGGGGTGGGACCTTGGGACGCGCTCGTCCGTGAGGGCAAAAGTGCACTCCACCAACCATTGCCGCTTATTCTCGGGTCGGACCTCGCAGGCATCGTCGAAGCGGCCGGAGCGGAAGTCTCGGGGTTCAAGTCTGGCGAAGAAGTGTACGGAGCAACCAACGAGCAGTTTACGGGGGCATACGCGGAATATGCTCTCCCACTGGCAGGCATGATGGCGCAAAAACCAAAGACGCTGAACCATATCGAGGCCGCCTCGGCTCCGGTTGTCGCTGTGACGGCTTGGCAGATGCTCTTCGATTACGCCCACGCAGCCGCCGGCCAAACGATACTCATCCACGGGGCGGTCGGCAACGTGGGCGCCTACGCCGTGCAACTAGCCGCACAGAGCGGGCTTCATGTCATTGCGACCGCCGGTTCTACCGATCGGGAGTACGTCCGAAGCCTGGGGGCTGAGAGAGTGGTGGATTATCAAACAGAGCGATTTGAGGAGACAGTGACCGGGATGGATGCCGTCCTCGACACAGTTGGAGGAGAGTTGCAACAACAGTCCCTTCGCGTTCTGAAGCCCGGCGGTATTATCGTCTCCGTTGTATCGCCTGTTCCCGAGGCGGCACAAAAGCGTTACGGCGTCAGAGCGGCCTACTTCTACGTGGAAGTGACGACGGCGCGGCTCACCAAGATCGCAGAATTGTTCGATAGCGGAAAACTGGTTACGCAGGTGGGAACGGTGCTTCCGCTGGAAGACGCTCGCGTAGCACACGAGATGCTCGCGGGTGCGCCGCACAAGCGCGGCAAGATCGTGTTGAAGACTGCAGCCTGAGGCAACTGTGTAGAGGGCAGCTCCCGCGAACGGCCGCGGAGCTGCCAATGTCTCTTTAGGGTCAATAGGGTTGGTGCAAGAAAAGTGAACTTATGTCTGCGATAGATCTGATAGCGGAACTAGGAGCGAAAAACATCATAAGGCCGACGATGGAACGCGGCCATAAAGCTCATTCCGGGCCCCGGTCTTTGGACTCGCGCTGTCTGGTTTCTTCCTCGTACCACACCGCGATCAACTCGGAGCGCAACTTTGTGGCTGGCTCGCTTTCCATATGACAGCCGAGCGCGGCGATATCTTCGAAGGATATGTCGAACTCGCGCAAGAGTTTGATGACGTTGTAGCCGTCGACAACCAGAAGGCGCTTCTTGGACATTTCCGCCTCCTGAATTTGCCATGACCGTAGCGCGGTGCATTCGGAATCTAAAGAAAACTCTCTTGACGCTCAAAGATGGCGTCACGTCGCGAGGGAGAACCTGTTCCGTGCTGTCAGCTTATCGCACCGCAATTCAACGTCCCGGCCCCCATAGACTTCGCGGCGCAAATATTCTTCCTCGCCGGGCAGGGCATCCTCGTTCAAAACAACCGACCAGCAGCGTGCTTCCGCATTCCAGCGGTAGCCGCGGCTTTTCAAGACATCCTTGAAATCGAAGGGCGCGTTCTCGGCCCAGAGCTGGTATTGGGTTTTTCGCGCATTCTCGAGAAGTGCGCTCATGGCAGGGCGCTTCGCTCGCCGCATCGGTTGCGCAAGCAGGTGCAGCACGGCATGGCAATCATCGATGGCGCGATGGCCGTTGTGGAAGCGGCCATAGTCATTGAGGAGATAACCGAGCTTGACGCCCTCATGCCCTTCCTCCTTCCAGGGCACCTGCACGCAGGAGCAAGCCCAATTCAGATTGCGAAAGAAGGGCCAGGCCGCCTCGCACATGGGCCGGTCGAATCTGGCGTTGTGGGCGATGATGAGAGCCGCGCCTGACACAAAAGCCTCCACGTCGGCCGGATCGATGATCTGACCCGCGACCTCTTCGTTCGTAATACCTGTTATGGTGGTAATGGAAGCCGGGATCGGTTTCGTTGGCTGCCGTAACCGATTAAAGCTGTCGAGGACGCGATACACTTGCCCATCCTGACCGTATTCAAATTTCAGCATGCCGAACTCGATGACTTCATCGGCGCCGGGGATCATGCCGGTGGTTTCGGTATCGAGGATGATGCCGGTAAAGGAGTTTGCTGGAATTGCCGATGCTGACCGGTCCCGCTTCTCAAGGCGGCGCAGCACGCGGTAATTTCCTCTGGCCTCCAGGACGCCGGCAAGGCGGTTCAGCATGAAATTCATGAGACGCGTCATAGCATATCTCGCGGTCGCCTACGTGTCGCAAGATGGCTCGCGGCTCGTGAGCAGAGATTAGTCTGGTTGAAGGAGTTATTCAGTCTGAAAGGCGGCCAGGTAGCGCTTCGCAGCAGCGATTAGACGGGGATTGGGACCACGGGCAGGATTGAGCAGGGCTTCGGCGAGCCGGAGGCTCTCTTCGGTAGAGAGGTGGATCAGAATGCCGGATCTATCAACCTCCTCGGCCTTCGCGGGCATGTCCGCGGCGGTCATGTAGCACCCGTTTCCGGCGGCTGGCGCATCGGCGGAATACAATAGTCCGGATGACGATCGCGCCAGTCGCGATGTGCAGCAAGACCGGTCTCAAGGTCGTGCGGAATAAGCTCGTTGTTATCGTCGATGAGTCCGGCTTCAATCCGAGCCGCAACGCAGTGCCAATAACGATCGACGTCGGCTGCAAGCGAGTCTTCGGAAATGCTGGCACGCCGAAAATCGCGCTCGCAGATTGCTCGGGCGAGGGGTTCGATATTGCTGGTTGGGGATGGCATGGACGTTGTCATGGGCAGACAGCTGGCGGTGTCACTCAATGAGAGTGAGGGCTCACTATACCGTCGCTGGCATTTGTCTGTCGAGATCGCATTAGAGC
>JBAUNL010000208.1:0-5300 GCA_049579205.1 Rhodomicrobium sp. | reverse complement strand
CCGCCGCACATGCAAGATTTTATTGCGCGTTATTCATATCCGCACATGCGCAAACCGGGGATTTGGGTGCTGGAAGCCGACAATGGCCGGTTCATGAACCATAGTGAAGCTCCGAACACCGATTTTAGCGATTTCGAAGAGGGCTTTGCCATTCGCGATATCGCTGCCGGCGAGGAAATCACCTGCAACTACCATGAATTTGACTCTACGTTCAGCGGCTGGTTTCCCTCGATCACGCAAGCGACGAACGGGAAAGACCACGCTCACACCTGAGCCCAGCCCACTAGACTGGCCTGCGCGAGCGCTGCCAGCGCAGGCTAACTTTTTTCGCTGCACCAGCTGAATTTCTTCACCGGCGCTATACAAGTAATTTCTCCGGCACATAAAGCCTTCGAGCGAAGCGTTCGATCAATGGCGGCCGCATTCGCTGACTTGGAGCTTTTTCCTGTCGCGCAGGTTTGCTCCCCTTGGAGGGGCAGCCATGCACCAAGTTATCCAGAAGTCTAAACTGCCGGAGAGTATCGAGACACTTGCGCCGGCACGTCTCGACCGCTTGCCATGGGGGCGATTTCACACCCTCGTCATCATCGCGCTTGGCATTACCTGGGTGTTGGATGGGCTCGAGGTCACGCTCGCCGGTTCGGTGGCGGGCGCGCTGAAGGCCAGTCCCATCCTTCATTTTACTGATTCCGATGTGGGCCTCGCTTCCAGCCTCTATCTGATTGGAGCCGTCACGGGTGCGCTGGTCTTCGGCTGGATGGCTGACCGGCTGGGGCGCAGGCTTCTCTTCTTTGTGACCCTCAGCCTCTACCTCGTAGCGGCTGCCGCAACCGCCTTTTCATGGGACCTTTTGAGCTTCTGCCTCTTCCGTTTCCTCACCGGCGCGGGCATCGGCGGGGAATACAGCGCCGTCAATTCGACCATCCAGGAAATGATCCCGGCGCGTTTTCGTGGCTGGACAGACCTTGCGCTCGGCGGGACATTCTGGATCGGCGGCGCGCTCGGCGCCGGCAGCTCCATTGTTCTTCTCGATCCCAAGAACATCAATCCCGAGATCGGCTGGCGACTTGGCTTTTTCATCGGCGCCGTTTTGAGCCTCGTCGTGCTTTACCTGCGCCGATGGATTCCGGAAAGCCCCCGCTGGCTCGTCATCCATGGGAAAGAGGCCGAAGCCGAAAAGGTCGCTTCCAGCATCGAGGAGAGCTTGCGCAAGCATGGCGCGACGTTCGAGGATGCATCAAAGCTGAAGCCGATGCGCGTCCATCCACGAAGCCACACACCGCTTAGCGAAGTCTTCCGCACCATATTCGTGACTTACCGGACGCGCGCCCTCGTCGGCCTCACGCTGATGGCTTCGCAGGCGTTCTTCTACAACGCGATCTTCTTCACCTATGCGCTTGTGCTGACGAAGTTCTACGCCATCCCGGTCCAGGATGTGGGTTGGTACATCTTGCCGTTTGCGCTCGCGAATGTGCTGGGGCCAATCTTCCTAGGGCACCTATTTGACGTAATAGGCCGCAAGCCAATGATCGCGTTCACCTATGCGACCTCCGGCGTGCTACTGGCCGTGAGTGGCTGGCTGTTTGCCGCCGGCTATCTCACCGCAACCGAGCAGACAATCGCCTGGGCCGTGATCTTCTTCTTCGCCTCGCCTGCGGCCGGAAGCGCCTATCTCACGGTCAGTGAAGTTTTCCCCGTCGAAATCCGGGCCTTGGCGATCGCTGCCTTCTACTCGCTCGGCACGGCCATCGGCGGTGCGGGCGCACCTTATCTTTTGGGCAGCCTCATCGAGACCGGTTCGCGCACCAGCGTCTTCTGGGGATATTTATTCGGAGCGGCTCTTATGGTCTTTGCCGCGATCGTGGAATCCATCTGGGGCGTCGCGGCGGAGCGCAAGTCCCTGGAGGCCGTAGCACAGCCCCTATCCGCCGCTTCGTAAGGCAACCATTCAATCCTCGCCTTGCTGGGGCCGCACCCGGAACCGCTTCACATCTCCACGCATGGATTTGGCTTGCAGGCGCCGCTCCTTACTCGCGCGACCTGGCCGGGTCGCCACCCTTGGTTTTGGCGGCAAAGCCGCTTGCCTAATGAGAGCGGCGAGGCGTTCGCGGGCATCGGCGCGGTTGCGTTCCTGCGAGCGATAGCGTTGGGCGATAATGACCAGGTCTCCGTCCCGCGTCATGCGGCGCCCGCTGAGCTTTCTGAGGCGTGCGAACATTGGCCCCGAAAGCGGCAGTGAACGCGCGGCGTGGAAGCGTAACTGCACCGCAGTCGCGACCTTGTTGACGTTCTGCCCTCCCGGGCCAGACGCTTGGATGAAACGCTCCTCGATCTCGGCTTCATCGATGAATATGCCGGACGTAATCCTGATACCGGCCATGAACTGCCCTAGCTTCCTAAGCCCCAGCACACTCGATTAGCGAACGCGGCGGCCGGCCCTGATTTCAGCCTGTTATGCGGTCGCAGCGGAGCGCTGGCGGAAGAAAAAAGCGAGCACCATTCCGGCAATGAAGCCACCAATATGCGCCATATAGGCTACGCCGCCAATCGTGTCCGATGTTTTCGCAAGCTCGCCTGCCGCGTTCACGAATTGCAAGGCGATCCAGCCGCCAATTGCAATCAGCGCCGGCAATTGCACAATGCCTACATTGGTCAGCAGTTTCACTTTGCCGCCTGGGAACAGAATAATGTAAGCGCCCAGTACGCCAGCGATTGCCCCGGAGGCCCCAAGATTGGGAAGCGTGGAATTGGGAATGAACGCTGCTTGCGCGAACATCGCGAGTATCCCAGCCAACATGTAGAAGATAAGAAACGGCAGGTGGCCGAAATTGTCCTCCACATTGTCGCCGAAGGTCCAGAGATAGGCCATGTTGCCGATCAAGTGCAGCCATCCCCCATGCAAAAACATTGAGGTGATGAGTGTCGGGAAGTGAGCCGCCGGGTGTTCGAAGAACTCGCGGGGGGTGAGCGCCCACTGCTTCATGAAGGCTTCGCCCTGATTGAGTTCGACTAGGAAGGCCACCGCATTCGCAATAATAAGAAAGTAGGTCACATAAGGGGTGGTGTGATGTTCGCTTTCGTCCGTGCCGACCGGAAAAACCATGCGCGCCTCCTCCAAAGGGCTAAGAATTGCTTCGGCGCCAGTGCGCCGCTTAATTGCTGACAAGTCTAGAGGAAAAGCCGTGCTCAAGGCAACGCAGCAATCATAATGGAGGTGGCGACGCAGCGACTATTATTTCCAGGCAAAAACCGGCTGCTCGAAGCCGTGAACGCGCGTATCCCGCCCCGCAAGAGCTTCGAGGAATTGATAGATGATTGCGGCCGTGGGCGCGTGAATGTACCGTTGGCCGAAGCGCAGCCTTATTACCGGCCGATCGCTTTCCGGAATCGAGATGAAGCCGAAAGCGTCCTCCGCCGTCATGGTTGCCATGGGAATGCGGTGTACGGATTCGACTTCGTGGGGGTTAGGGAGAATTTCAGCGCCCGGCCCCGCCCAGATGACAGCGGGCGTAATGAGGTAGCCCGAGCGCGTTGGATAATCGTCGAGAAGACCCAGCACGTCTCCCTCGCCAAGCAAAAGGCCGAGTTCCTCGCCAAGTTCACGAAGGACAGCCTGAATTGCGGTCTCGCCACTGTCACAGCGGCCGCCTGGGAGCGCCCATTGCCACTTGTGAGTCCGTAAAGTCTTGGCCCGCCGCGTCAAGAGGATCGCGGCATCAGCGGGATTGTCCGCCTCGGCAATCGCAATGGCTACGGCAGCTCTCTTCAGGGTGCCTGCCTCGGCGCCCGTCATGCGTGGAAAGGATCGGCAACGGGCCGCGGCGAACTCCCGAAACTCTTCGTTGAAGCGATAGCTCATGCCGGGTTCTTACTTAAATGGCGAAACTATTGCAAAAAATGATCGCCGCTGTGCCGTAAGGTGGTGTGTAAACGACGGTTTAAGGGCCTCCTGTCCATTCCCCTCAGGCAGCAACGCAACACTGCAGTGACAAACATCCATACTGAGACACTAAAGCTCTAGTCAGGGGTTGAATTCCGGACGAATGTGATGATCCGGGCGCATGCAGCGGGCAACGGCGCCGGGTGAGTGAAACATTGCGTGTGGGGAGGTCCCATGGTCCGCTCTATCAAATGGAGGGCGCTTTACTGTGCTTTGACCTTGTTTGCGGTTCTGCCGTTGACACGGAGTCATGCGGCACAGCAAGATGCGATCGAAGGGGAGCAGCAAACGCAGTCCGATGCGGATGCCAGATCCTATTTGCCGCCCTGGATGCAGGACGGGCAAATGCAAAATGTCCAGCCTACTGAAAACAAGGACGCCGGATTGGCCGGGAAGCCTGTCACGCCGATAGATGCTCAGGAAGCAGCTAAGAAGGCAAAAGCGGCGCAGCAGAAACGAAATCGCAATAGCTTTCACTTCCTGACCAGCTTATTCGGGCGCTAGTCGTCCGATCGAGTAGATTGACGCCATCCAATTCCTTGCACGCGAGTAAACGCTGGCGTGAGGTTTTCCTTTTAAATATTTTTATCTTATTAATTCCAGAGGAAGAATCACAAAATCGAATAGTGTTCTGGCTTTTATACTGACACTCGCTTCACGGACAATCTGCCGTGGGCGCAAACTTGTTCGTCTATAAGCGAAAAGGTTTTCCCATGCTTAGAATGACCAAAGCACTCGCTATCGCGGCGGGTGCGCTCGCTATCGCTAGTCCTGCTGCATTTGCGGCCGGGCTCGCTCCCGCCAGCCTCGAAATGACCACCAAGGCCGTGCTCTCCGGAAATGGGCTTCGGCATAATGTCCAATACTACTATCCAGGGCGCGACCCCTACCGGCATTGCGGGCGCCGGCACTACTGTGCCTCAAACTGGGGCGGCCGAGGTCCTGCTTATGATTATGGCGGGTACTCCGGCTACTATGGAGGCTATCCTGCCTATACAGGCTATCCCGGGCCCGGCTATGGCTATGGCTATGGCGGTTATCCAGCGATGGCGGTTACCCGGCGGGTAATCTCTATGTGGCGACACCCGTAGTGCCAGCCGTGCCGGTAGCCGCGCAGCCAGTCGTCCCTGCGGCCCCGGTTTATGCAGCCCCGGTGTATGCAGCCCCCACAGTCCTAGCACAACCTATGATAACTGCACCCGTTTATGCCCAGCCGGTTGTGCCGCTGGGTCGTACGGTTGCCGTCAGTCCGGTGATCGCCACGCCTCCCATTGCAGCACCTGTCGCTGTGGAAGCGCCCGTTTATGGGTTCCCGCCCTATTAAAAGGCGGACGCACAAAGCCGGGCGGGCAATCGGGGC
>JBAUNL010000207.1:0-7089 GCA_049579205.1 Rhodomicrobium sp. | reverse complement strand
AGCACCCCCAAGACCCGGTCTGGCAGTCCTATTGCCCGAACGCATTCACGCTGTTGGATTTGAAAAAGTTGAAAACCAGCAAGACCCATTAGCAGTTCGCCATATTCTAAGCAGCGAACAACTTGATGCGCTCGTTGAAAGGCATGGGAAGGCTGAACTTCTTGCCGTTTCGCGCGTATCACGAGCGCTGGCGGAGTGGGAGAACCAATTGGTACATCTAGGAGTGGGTCAGGAACCGAAAGGCGATAGGCATCAAAAAATATATCACGTTTTACAAACGGGAGCTGGCGGGTTTGCGTAAGCGATGGGGAGCGGAAACTCGGATAGGACAACACGCTCCGAAAGAGGGCAAGATTGCAAAGAAAATAGTAGAATGGGACTAATTCAAGGACCTGAGAGCTCAGCTCGCAACACCTCGGCTGAGCCAAAAATCTACCGAGTATCAGCTTCGCGACTCACTTTGCTGCCGTTTGCCGATTGCCTTTCCTTGGTTGTCGAGAGGTGGCGGCATGACCGCCATCTCTTTTGCACTACCGATAACTTGCCACTCCCCGACCCTTTCGTTGGGCACGGCGAAAGCACTCTTCCAGGATGATACGATTTGAAAGACGCTCATCGCCAATATCCAGTTCGATGATCCGTTGGGCTGCTTGACGATCACGGGCGGCCTGGGGCCTGATCAAATCTTTTGCTTGATGTTTGAGGTGGTCGAGATTTGGGTTCGGGGAAGAGGCCTTACGAGCATGACAAACCTTGAAACTCATACCGTAGACAGAAAGGCGGCTTGTATCATTATTTTGATGCCTTCCCTCGAATTTCGAGGAACGCTTCGGTGGCACAGCAAAGCCTCACCCCCCTTTCTATTGTCCAGCTTGAACCTGCTTCCGATGGGTGCGAGGTTAACAGAATTGCTGTTCCAGGGGGGAAGCCATGGAGCGCCGTGCTTTTCTTAAAGCAGGCTTTATTTGTTCCACCGCAGCGGCTTTCGGTCTCTCAAGACCGAATGTGAGCCGGGCAGCGGAAGGCTTAACGCTCCGCTTTGCGCATTTTCTCAAACCCGATCATCCCGGACATCTCGCAGCCGAACAGTTCGTAACAAAGGTCGTAGAGCGCACCGGCGGGGCAATCAAATTTGAGATTTATCCGGACAATGCACTTGGCTCTCCGCCCGAGCAGGCAGAGAAGATCCGCACTGGCGCAATCGACATGGCGCTTCCAACTCAAGGACAGTTGCACCCCTATGAGCCTGCGTTCTCAACCGTCTTACTGCCATTCATTTTCAGAAGCTCGCAACAGGCTTTCCGCTTTTTAGATGGGCCGGGCATGAAGTGGCTGGCACCACTCGCTGAAAAGCAGGGCTTTTACTTGCTGCGCCATTGGGACTACGGTTTCCGAAATATTACGAATAGTGTCCGGCCGATTCACACTCCCGACGATGTAAAGGGATTGAAGATCAGAACCCCGCCCGAACTTCCGGTCCAATCCGCAATGGAGGCTTTGGGGGCCGAAGTTGTGATCATCCCCTTCCCTGAGCTTTTTCAGGCTCTTGCAGCCAAGAAAGTGGAAGGCCAAGAAAACCCGATCCCGATCATTTACGCGAACAAGTTCTATGAGGTACAAAAATACCTGGCGCTCACCCGCCACGTCTATAGCAGCATCATCCACACGATCAGCCTATCAACCTGGAAAAAGCTTAATCCCACTCAGCAAGCTATCTTCCAGGAAGAAAGTATCGCTGCCGGGAACCTGATGCGGAAGCTCATGGCCGAGATGGAAACCGATCAAATTAGCAAACTTGAGGCGGCAGGTGTGGAAGTCACAAACCCTGACCCAGGTCCCTTCCGTAACAAGATGGGCCCAGCTTATAAACGCATTGCGGGGTTTGCCGGGGAGGCTAATGTAAAGACCTTTCTAGACCTCCATTTGCTCGCCCACTGATGCCTTTGCTCTAAAGACTGGGCACTCGCTTTTAAGCTCGCACCGCACGGGGGATCGCGCGGCTGACGTCAAAGCCGGCTGACTACTTAGGACGTGTCCGGTACATCGCGGTGCCAGAGCAGGTCATAACCACCTCGCCGTTCTGGTTCACCATTGCAATCTCCATCGAAATGATCCCACAACCAGGCCGGGACTGAGACAGCCTTGCCGAGGTAATCTCCAACCGACATCGAAGCGCATCCCCCGGTCTCACAGGCTTCAGCCACGGGATTTGATCCATCCCCGGGAGCCCAAACTTGCGCGGCGGGATATCAGGCCATCAACGAGCATCCGCATCATCACCGCGCAGACGTGCCACCCGCTCGCGATCAGGCCGCCATATGGGGAAGCAGCACCAATCCCACCGTCAGTATGAAATGGGTGGGGATCGTAACGGCGGCCGAAGTCAAGACTCTCGGTTTCTTCCATGAGGACTGGACCCAACTCATAGACATCTCGGACAGAGTAATCTTCGAACCAACGTTCGTCTTTATCTCGCGGATGCCGCCGGTCGGCGCGGCGTCACCTTCCGGAACAAGGATTACCGGGCGGAAGCACGGCCGAACATCGCGACGGACGCAAGCTTCATGCTGTGCCAAGCAGGACGTTAAGTCTCTCGGGCCTTACCTGCGACGACGACTCACGAACCCAGGAAAAGCTTGATTCCACGGACGCAGCCTTCTCCATCGATGGGAACCAAGCCCTTCGCCCAGCATTTCTAGCGCAATGTAACCAATGACGCCCCTCATGCTCTTTGCCGTCGCGCCCGCACCCAGCGAAGGTTATGTGGGATCGCGAGTGACAGTAGGTACTTTTCAACTATGGCTGAAGCCATGGGAAGATTTAGGGCAACGGCAACATCAGCAGTAGGTGCGATGAAGGTAGCGCAAGTCTCCGATCCCGGAGCAGATTTCCAGATTGTCGAGCGCGAGATACCCAAACCGGGTGTTGGACACGTTCGGATCAAAGTGCAGGCTTGTGGAGTTTGCCACAGTGACGTGTTCGCGAAAGAAGGTTCTTGGCCCGGAATTCAGTATCCCCGCGTTCCAGGACATGAAGTGGCAGGCATCATCGACGAAGTGGGGGCGGGCGTTTCCGAGTGGAAGAAGGGGCAGCGTGCTGGTGTCGGCTGGCATGGCGGCCAGGACAACACCTGTCGCGAGTGCCGGCGAGGAGATTTTCGCAATTGCCGCAATCTGAAAATTCCAGGCATCAGCTATGACGGCGGATATCAGCAGTACATGGTGGCTCCGGTCGAAGCCCTCGTTTCGATACCGGAAAGTTTAAGCGACGCTGAAGCAGCACCGCTGCTTTGCGCTGGAATTACCACCTATAACGCGCTGCGCCACAGTGGTGCGCTTCCAGGTGACCTTGTCGCCGTGCAGGGTATAGGCGGTCTAGGCCACCTCGGGATTCAATTCGCAAACAAGTTTGGTTACAAAGTGGCTGCGATCGGGCGCGGGTCCGAAACCACAGCGCTTGCGAAGAAACTGGGAGCGAGCACGTACATCGACAGCAAATCGACCAACCCAGCAGAGGCTTTGCAAAAGCTGGGCGGCGCTCAGGTCATTCTAGCCACGGCACCAAGCTCAAAAGCTATGTCGGAACTGATCAACGGACTGGGGCCAAACGGGAAGCTCATGGTTGTCGGCGTGACATTTGATCCCATTGAGGTCACACCGGTCCAACTCATTAGCGGTGCTCGAAAAATCGAAGGCTGGGCTACGGGAACGCCAGCCGATTCCGAGGATACATTGAACTTCGCCGAACTAGCGGGCGTGCGTCCGATGATCGAGACATACCCGCTCGAAAAGGCAGGCGAGGCTTACGCGCGCATGATGAGCGGCAAGGCAGAGTTCCGTGTCGTGCTGACGATGTGAAGTTATGGGTGGTGCGTCGTTCCGGAGCTGGAGACCGCTAATCACGAGGCGCTGAAAACAGACGGGCCCGCGATCGTCGATGCCGATGAAATTGCGGACATATGCTTAGGATAGCCGTTATGGGTATGCGTCTACTCAGTCTCGTTACTTTTTTTCTTCTGATCGTCCATCACGGCTCCCCTCTAGCGCAGCAAATGACGGGCACGCCTGGCGCGCCCGACGCAACCACGACGATCGATGGCCGGTACCTTCCGCCGCCGCCACAACCCTTCAAGGGCAAGATCGAGCTGAATGCCGCGCAGTCGAAGCCGGCCTGGCCTACGCAGGTGGTCCCTCCGATGGACGCGCCGAATATCTTGCTCATCATGATCGACGATGTGGGCTTTGCCGCGCCCTCAACCTTTGGCGGCGTGATCCCAACACCCACGCTCGACCGCATCGCCGCGAACGGGTTGCGCTATACAAATTTCCACTCGACGGCGATGTGCTCGCCGACAAGGGCGGCGCTAATAACGGGGCGTAATCCCCACTCGGTCGGCTTCGGCGTAATCTCCGAGGCGGCGACGGGCTTTCCCGGCTATAACAGCTATCTAGGCAAGGATAATGCCACGATCGGCCGTATCCTGCTTGAGAATGGCTACCGCACCTCGTGGTACGGCAAGGCTCACAACACGCCGACATGGAATTTAAGCCAAGCCGGGCCGTTCGATCAATGGCCCATTGGCATGGGCTTCGAGCATTTCTACGGCTTTTTTGGCGGGGCTGTCAGCCAATGGCAGCCGAACCTGTTCAACGACACAACGGCAATTTACCCCTATGTGGGCAATCCGAAGTGGAACCTGACCACGGCCATGGGGGATGATGCCATTCACTGGCTGAACCAGCTGAATGTCATCAATCCTTCGATGCCGTTCTTCCTACACTTCGTCCCTGGCGGCACGCGTGCGCCGCATCATCCGACGCCGGAATGGATTCAAAAAATCAGCGATCTGCACCTTTTCGATAATGGCTGGAACGCGCTGCGCGATCAGATTTTCGAGAACCAGAAGAAGCTCGGCGTGATCCCTGCGGATGCCAAGCTGACGCCCTGGCCGGACAATCTCGTAAAGAAATGGGACACGCTTTCGGACGAAGAGAAGAAGCTCTACATCCGGCAGGCCGACGTCTACGCCGCCTATCTCGCTTACACCGACCATGAAATCGGCCGCGTGATTCAGGCGGTCGAAGATATGGGCAAGCTCGACAATACGCTGATCATCTATATTAGCGGCGACAATGGCGCTTCCGCCGAGGGCTCGCCGAACGGCACGCCAAGCGAGTTTCTGCAGTTCAATGGCATCGAGCTGCCGGTTCAGGAGCAGATGAAGTGGTACAATGCTTGGGGCACCGATCAGACTTACCCCCACTTCGCCATGCCGTGGGCCTGGGCGTTCAACACACCCTATAAGTGGACCAAGCAGATTCCGTCCTTCTTCGGCGGCACGCGCCAGGGCGTGGCAATTTCGTGGCCGGCGCGGATCACTGATAAGGGCGGCATCCGCAACCAGTTCCACCATGTAATCGACATCGTGCCGACACTCCTGGAGGTGACCGGAATCCCGGCGCCGGTCATGGTTGACGGCGTCGGGCAGAAGCCCATCGAAGGCGTGAGCCTCGCCTATACATTCGACAGAGCCAATGCGGATGCTCATTCGCCCCATCACACGCAATATTTCGAGATGTGGGGCGTACAGGGCCTTTATAATGAGGGCTGGATGCTGAGCGCGGTCCCAATCAGAGCGCCATGGGACCTGCTCAGCAAGGCGATCCTGGATCCCGCCAATGCGTTCAAGTTCGAGCTGTATGACCTCTATAACGATTGGACGCAATACACAGACGTCGCCGCAGCCAATCCTGCCAAGGTGAAGGAGATGAAGGACCTGATGTTTGCCGAGTTCGGCAAATATCAGGTGTTCCCGCTCGACGCCTCTGTGGCGGCGCGTACCGTGACGCCGCGGCCCTCGATATCGGGAGGCAGGACTGAATTCGTCTATACCGGTGTGCCGGTTACAGGCATTCCGCGAGGGACGGCGCCGTCTCTGCTGAATACGTCCTACACCATCACGGCGGAGATCGACATTCCGGGCGGAGAGGAACAGCCAGGGATTGCTGCACCGCAAGCGAAGGCAGAAGGCATAATCGTCACCGATGGCGGGCGCTTCGGCGGCTATGGGCTTTATCTGCTCAAGGGCAAGCCTGTCTTCGTCTGGAACCTGCTCGATCTCAAGCGCGTCCGCTGGGAGGGCCCGGAGGAGCTTTCGCCTGGTAAGCACACGCTTGAGTTCGCCTTCAAATATGATGGGCTCGGCTTTGCGACCCTTGCATTCAACAACATTAGCGGCCTTGGCCGTTCCGGTACCGGCACCTTCAAGGTGGACGGGAAGGTGGTCGCAACGCAGACGATGGATCGCACCGTACCGCTGACCTTACCTTGGGGCGAGACCTTCGATATCGGGTCGGATACCGGGACGCCCGTGGATGATCGCGACTATCAAGTGCCGTTCAAGTTCAACGGCAAGATCGCTAAAATCACGGTCAAGGTCGAGTCCCCCGCGCTGACGGAGGAGGACAAGCAGAAATTAGCGGAAGCCGCCCGCGCTGCTCAGGACGCAAAGTAGCATGAAGCTATACTTAGCTGTCCTCGCAATAGGCTTTGCCGTTCCCCTGGCTTGCGCAAGCGAAAATGGCGGCGTCGCCCCGGCCGACAGGCTGCGCCACGGCTATTCCGGCTTGCCGGAGGGAAGCAGTTCCGGCGAGAGCCGCCGCGAGAGGAGCGTCCTCTACGCCGCTTTTTGCCCGGCTGACTTCGTCGACCCCCTGGCCGACATAACCATGCGGACTAGCGGGAAGCAGGGCGCCATATTGGTACATCATCCGTCGGTTCATGGCATTATCGGCATAGACATTCTCGGAAACCAAGAACTCCATGAAATCGATCGGAGCAATGAGGGGGATCTTCTGCCGGGTAGGCCATCGTCCCCCAACTTGTGCCAAAACGCGATTTGCAAGCGGCTGTCGCTGCCAATAGCGCCGGCTTCAATGTGAGCCGGGCCGTCGGGCCCCGCCTTGGGTGGCGCTTGACGAGGCGTTGGACCCAGCGCGGCGAGAATGACAGGATCGCGGCCACTTCTTCGGTCTTATAGTTCAGCGATAACAGCCAAACCGCGTGGTAATGGTGCGGACAGCCTAATTT
>JBAUNL010000206.1:0-7450 GCA_049579205.1 Rhodomicrobium sp. | reverse complement strand
ATCCTCCCATGTGTGGGCGGCGCCGGCACTATCGCGCCAAACCACAAGTTCGCGCCCAAGAAGCTGCACTCCCGCCGAAGTGCCGCTTTCGACCGACTCGGAAAGTGAGATGGGGTGCCACTCGCCTTCCTTACCCATGCTTCTCCCCCGGCAGGTTTTCCCGCACGAGGTCCAAGACGAGGCAGTCATAAGGGCCGAGGCTGCACGCGATTTCGAAGGCGTCGATCAACTCAGGCGCCCCGGAAACATGAACGCCTATTTCGGACGGGGCGGCTTCCTTGACCTCTAACTGTATATTAAGCCGCCTCGCTCGATGTTCTGCGAATTCCAGAAAATCCGGCACCATAAAGACGCCGCGAAAAATGATACGGGCTGCCTGAGCGGTGATCGAGCCTTTATTCAAGTCACTGACATCCTGCAGGGGTCTTGTTACGAGCATAGTGCCCAAGTTTAACTCGTTATCTGCCCACTAAATAAGTTCATGCCCATAATCTAGGCAGAAGGCTTTTTGCCCATTTTCTTGATCTAAACTTAGGAGCGAAACGCCGTCAAGTGTTGCGTCAGATGCAACAATACCTTCGGAAAACAAGTCCTATGCCGCACATGGTCTGTTTGAAACAGTAGCAGATAGCGTCTCAAGCAACCCGTTCCGTGCCAGGAGTGAGTCAATGACCACCCTTCTCGTCAAGAACATCGAGTATCTGGCGACCTTTGATGACGCCCGGCGCGAGATCAGGGGCGGTGCGCTTTTCGTCCGCGGCGGCATTATCGAAGCGGCCGGCAGTTCGGAAAGTCTTTCATCCATGCAAGCGGATGAAGTGCTGGACCTCTCGGGTCATATCGTCATGCCCGGCATGGTGAACACCCACCACCACATGTACCAGAACCTGACGAGGGTTATGGTCCAGGATGACGAACTTCTCGTCTGGCTAAAGACCCTTTATCCGATCTGGGCTAAGCTGGACGACGATGCGATCAGGATCTCTGCGCGGGTCGCGATGGCGGAGCTCATCGCTTCCGGCTGCACCACGAGTTCGGATCACCTCTACATCCTGCCAAATAACTGCACGCTCGACAGCACGATCGATATGGCGAATGAAATCGGCATGCGGTTTCATGCGGCGCGGGGCGCTATGTCGCGCGGCGAAAGCCAGGGCGGGCTGCCGCCTGACAGCTGCGTCGAGAACGAGGATACTATTCTCGAAGACGCCGAACGGCTGATCCACCGCTATCACGACAATGGCCGGCACTCAATGTGCCGGATTGTTCTGGCGCCGTGCTCTCCGTTTTCGGTGACACCCAGCCTCATGCGTGAAGCGGCGGCGCTTGGGAGACGCCATCCCGGCGTCAATTTGCACTCCCATCTGGCGGAAGAGCTTTTCGAGGAAACATATTGCCAAGAAATCTATGGTATGCGGCCGGTTGACTTCGCTGAATCGGTTGGCTGGCTCGGCCCTGATATCTGGTTCGCGCACTCGATTTTCCTGACAACGGAAGAAATCAAACGCTTCGCGCAAACCGGGACCGGTGTCGCTCACTGCCCCTCAGCGAATATGCGTTGCGGCTTAGGCATCGCCAAAATCCGCGAAATGCTGGACGCAGGCGTTAAGGCGGGGCTCGGCGTCGATGGCTCGGCTTCGAACGATACTTCGAATATGTTTATGGAGGCGCGTCTTGCGCTCCTTCTCCAGCGCGTAGCCCCGCATCACTATCTCTCGGAGAAACCGGGCGGCCGCGGCGGATTCGGCGGCACGCCGAAGGCGCTTTCGGCGCGGGAGGCGCTGGAGATGGCCACACGCGGTGGCGCTGCCCTTCTCGGCCGCGACGACATTGGCTACCTCGCGCCGGGTATGAGCGCCGATTTCATTGCCATAAACCTCAATCAACTCGGCCTATCGGGGACGCAGCGCGACCCGTTGGCGGCACTGCTACTTTGCGGCCCGTTCCGTGTCGATTACTCATACATTAATGGCGCGCAGATTATTGGAGACGGTCAATTCCGCAATTTTGATGTGGAAGCCGCATTGGCGGCTCACGCTGCGGTTATGAAGCGAATTTACGATGAGTAGCGAGGGGTAGAGATGCAGTTAGGAAGGAGTACGATCTTGGACCGTGACCACAATTATTTCATGGGTCTCGCTATTGAAGAAGCGAAAGCAGGCGCCGCGCAGGGCGAGCAGCCCTTCGCCGCTGTTATCGTGCGCGATGGCGAGGTCGTCGTAAGAAGCCGCAGTTTGAAAGTCTCGGCTTCGGACGCGACGGCCCACGCCGAGACGCTCGCGGTCAAATATGCCACGCAGAAGCTGCTGCAGCGCACACTCCCGGGATGCACCTTTTATGCGACCTGCGAGCCTTGTCCGATGTGCCTTGGCGCGATCCTTAATGGGGGAATTCAGACGCTTGTGCTGGGCGCGCGCAACGCAGATGTGCAGCGACTCGCCAGGCTCGCCTTCAATTTCAAGGACTATACGGTCGAGCGGTTCGCGGCGATGACGGGCTGGGATCTGACTTTGATCGAAGGCGTCAGAACCGGTGAATGTGTAGAACTCTATACCACCGCTCGCGTTGAGCTCACACGCTGAAGAGGAGTAGTGGCGATGGTATCGCCGCGAAGCAATCCAGGAAGGCTAGAATAACGAAGCCTCAGTCGCGAATCGCGCTGTCGTGCCAATTCCTTAGCAAAAAGCGCGAAAACAAGGACAGGCACGCAAAAATGAGGATACCGCTAAGCGAGATCAGAAAGAGCGCCGCGAACATTCGCGGGATTTCGAGCCGGTAGCCCGACTCCAGGATGCGGTAAGCAAGACCGGATTGGGTGCCGCCGGTTCCAGCGACGAACTCCGCCACAACGGCGCCGATGAGCGAGAGACCTCCCGAGATGCGCAGGCCGGCAAGATAGTAGGGCAGGGCGCTCGGCAGTTTAAGCAGCATCAGGGTCTGCAGCTTCGACGCACCATAGAGGCGATAGAGGTCGATCAGGTTGCGGTCCGTACTGTTCAGCCCCACCGCGGTGTTGGAGACGATCGGAAAGAACGCGACGATCCAGGCGCAGATCAAAAGCGCGAGCTGCGTGTCTTTCGCCCAGATGATGATTAGAGGCGCGATTGCGACAACGGGCGTTACTTGAAGGATGACCGCATAAGGAAAGAGCGTTCGTTCGATCCACCGGGAAAACGTAAAAAGCAGGCCAAGCAGTAATCCGCCTACCGCAGCCATGAGGAAGGCGAGCACCGTCGTCTTCAACGTGAAAATCAGGCTCGGCAACAGCACAGAAAAATCTTTGACTAAGGTCTCCGCAATCACGAAGGGGCTGGGCAGCAAATAGACGGGAACGTCCTCGGCCCGCACGATGATCTCCCAGCTTGAGAGGAAGAGGAGTCCAAACAAATAGGGTGCCCCCGCGGCGAATGCTTTTTCCAGCGTCGGTCGACGGGCCGCGGGCGCAGCCCGGGTGCTATCGTCCAAGGCCTCGATTGCATCCATCTCAAGTAAGCGATCAGACATGTGCCACCCCTGCCGAGCCCATCGCGGCCTTCAACTGCGCCGACACTCGGCGGCAATGCTCGTTGTAGACCGCGGATGTCCTGAACTGCTCCGTTCTTGGATAAGGCACCTCGATCGGAATATCCGCAACGAGCCGGCCCGGCCGGGCTCCAATCACGGCGATACGATCCGACAGGTAAACCGACTCGTAGATGCTGTGCGTTACGAAGATCACCGTAAGCCCTTGCGCTTCCCACAGCTCCAAGAGATCGTTGTTGAGCTGAAGGCGCGTTATCTCGTCGAGGGCCGCGAAGGGCTCGTCCATAAGCAGCACCCGCGGCTGCATGACGAGGGCGCGTGCCACTGACACGCGCATTTTCATGCCGCCGGAAAGCTGGCGCGGGTAGCCCTCTGCAAACCGGTCGAGATGGACGAGCTTCAACACCTCCATCACCTGATCACGCGCCTGGCCGCGCCGCTTTCCCCTCAGCCGTAGCGGTAAATAGACATTCTCAAATACGGTTGACCAAGGCTGTAGTGTCGGCTCTTGAAATACGAAACCGATTTCAGCTTTCGAACGGGGACCAGTCCCATTAGCGATGCTTGGCCACTCGACGCTGCCGGAGCTGCAGGCGTCCAGGCCCGAGATGATCCGCAGCAAGGTGCTCTTCCCGCAGCCGGAGGGACCGAGCAGGCTGAGGAATTGCGGAGACGCTGGAATGTCGAGGCTGAACCCGCGAATGGCCTCGGTCCCATTAGGGAATACCTTGCCCACGGATTTCAGCGATATAAGCGGTACACAGGATGCACGGTCCCGCTCCCTGGAGCTTCGAGCCGGGCTGGAAGCGAATATACCCTCACTTACAGCCATTTCTGTGCTCCCTTGAATTGCACCTGCACTCGAATTTCCGACGGGCACGTGGTTGTGCTACGCAGGGTGTGCGATGCAAAGCCTGTGCCATGGATATGGATTGCTGAACCAGTGATGTTAGACTCCGGTTCTGTCTATCCCCTCGCGACTAACAACTATCCAGCTAGGGGCATTTTGCCCAAGGATCTCCGAGCTGTAGTGGCATGGTATTTGCTTCGTTAGCGTTCGCCTAACTGGCGAAAACCGGCTTACGAGGGCAATTCGATGTCACTGACAAGGAACATTCGTTCCGCACTTGTTGCGGCAATGGCCGCATGGGCTTCCGCGCTTTGCGCATCGCCGCCTGCGCATGCGGCAGACAAAGTTACCATGTACGAGGATTGGTTTCCTGAAGTGGAGCACGGCGGCCCGTATCAAGCGGTAGCGACCGGCATCTATAAGGCATACGGCATCGATATGGACTTGCAGCCCGGCGGCCCGCAAGTAAATGGCTCATTGTTGCTGCTGGGCGGCAAGGCGGACTTCGTCGTGCTTCACACCGACGGTGAGCTGCTGCATGCGCTCGAACAAGGTGTGCCTTTGGTTGCGATTGCCGCGCAGTACCAGAAAGACCCGCAGGTTATCTTATCTCATAAGGGTGTGGGCCTTGACACGATGGAATCCCTGAAGGGCGTGCCGATCCTTCTCTCGCAGGACTCCTTCAGCTCCTTCTGGCCCTGGTTAAAGTCGAAATATGGGTACACGGACGACCAGGTCCGGCCATATACCTTCCAGATGGCACCCTTTCTCTCGGACAAGATGGCGGTGCAGCAGGCCTATCTGACAGCGGAGCCCTATGCGATCAAGCAGGGCGGTGTCGATCCGAACATCTTTCTGCTCTCGGATTACGCTTGGGACACCTACGCGGCCCTGCTGGTAACGCGCGCCGATGTCATCAAGAAGAACCCAGACCTCGTCAAGCGGATGACGCAAGCCACCCTCGAAGGCTGGTACAGCTTCTGGCAAGATCCGAAACCCGGCAGCAAGCTGGTGCAGCAACAAGCCAATACGCCTGATGGTCAGATTGCTTACTCGCTTCATGAAATGAAAGCGCGTGGCATCGTGCTTTCCGGGGATGCCCTTAAACAGGGGATCGGGACGATGAACGATGCGCGGTGGAAATCATTCTACGAAGCGATGGTGAAGGCTGGTTTGTACAAGCCTGGCCTCGATTACAAAAAGGCGTACACGGCAGAATTCGTTAATGATGCGGCGTTTATCGCGAAAATGACAGCGAAATATCCCGACGCAGTGAAAAACGGATCACCCTAGTATAGGAGTCCTGACATGGCTGCGGGCCCGTGTAACAAACGGTGCGCGGCCCAGCCCCATGGCAAAGCATCAAGGGTGCTTGAAGTTGGATAGCGCGAATTGCTGGCGGGTCATGCGATCGTGCTCGCATGGCAGGAAGCGTCAGGTTGCTTCAGCGGAGGCAATATCCATCGATTTCATGATCTTATCGCGGATATAGTCTCCGGCTTTGACAGGAGGCCAACGCGGTGGCTTCTCCGGCGTAACACAGGACGGCAAGCATGCGATCTCACTCTGCTCATTGGGGCTGAAAAACGTCACCATTGAGAGTCTTTGGGCCGTCCCCGAAAGTTCTCTTCCGGGATTTACGACACGATGAAGCGTGGATCGCCATCTCCGGTTGGTCCATCGCGACATAAGATCGCCAATATTGATGACGAACCCATCCGGACTGGGTGGCACGGGGTGCCATACGCCTTTGCGATCGCGCACCTCTAATCCTCCCGGAGCATCGTCCTGCCTGAGGATCGTAAGACCCCCATAGTCATGATGGGCTCCGTAACGTAGTTGCCCCGGTGCCGGCGGATCATGCTGGTCGGGATAATTCACAAAGCGAAGGACGATTCCGGGATCTTCGAAGAATGGGTCGAGAAAGGTTTCCGGCAAGTTCAGAGCGAGTGACGCAAGGCGCACGAGCTGCTGGCCCAGACGCTTCAAGGCTTCATGATAGCGCGGAACCAGCTCACGGATCGCGGGCGGGCGTTCTGGCCAGATGATCGGCTTGGCGTCCGAAGCATGCGGACGCGCAAGGCCGTAGAACACGAGCGCTTCACAAAGATCTGGCGGCGTCTCTCCTGAAAGCGTCGCCGCGACGCTTTCAATCCCG
Organism: Rhodomicrobium sp.; assembly: GCA_049579205.1. GTDB lineage: Bacteria > Pseudomonadota > Alphaproteobacteria > Rhizobiales > Rhodomicrobiaceae > Rhodomicrobium. The sequence goes on along the minus strand of JBAUNL010000206.1, from coordinate 920 downwards.
ACAGGCAAATAGCCTCTCGATTTGGCTTTCTCCGGCGGTGTCGACTTAAGTTTCTCGCCAAGCGGCAATGCGAAAAACTCCCGCATGGCCGCATAGGTCTCCTCTATCAACTTTGAATCTATGCCGTGTCCCGTAATGGTGGCGAAGCCTACCTGCTCGAACGCTTCGCCGAAAGCACGCGCGATGCGCTCGCGCTCTGCATCTTCCCTATGCAGAAACCCTGAGATATCAATAATGGGGATCGCAAACGGATCGGCTGTCATTGATGATGGCCAATAAATTGAAGCGTATACGCAGATTTGTAGTCAAGCTTCGGAGAATAGACGCCGGCTGCGCTCATTGTGTCGAAAAAATCTTTCCAGCGCGCATCGGTCATCGCGCCGATCCCAGTGGATACTGCATCGCCGCCATCAACCAATCCGCGCGACTTCATCTCCTTGAGCTTGAAGTGGAACAGTGGTTCTCCATGATCCGGATTCATGGTCAGAAGCAGTTTCATACCCGTAGCATAGTCGCCCGCCATGCATTGTTCGTATCCCTTGCGCGTAGCCTCGATAAAGGCTTGGACAATGGCAGGCTTTTTCTCGATGAAGGAGCGCAAACCAAACACGGCCGTCGCGTAGTTCTGATATCCATAGTCGGCCAGCAGTAGAACCACTGGTGGCTTTGGCATTTGCTTTCCGAGCAGGAACGCATCTTCCGTCACATAGCCCTGCTGGATCGCGGTTGGATCGGCGAGAAATGGCGCCGCTGAATAGGTGTAGGGACGGAGCTGATCATCGCTGAAACCAAACTTCTGTTTTAGGAACTGCCAGAATTCCTGCTGGGAGAACTTCGCCACCATCACAGGCTTCCCCTTGACATCGGCAAGGGTGGAGATGCCTTGGTCCGGATGGACGACCAGCGTCTGAGGGTCCTTC
>JBAUNL010000205.1:0-2350 GCA_049579205.1 Rhodomicrobium sp. | reverse complement strand
AGCCCAAGCCGCTTTTGTCGGTGACGGTCAATTCCCGGATGAAAGAATAGATCAAAAGCGGCATGAGGATAAAAAGATCGAAACGCCCAAGCGGAAACCACGGCCCACTGGCTGCCGGGATTGCGGCCTCGGCGGCAGGGCGGGAAGGCCGGGCGCGTTCCGGAGTGGCGCCTATCGGGCGCGGCGCGGAGAACTGCGGCTCGCCGTTCCCCGCGGCGAGCTGGCCCGCGAGCCTGTCAACCAACGCCTCTATTCTCGATTCGGGGCCGGGATAGAGGTTGATCCAGTTGCGCGACGCCATCTCGTAAAGATATGCGCCGCGCGGTTCGGTTTTCTCGATTAGCACCGGAATAACGAGCTTCGAGAAATTATCGGCAATCGCCAGTTCTTTGATGAGCTGGCGCGAGGCGTTGGACGCTTCCGAGAAAAGGATCACGAGGGCCCTGGAATTGCGCAATGATGCGACGATCGTGTCGCGCCAATCGGTGCCGCCCGAGATGAATTGATCGTACCAGACCTTGAGGCCGCGTCCGGACGCGGCCTGCACGAAGCGCTCCGCGAGGGCCTGGTCGGTTCTGGAATAGCTTAAAAAAATGTCATAGCTCATTGGCTGCCGCCTTCCGACGTCACCGCAACAGACGCCGGCGTTCTGGCTTCACGCCTAGCTGTCCGGTCAACGTATAGGTTTAGTTACCAGAGGCATGGCATTTGGACAAGGTTCGGCGTCAGGTAGACGCCTCCCAAATCAGACGGCCTTACCGTCGAAGGTTGTGGCAGTGGATCAACTTGGCCTAGAGCGAAAATGGAGCGGGTGAAGGGACCTCACTCCCAAGATGACTAAGTTGTTTAACCCATTGAAAAAAGCCGCATTTGGGGGCTTTTCTTGGGGACACATCTTGGGGACAACGCATCTCAACGAATGTCAAAACGGCAAAGAGCAAACCTCGCTCATCTTGAGCTTCGGGGAAGGATTTGGTGGGTTGTAAAAACGGTGCCTCCGTCCCTCCGCGAAGCCATCGGCACGACCAAGCTCCGGATTAACCTCAAAACAAGCGACTTACGTCAGGCGCAGTCCAAACGGTACGCTGCGCTCGCGCAAGTTGAGGAGCGCCTTATCGACGCGCGGAACCTGCACAAGCTCGATCCGCTTGTAGCGAAGGCCAAAAGCATACGAGATTACGATTGGGAAGGCGAAGGCCGTGCTCACTGGGACGAGGAAGTCCTGGGTTGCCCCAAACAGTTCGCGATCGACCAGGTCATCGATGAGCTTGAGTATAAGGTTCCTGAGCGTGAACTCGTGCGCTTTTCAGCGCTCGCGCGTGGAGAGTACGTGCCAGTCACAGAGTATCTGGAGAAGTGGCTTAGGCAAGAGAACATCAAGGCCACCACCAAGGCAGAGAAGCGCAAAGCGGTCACAGAGCTAACTGCATGGAAGTCTACGCTAACCTTGCAGGAGACTAATCGAAAGACGGCAGGGGAGTTTGTGGAGTATCTTTCTAACTCCTTAGCCCCGCGGACTGTAAACAAGTATTTGACCGGGCTATCGAGTTACTGGGGCTGGCTCCTGAAGCGAGGTCACGTGAAGGGTGACAATCCTTGGCATAATCAGCGCCTAAAGCCGCGAAGACTACCCAGAGATAAGCGTCAACGACCTTTCACAGATGAGGAACTCGTAACGCTGTTCGAGAGCGATCCCTCCGCAAGACTACGTGACGTCATGCTCATCGCGGCGCTTTCGGGGATGCGACTTCATGAGATTGGAGACCTAACTGTTGGTGACTGCGCGAACGGTGCTTTCAATGTTCGGCAGGCCAAGACCAAAGCAGGTGAGAGGATCGTACCAATTCACCCCCAACTCAACCAACTGATACAACGAAGATGCGAGGGAAAGCCCATAGGTGCATTTCTCTTTGACGAACTTCCGGAAAGACAAGAGGATGCGTTGCGGAAGCGGGCCGCACCCGTTTCGCAGGAGTTCGGTAGGTACACGAGGGTACTTGGAATTGCCGTGTTCGTTGAGGGCAGTGCACGATCACTGATCGACTTTCACAGCTTTCGGCGGTGGTTCATTACGCGAGCGGAACAAGCAAATCAGCCAAAGCACATTATCGAGGCCGTGGTTGGCCACGAAAGAGGTAGCATTGCCCTCGACGTTTACAGCGCCGGTCCCGCGGTTCATCAGCTTAGGACTTGCGTGGAAGCTGTGCAGCTACCCCCAGCGCTTTCTGGTTGTCTGTTCTCGTTGGTGCTTCGTCCGGCAAGCGGCAGGCTGATCCCTTTGGCACCTACTCGCGGGGGTCATCGATGGAGCAGTTCAGGGCGTGTGTGGAGGCTGTGAAGCTACCAATAG
>JBAUNL010000204.1:0-4964 GCA_049579205.1 Rhodomicrobium sp. | reverse complement strand
TCAGGCCGGCGGCTTCGCGAAATAGGCGATCTCGTAATCGGTGGCGTTTGCGCTGGCTTCTGCCGGTTCGGCTTCCGAAAAGAAATTGGCGATGGGCTCAGCTCGCGCTTAGCCGCAGCGCTACCAGGTGGCGTTTGCGGGCGCTTCACTAAGTGCCCTAACATTTTCGGTGACTTAGCAGCTATTGCGGACCGCCGAGGGCCTTTTAGCCTTTTATGCGGAGTTCCCGCGTCCGCGCTAGGAGCTGCACAGTAACACGGTAACTCTTCGCCTTTTGCGAGAGGCGCGCGGGGTTCGTAGGCGGACTGCGGAAAATCATTGAGCTGCCCTCGCGACGGGAGGTATGGGTGCCAAACGTCCAACGGCTGATCGAAGCCGCAAATGCGGAGGCATGGTTCATACCACTTCTGCACCAGCGTCAGGCTCAAGAATGATTACTTCCTGTTAATCCGATCAATGCCAAACTGATCCTTGGGAGCAAGGGAGCGCTTGGTACGGACCAGAAAACAGAAAGTAGGTCCCCATGCAAAAAGCCAACATCGCGATTTGTGCGACGGCCGCTCTCGGGCTGTGCCTTATGAACCCGAAAGGCGCGGCTGCATTTCCAGCGGCAGCTGATCCAGGCAAAGTCTATAGCCAAGTTACAAAAGGCGATAACGGCCTTATTCAGGTAAGAGCCTTCCGTGGTGGCGGCTTCCGTGGCGGCTTGGGACATGGATTTGGCGGCGCTCGCCTCGGTGTCGGCCGGGTAGGCTTCCATCATGCCGGCTTCCATCGTGCCGGCTTCTATGGCGCGAGGGGTTTGGGATGGCGCGGCGCGGGTTTGCGCCGGGCTTATTGGGGCGGCCGGTGGCACCGATACGGCTTAGGCAGGGGCTGGGGTTGGGGCGGAGGCTGGGGAACGGGCCTTGGCCTTGGTCTTGCAACGGCAGGCTGGGGTTCGGGAGCTGGCTATCCCGGATATTATGGCTCTGGCGCAGGCTGGGGCGGTTCTGCCAGCTCTGGCTGCTGCGGCTGCGGTTGCGGTTGGTAACAGCCTGAAGCTTCCCTTTATCCGGTCAACCACTAGCCACCGCGCTTGCTTTCACGGCATACCTGCAGCTTAAGGGCGAGCTGTAGGCGTCGGCGCTGCATACTTAGTCAAGCCACACACTCAAGCGGCGCATCATACGGGCGAAGCTGCAAAGGGCTAGCGCGTCTGGCATCGGCAGCGCGGCGTCGTTGGTGCGAGCCAAGCCCCTGCCTGCTGACGTCATGGAGTGGCCGGGTCGCGGCGGCCTTGGCAGGATCGGTGCCGCACCTCCTGAATCCTCTTTTGGACTACGAGTTCACCAATATCGATGAAGTGGACCCAGAAGCCACCCTTATCTCCATTGCTATCCTCAACCGCCTCGATAAGAGCAGAGTATCTGTCACTCCCCTTTGTTGTGGATTGTGCTCTTGAAAGGCTATTGACCGCGCCGAATCACGCCATGACTGTATAGAGGCCACACTGTTGCCTCTTGTCCCTAGAAGGAAAAGTCATCATGGCAGTTAAGCAGAAACCCGACCCCAAGATAGTAAAGCCAGCAGCCAAGGAGCTCGGGAAGAAGCCGCAATCTACGAAACCGAGTGTTCAGGCGAAAACGGCTGCACGGATTTTGGATGACCAGAAGAACGCTCCGCAACCGCACAAGCCGAAGGCTTCACCGAAGAAGAAGTAATCCTTTCTACTGAAAGGGTCGGTGTCGGCGAATCCCGCGCGCCTGTCCAAAAAAGCGAAGAGTTACCGTGTTACTGCCTCTATCACTCTTTTTTCAGGCTCAAAATATAGGCGAAGATGCTATCGCGTTCGCGCGCCTTTAGCACGTAATTCGGCATATCCTTGTGAACAGCATGGAGAGCAGCGGCCAGGCTTATCCCCGTCGTATCCGGCGAAATCCAAATATGCTCAAAGCTCGGGGCAAGGGGGTTCTTCGAAAAGTTATCTCCTCTTCGCACCGCGTGACACTGGGCGCAAATCCGGGACGCATAGACAAGACCTTTCCCAGGATCACCAGCTTCTCGACCGCCAGCCTGGTATGAGACCGCGACAGTCGCAGTCAGCATAGTCATTGCGAGAATTCGCCTCGCCACGGTCTAGCTCGTACTAATGGTGAAAGTGTCACGATAATGGAGCGCTCCCCTCATAGATAGCCGTTTTTCGTCAACGAAGCGAAACACCACATCTGACCCAGATTATGATCGGCACTGGCGCATGGCCTCAAGCAGCGCAACCTCTTGGATGATTTTCCTCATCCGCGACAGACGACCAGCAAATCAGGATATTGGTCCGCGATGCGCTCACTTAATGAATGAAAGGCGATTTGCTCGTTTCGAAATCCGATACGCATAACACCTCCAAACAACTCAATTGACTTCGGCGCCGGAAAACACACACGTTGTAGTTGTCATACTGTGGTCGGACAAATCAACTAAAGATTGCCACGCTGGAGGGGCTTTATTGGTTGGTGAAGGGTTCATTTTTTGATTCAATTAGCAATGCCCAAAACAAAAGAATTGAACGCAAAGCGCCCACAGTGGTCATCTGGAATAGATGCAGCGCAGAGCACCGCCCTGCCGCTCGAACTTGATGAAGACACTCAAGCCTTACTAGATCGCATGTCCCCCCAGATTTCAGAACTCGTGGTCAGGATGACAGTGCCCCATGAGCATACGTGGGAGAGCACCCTGGCATTTCGTAATGAAATCATTGAGCTGAATAAAATTGCGAAAACGGACGAGGAGCAATTGTCCTTGTGCTTCGCTTTTCACGCCCTCATGGATGACGCCGAGAAGAGAGGACTGATTCATCCAAACCAGCGGGAGATTTTCAAAGGACTTCGAAAGACAGACTACGTGCACATGCTTAGTGTCCAAGCTTTGATCCGTGGCTCAATCGATCCTACCCTGCTCGAACACGTGACACGTCGCGAGGTTGAGGCTTGCCGTCTTTCTGCCGAAGACGATTTTCGGAAGCTTGCCGTCGCCGGCGCCGCAGTCCTTGGAAAATCAGTGACGAGGCCAAAAGGACAAACGTGGCTTGGTCGTCTGTTTGGACGGGGTTGACCCCTCTGGGATGATTCAGGGAACTGAAAAAGGCAACGAGCTGCTTGCCGTTGGGAAATTCCGCGCTCCCCTTTACTATTGGAGAGATGTTACGGCGCTGATGCGTGTGACGACTTCACCACGGCAGTCAGAATAGCGGGGGCAGACGTGGGCAATCTTACATTTCCTAGATGGGTCCAATTTGTAGTCGGTGTCACCCCGCACCAGCACACCGATAAGCTTGTTCGCAGCCTGATCAAAAACGCCTGAGCAAGAGTTACCGCCAAAGGTGTCAAGATCCGCCTTGAAGAAGCCCGGGTCGGTTATATCGCGCACTTCGGCGCCTGGGGCATATTTCAGCGGAATACCGCTCGGATAGCCGATCACGAAAACCTTTTGGCCTTTCTGCACAGGTTTTAGGTCCCAATCCGATACCGGCGTCGCAATCGTAGTGGGAACGGGCCTGTCAAGTCGCACAAGAGCCCAATCCCTCGACTCACCCTTCTCGCCTCCAAGCATTTCTTTGCCGGCAAAGACGTGCTCCGAAGGAACAGCCACCGGGCCGGTTTTCGCGCCCTCCATCCAGAAGCCAAACACAAAGCGTATGGCGTTGAGAGGCGGAGGCGGCACTTCAGGCGGGTTGTCTCCCGCGATCTCGTGTACGCAGTGCCCCGCCGTCAGCACGGCATCTGGGCGGACAAGCGTGCCAGAGCAGAACGCAGCAGAGGGCTCGCCTTCGAACTTTTCGCCAGGGCATAAACCCCAAGTTTCTTTGAGCGATTTCACCTTCAGGGCGGTGGCGCTACCTGAGGAGACAATATTGGCGGTATTAAAAAGGGCAACAGATGCCTGGGCCAAGGACTTCACTGTCTTGTCACCAATTTGATACCACTCCTTGCGATCGTCCGTTCCATAAATGGTGCGGCTCTGGATGCGCACGGCCTGGATCAGGGCAGCCTCGTCAATATTGGCGAGAGGTGACTCAACGCTGCGGCCAACAGCCTTATCACTTAAGGCCCTAAGGCTTGTTTTTGGCTTCAGCGCGCGGCGCTGAAATTCAGCGATGAGCTGCTCATTGCTGGACGCCTTGACGGCATTTATCGCGCGCTTGAGGGAGTCATCAGCGGAAGCGGCTGGCCTGGCGAGAAACGCCAAGACCAGGGCCACTCCAGTAAAACCAGACCAAAAACATCGAATACACCGACCCATTTTTTGAAAATCCCTTTGTCATTTTAGCTTAAGGAGCTTGCTTTTATCGACATAGCCTAGAAGCTTTCCGCCTTGCGCAATTTGGGCCAGATCACCTTCGATCCTGATCAGGGTCACTTGCTCGCCTGCCTCGATCCGCCGATTACTTCCCGCACTGCGGCTCTCTAAGAGCGCCGTTTCTTGGATCACCACATGCGTCGCCTTAAGAGGAATATCACTTGCACCGGCGCCCAGCATGGCCAGCACTTGGGGATAGCGCGGCGCCACTGGATAGTTCGCGGTCTCACCCAACCGCACAATGGGCTTCTGGCAATATTCCCTCGGCCCTTTGGCGTTGCAGACTTTGAGCTCCCGGCTGAGATCGGGAACGCGGGTCTGCACATAATCGGCAAGGTCGAAGAGCTGCACCTTGTCCTCGTGCCCCGCTTTGGCGAGACCTTCGAGCCACGCATAGGTGAACAGCCCATGATTGCGGTAGCCCTCGGCCGCGATCTGCTGCGGGCCTGCGGCCATGAAAAGCGTGCGCCCCGTGGCGTCCTTGAGGCGTAAGTAGGCAGCATCGTCGGCAGTGGCATCGCGCGCGCGGAACAGGCTCCCCGCCGAACCGGATTCGCAGGTATCGAAAATCCAGATCGATTTCTCGGCCTGGATGTTCTTGAACCAGGAAGAGAGCTTGGTAGGGCCAAAGC
>JBAUNL010000203.1:0-8383 GCA_049579205.1 Rhodomicrobium sp. | reverse complement strand
ATGCTCAGCTTCATTGTGACAGACGCGCCGATCGACGGCGGGGCGCTTACAAAGCTATGCCGGGCGCACATTGACGGCACCTTCAACGCCATTACCGTGGATAGCGACACCTCAACGAGCGACACTCTCCTCGTCTTTGCGACCGGCACTGCCGCTGCGCAAGGCGCACCCAGGATCGTCAATGCAGACGATCCGGATGCCGCCCCCTTCTCGGCCGCACTTCTGGGTCTCATGCACGATCTTTCGCTGCAAGTGGTGAAAGACGGCGAGGGCATATCGAAGCTGATGACCATTCACGTCGAAGGGGCTGAAAATGATGACGCTGCCCGGCGGATAGGGCTTTCCATCGGAAACTCGCCGCTCGTCAAAACCGCGATTGCCGGCGAGGACGCCAATTGGGGGCGTATCGTCGCCGCCGTCGGCAAGGCTGGCGAGGCCGCGGACCGCGACCGCCTCTCAATCTGGTTTGGTGATATCCGGGTGGCCCGCGAGGGAATGCGCGATCCTAATTACAAGGAGCGGGACGGCGCGGAATATGTGAAGCGGAGCGAGATCGAGATCCGCGTCAATGTAGGAACCGGCGGCGGAGGCCGGTCAACTGTTTGGGCGTCCGATCTCACCCATGAGTATATCGCAATCAATGCCGACTACCGAAGCTGATACGAATACCCCTCCGGTGCGACTGGTCGTGGTTGCCGCTGCCGCCTTGATCGATCCGGACGGGCGCGTTCTTCTCGCTCAAAGGCCCCCGCATAAGGAACTTGGAGGGCTTTGGGAGTTCCCTGGCGGTAAGATTGCCGAGGGGGAGACCCCTGAACTGGCTCTGATCCGGGAACTGAAGGAGGAGCTTGGTATCATTGTACCGCTCCGCTGCCTGTCCCCTCTCACCTTCGCAAGCCACGCTTATGAAAGCTTTCACCTGCTCATGGCGCTTTTTGCCTGCCGCAATTGGGAGGGCGACCCGAAACCTCTGGAGGGACAGCGCCTTGCCTGGGTTCGCAAGGATCGGCTTCGAGACTATAAAATGCCACCCGCCGATGAGCCGCTCATTCCGATTCTGCAGGACTGGCTGTAAACCGCAATCGAGCCCGCTTACCCTTTCAATAGCTATTCCTTGCAGCCGGGCAATTCTGATAGCATGACCTTTGGCGTTTGGGCGAACGTGAGTCGTAAGGCCAAGGGGCGGCATCCTCACCATGGCAGAAGAAGAACGGTTCGAACGGTGGGAACCGATCGACGGCCTTGCGCCGAAAATGTTCCTGGATGCCATGTATGACGACCGCGAAGGCTTCCGCCTTATTCTCAGATCGCCGGACCCCAAGCTGCGGTCGTTGCGGATTCTCTTCGATGCGCCCCTATGCTATCGGGGCACGCAGGAAGCCTATCTGCTGCGCCAAATCTATGAAGGGGGTGGCATCTATCCGTGGCCCATCCTCATCGTGCGCAATTCGCGCTACGCCAAATGGTTCTATGCGCAGGCCACGGGCGCAATCGACAAGGATGGCCATCACTATCACATCGCCGCGATGGATCAGATTATCGATGTCCTTTCGGCGCGCCCGCCGATTCTCTCGTGGTTGAATGACGTATAACAATTCGGGATTGCCGCTGCCTTCACTCCGTAGAGCGTGATCTCGTGAAAGAGAATTTGTCATGCCGGAAACACGCGTGCGGGTTATCCGGCATCTTCCTTATTCCCCCGGAAGATCGCGGATCTTCCACGTAGGTCGCTAATGCTTCAGAGGCCTCTTACTTTAACGGCCGTGTTCTCTTTCAATCGAACAGTCTTCACGCGCGAAACATAGTCGCGCACCACCTGCCAGATGGGCGGGCCCTCCACCTCTTGGTTCATGCTGGCCCAGCCAGACACAACGTAGCTTTTCGCTGCTTCGATCGTGTCGCCGGTCCTGAGAAGGGTCAGATCCGAGATTCGCTTCCCAGCTGGAGCACTGACATCAATGCTGTAACCAAGCCCCCCGGTACGAACCATGTCGCCACCCTGCCGGTAGTAGGGATCGGGGTTGAAGACGTTATCGGCGATGTCTTCCATGATTTCTTTCAGCTGCGCGCCGGTCATTTGGGTGCGGTAACAGGCGGGATAGGTTATTGCCGTAGCATTGGCGATGTCTTCGAATGTGATTGCGTCGCCCGGCAAGAGAGTTGTTCCCCAGCGAACGCCCGGGGAGAGAGCAATCTCGCAGTCGCGCTCTGAGATTATCGCTTCGCAGATCAGATGGTCTAGCGTCCCGTTGAAGGTGCCGCGCCTATAGAGAAGACTCTCCGTCTGCCCTAGTACGGCAGAGAGCTGCCCCTCAAACGGGGCGCGCGAGTTGTCGATAGCCTCCGCCATCCCGGCATCTCCTTCGATCACGTCAGCGAAGATGGGAATGAGCTTGAAGCGGTATCCCGCAACCTTCTTATCCCGAATTTCGAGATCAAGGCGCGAGATGAATTTCCCGTTGGAGCCAGAGGCGATCAACAGCGTTCTGCCAACCTCGACCGCTCGCGGAAGAGCGTCGTGAGTATGTCCCGTGAGGATAACGTCGATGCCGTTGATGCGTGTTGCCATTTTCCAGTCCGCGTCGAAGCCGCTATGTGAGAGCAGGACGACTAGATCCGCTCCGCCGGCGCGAGCCTTCTCCACCTGCTTCCGCAGTTCGTCCTCACGGATGCCGAACTCCCACTTCGCGATCATCCACCTCGGATTCGCGATAGGGGTGTAGGGGAAAGCTTGCCCGATGACGGCAATCTTGGCGCCGCCTCTTTCGAAGACCTTGCTCGCCGGGAACACAGGCTCGCTCCATTCAGTGTCCCGGATATTCTGGGCGAGAAACGGGTAGGCGAGGCTTTCCGTGGCCTGCTTCACTCTATCCGCGCCATAGGTGAACTCCCAATGGCCCGTCATGGCATCGGGTTTGAGCAGGGACATCAGATCGATCATGTCCTGCCCCTTCGTCTGAAGGGAGACCCAGCTTCCTTGCCAGCTGTCGCCCCCATCGAGGAACAGCATATTTTCAGGGCCGCGGTCTGCACGCACCGCGTTTATCACAGTTGCAACGCGATCAAGGCCACCAATCTTCCCATAGCTTCCCGCCAAGCTTTCGTAATCCGCGCTCGTCAGCGCGTAGGCATCGGCCGAACCCTCCGCGATGCCGAAAGCGCGAAGAAACGCGTCGCCGGTGAAATGCGGAGGGCGCTCTTTGGCTTCTCCGGTACCCACGTTGGCCGATGGTTCGCGCAGGTACATCGGCCGGACTTGCGCGTGCAAGTCGGAAATATGCAGGATCGTGAGCCGGCCGAACGGTTCATGAGCCAAGAGCATGTCTTGCGTCAGCGATTGGCGCGCAGCTGCCTTGACGAAAGACATCCCCGGCAGCGCGGTGGAAGCAGCAGCCGCCATCGCCAGCAGATCCCGCCGGTTAATCATCGGCGAAGACCCGGAAAACCCGGATGCCTAGGTGACCGTGAGTTCATGCGTAGATTTGTATTCGGAGCCGTCATCATCCTTCCAGACGAACTCGAAGGTGCCGCTTCCGCGCACGCGGAAATAGAAGGCCTGATAGGGATTCGCGGATATAGCCGGATACCAGTCAACGCTCAGAAATTCCTTGCCGTTGAACCTGGCTATGAATTTGTTGATGATCTTGCGCGGCACGACGTTTCCGGACGCATCCCTGCGCTGACCGTTTTCCATCTCGTGCGCGATCAATGTCTTGATCTCGATAATTTGGCCGGCCCTTGCTTCGGCAGGGAGGCGGACGCGGGGTTTGGATACTGCCATAAGAATTATCCGCCGCAGCCGCCGATTGTGACTTTGATCTCGGATTTGGCAGTGTAGAGGGTCCCATCCGACATTTCGGCAACCGCAATCACGTTCTCTGTCCTGGCGAGCCTCATGCGGTTTGATCCCGCAGCCCGGCCGCTCTCTGGTGTGAAGTGATAGGTGAAGACTTGCGGGTTTGGGTTGCCATCGGCGAATACGTGAAAAGACTTCACATAGCTCTCGGGCGTCATCGGGCTCTCGACTTCGAAATTGATGGGCACGACCAATCCGTTCTCGGCGATTTGCGGGATGTCCAGCTTGATTTTCCCCTCGCCGATGGGCTTCCCGCCAAACAGCTTCTTGAGTTCAGCCTCGACATCAGCCGGTTCCGCAAGCGCTGAACGGGCGGCCACGACAAGCGCCGCGGCAGTAAGGGCCGCTCTCAGCACGTCGCGCCTGGAAGCGTCTGCGATATCCTTCATGATGGGCCGCTCTTTCTTGCCTCTTGAACCTGAATGAGCCAAGACAATGCATGATTGCCCGAGCTTCAGCCGCAAGGCAAGAAAATGGGAGGGATAATGAAAGGGCTGCCTGGCGTTCCAGCTCTTTTGGCGGCGTTGGCATTGCTTTGTGTTGGATCCCTGCAAAAGGTGCACGCGCAGGACTCCGGGCCCGATAGCGAAAAACAACTGGCCCGGTATCGTGAGATGCTCAGCGACCCTTTCTCGAATCCCGCGTCTCTCAACGCAGACCGCGGCGAACAGCTTTGGAAGGAACGCCGGGGCAAGAATAATGTCTCGCTGGAGGCGTGCGATCTCGGCGAGGGGCCGGGCAAGCTTGAAGGCGCCTATGCGAAACTGCCCCGGTACTTCGAAGATGCCGGCGCCGTGATGGATTTAGAGCAGCGGCTTTTGTGGTGCATGGATAAAATCCAAAATCTCGATACCGCAGATACCATCGCGCGGCGTTTTTCCAGCCCAGGCAAACCCTCCGACATGGAAGACCTCGTGACCTTCATCGCCAGCAAGTCCAACGGCATGAAGATAGAAGCCCAGACGCGCCACCCAAAGGAGCAGGAGTTCTTGCAAGCCGGCGAGGCGCTGTTTAACCGGCGTTCTTCGGTGATGGATTTCTCTTGTGCCACCTGTCACGGACAGGAAGGAAAGAGGATCAGGTTGCAGGCGCTGCCGCGGCTTTCCTCGCCAGGGAAGGACGCCCAGGAAACGATGGGATCATGGCCAGCCTACCGCGTGTCGCAAAGCTCGGTGCGGACGCTGCAGCACCGCCTCTGGGATTGCTACCGTCAAATGCGAATGCCCCCGCCGCGCTATGCCTCGGACGGCCTAACTGCCCTCACGCTCTACTTGATGAAAATGGCGGACGGCGGCGAGATCCGTGTTCCCTCCGTGAAGCGGTGAACCAAAATGCTGCGGACGAGGCTCATCCCAATGCTACTCACCCTCGCCGCGAGCTTGCTCGCCTTCGCAGGTATGGGGCGAACAAGTGCCGGCGAGAACGTGGACAGGTTCATTGCCAGCATGTTCTCGGAGGCCCCAGCCGATTGGCAAGCGCGGGTAGCGCAGGACGAGACCCAGTGCATTTGCTCGAACTTCCGTAACAATCCGCCGTCGGCAGAAGCGGCGAAGATCATGGAATTAGAAAAGGCCAGCGTGCCGCTGCCTCCAAGCGGCATCTTGACCGGAAACTGGAAGGCTGGCGAGGCGATCGCGCAAAGCGGGCGCGGCGGGCAGTTCACAGACGGGCCCGGCACGGCCAATGGCGGTAACTGCTATGCCTGCCACCAGATTTCGCCAGGCGAGATCAGCTACGGGACCTTGGGACCGAGCCTTTTGAAATACGGAAAGAACCGTGGTTTCGGCTTGGAAGAAGCGAAGGCCACTTATGAGAAAATCTATGACCCGCAAATCTCCTCCGCCTGCTCCCTCATGCCGCGGTTCGGCCATAACAAGGTTCTTACGGAGCAGCAGATCAAGGATCTGGTGGCCTATCTTTTCGACCCCCAATCGCCTGTCAATCAGTGAAGCGCATAGGGGCACCGGCTACGCATCTAGGGAATAGCTCCAAGTCCTCACCAGACCATCCACAACTTGATAGCTTTTGTCTTTCTCTGGATGGCCGCATCAAGTGTGGGCATGGCAATTACGGACGGTCTTTTCGAGCGCTTGCGGTGTGTCGCACGTCAATGGCTGCGGCAACCGGCACGGTCGCAATAGATTTCCCCATCCTGGCAAAGCCAAGAAGATCGAGCGGCAGCCCACCTGCATTCCCCTGCGTTGCTTTGCACCGGATAGAACTCGCTCCAAAAGCCATAATAGAGATATTGCCTCTCATATTTTTCGCCAGTAGGACAGAGACGCCATGTGAATTCGGCAGTCTCGTCGCCATAGGGGATACATCGGTTTTCGGCTTTCGCAGACAAAATGGCGACCTGTGCCATGACCGCCGATAGCAGCGCCACGAACAAATAGGATTTCATCGCTCCGTCCTCCCCTGGCAAACCACGCTCATATAATCGCATCGCTTTCCCGCAACCCCGGCCTGCACATCTGCAATATTCAGACGGCCCGCAGATGCAAGAAGGTTCTCGCCGCATGGCAGCAGGCCTTCTCTGCTCCCATCTTTGCTTCAGGACTGCATCTTTCGTCATCCCTGGAGCGCTCCATGATAAAGACTTATGCCGTACCTCCGCAAAGGGGCCGCGTCGCCGTTGTAACAGGCACGACCAGTGGGATCGGCCTCTGGACAGCAGCCGGGCTGGCAAAGGCCGGTGCTCACGTAATCTTGGTTTGCCGCAACTGGGAACGGGGCGAAAAGGCGAAGGCCTTTGTCACCACCGGAAGTGCAGGCACAGCCGATCTACTTCTCGCCGATTTTGCGGATTTGAACGCGGTGCGCGGCGGCGCTGCGGAAATCGCTGACCGCTATCCGGAAGTGCATATCCTCGTGAACAATGCGGGTGTGTTCTCGCGCAAACGCGAACTGACCAAGGACGGCTATGAAATGACCTTCGCGGTCAATCATCTGGCTCCGTTTCTCTTCACGAACACCCTCCTCCCCACCCTCGAACGGGCCGGCAAACCTGGCCAAACGGCAAGAGTCGTGACCGTCGCGTCCAACGCCGCTCAGCGCGCTTCAATTGACATGCAGGACCTGATGCTCAGCCAGCGTTACAGCATGTTCGGCGCCTACAGCCAATCCAAGCTCGCAAATATACTTTTCACGAAGGAGTTGGCGCGGCGTCTGCCCCCGCGGCCCATCACCGCGAATTGCCTGCATCCGGGCGTTGTCGCCACCAGGTTAGGCAATAAGGGCGGCATCGCGGGACTGGTGTGGACGGCAATCAAGCCTTTCATAATTACGCCAGAGCAGGGCGCGTTAAACTCGCTCTACGTTGCAACCTCCCCCGAAATCGAAGGCGTAAGTGGTGCCTTCTTTGTGGATCAGAGGCAAGGCAGGGTGAACCCTATCGCCGAAGATCCTGCTATCGCCAGCGGATTATGGTCGCAAAGCGAAGCCCTCGTCGAGACCGCTCTGCAGGGGAATCGCACGGCTGCCTAGACAGCTGGAACTGCGGTTCACAACAGAGTGATCGCGCGCGGGAATTTTCGCGCCCTCTACGTAGTCTTCATAAGTATGCGTGCCGGTGCAATGCGCAATGGATTGGCGGCATCCCGCTCTTTAATCCTCGGCACGCAAAAAACAAACTGAAATCACTTAGAGAGAACCATCAAATGAGAGTCCTTTTAGCTCTGGTCCTAACACTAACCGGGGCTGTCGCAGCCTCATCTTCTTTCGCGGCGCCAGTTTCACGAGAATCTGACGCTGGCGATCAAGTTATTCTTGTACACAATCCTAGTAAGCCCGATAGCGATGACGAAAAAGATTGTGCGAAGAACCCCCACGATTTTCATTGTCCTCCTGTTAACGGCGGCTGAGGCGCTAGTGGGACCGCTGGTTGCAGACGGCGGTCTCCGTCTAAGAATTGAAGTCAAAGCTACTTCTTCTTCATGCCTCGGAGTCGGCGACTGCTCTTTCAGGCTCCGGCGCCGGTCCCGAGTCGCCTAGAAACAGGGTTTGCAGGGCGGGTACGACGATGAGCAGCATAATGGGTCCGATTAGCATTCCGCCGACCACAACGATGGCGAGCGGGCGTTGCACCTGGCTGCCGATGCCGGTCGAGAATGCGGCGGGCAGTAGCCCGATGCAGGCGGAAAGGGCAGTCATCAGCATCGGGCGCATTCTTTGCGTTGCCGCGTGGAACATGGCATCACGCGTGGCATCGCCCGCGTGTTTCAGCTCATTGAAGTAGGTCATGATCAGGATGCCGTTCATGACCGAGACACCGAACAGCGATACAAAACCGATCGCCGCCGAGATGCCAAAGGCTTCTCCGGAAATTGAGAGCGCGATAATGCCGCCTGCGACAGCGAAGGGAATGCCGGTCAAGACGAGAAGGCCGTCCCGTATCGAATTGAATAGGGCATAGAGCAGGCCAAGAATGAGCAAAAGGCTCAACGGCACCACAATTTCGAGGCGCTTTTGGGCCTGTTCCAGCTCTTCGAACTCTCCTGCCCACTGCATCGTGTAACCCGTCGGCAA
>JBAUNL010000202.1:0-11012 GCA_049579205.1 Rhodomicrobium sp. | reverse complement strand
ACCGACGCTTCGCCGAGGTCCTCGCGGACAACTGCGCACGGCTCGGGGCCGATGTGGTTTGCTATTCCTTCATCGTAGTGGACTCTCACCACCTACTCCTTGCCGGTCTCCCGGCGCTTCTCCGCATCCGGCCTTCGCATCGCGACACCTGGCGGGCCAAGCCCTGGCCGGAAGAATGGCTGCTCATCGAATGGCCAAAGAACGAAGAGGCTCCGGCCAAATACTGGCTCTCGACACTGCACAAGTCGACCAAAGCTCTGGCATTAAATGGCATAGCGCAATCAAATGGGAGCGTAACATCGCAGCTACCGGCGTGCCCGCTAAAATTGAACTTTATCTTGTCTTTAACGTCTTCGGAGCTAAGCCGGCATTTGCCATCCAGCGGCTCACAACCTGGATGACGGTATCTGGCCGATCAACGACGATCTCCCTTTTGCCAAGGAATACTTCGCCGGTCTCTGCATCAAGCGACAACCAGTCGCCTTCTTTAATGGTACGCCCACAGATTGTGGCGAAGCGTTTGGCACCGTCGACGGCAAGCCTGTCACAGCCCACTACGCACACCTTGCCGAGCTGGCGCGCAACGACGGCTGCGTGCGCCGTTCGCCCCCCGATGGCGGTCAGAATACCTTCTGCTACCGCGATTCCGGCAATGTCTTCCGTTGATGTATCAGGCCGGATCAGAATTACTGGCTCTCCGGATTTTGCACGCGCTGCGGCCCTATCTCGATCGAAAACGGCGCGACCGCTTGCAACACCAGCCGAGGCGGGCGTGCCGCGCGCGATGGCGTCGGCTCTGCCGTGGAAGTGGGTGTCAGCCGTTGCCTCAAGGTCGATCTCGGATGCGCGCTGCGCGCCTTCGGCCTCGTCGATTACTCCCTCCTCAACGAGGTCGATGAGCACCCTAAGGGCCGCGCGCGGCGTCCGTTTAGCAGAGCGCGTTTGCAGGAGGTAGAGTTGGCCTTCCTCGACTGTAAACTCGATGTCCTGCATATCCTGGAACTCACATTCAAGGCGCGCGGCTCCTGAGGCTAGCGTGCTTGCTATCTCCGGCATTCGCTCTTTAAGCAATGTGATCCCGCCAGGCAATCTCCGCCCTGACACCACGTCTTCACCCTGCGCATCAAAAAGGAATTCCGCGTAAAGGCCCTTCTCCCCGGTAGCGGGATTGCGCGTGAATGCGACGCCCGCGCCGGAGTTACCGCCGGCATTGCCAAAAATCATGGCCTGAAACGTCACAGCAGTTCCTGCTAGCTTTTCCAGTTTGTTCAAACGGCGATATTCGCGGGCCTTCGGACTTTGCCAAGATCCGTAAACCGCATACGTGGCTTCCTCCAGCTGCTTCATTGGATCGGACGGAATAGGTCTTCCCAGAAGCTCTCCCGCAAGCTCGATATATTCGAGTGTTAAGCGCTCCAATGCCTCAGGATCGAGTTCTGTTTCATTTAAGACCCTCTCAGCCCGCACGATGTCCGCAAGTCTATTGGCGAAGGACTGAGGGTCTGCACCACCAATGACCTCCGAATAACCTTGAACGAACCGGCGATAGCAATCCCAAGCGAGCCGGGGATTCCCAGTTAGGCGCAAAAGGCCCCGAACGGTCTCGTTATTCATTCCGACATTAAGAAGACTTGCCATCATACCAGGCATCGAGCGGGCCGCGCCTGATCTGACCGACAAAAACATGGGACAGCGAGCATCACCAAACTTACGACCGCTCGCTTGCTCCAAGTACTTCGTACCCTTGCAGAGCATCTCGCCCAAAGCTGCCTTGATGTAGTGAGCGCCACTATTCACCGGTGCACAGAGGCGAGTAGAGAGGACGAAGGCAGGCGGAACGTTAAGGCCAAGCTTAGCGATCCGCGAAAGGTTTGCAGCTTTTGATCCGGCAAGTTCCGGAGAAATTCGCTCCCCGGTCCAGTCCGCGCCTATGAAAAGGAGATCGTCCCGGGCGGAAATCTCACTCGTGCAAGCCATGCCGTTTACGCTTTCAATCCGTTGAGGATTCGATCCCTTAGCGCGAGCGCGGAGCGCGACAAATGGTCGGTGCAAGTCTCGATCGCGCGAGCGATTTCTATTCCTAAGAAAAGTGAGCGGGCTTCTGAAGTGGCCGCGACGAAGGCAGCCATGGTCTGCCGCAAAGCATTATCGGCTTTTTTTTCGGCGTCGTTTACGGCATCAATCGACTGAAGCGCATCGGTTACATCGGCTTGACGGCCTTCGCCTAGATGGGAGCTGGCCTCAACCGCTCGAATTAAATGGCCTGTCCCGGATTTTGCGATTTCGGCCAGGCCGCTTAGAAGCTTGTTAAGTGGATTGACTATCCCATTCTCGGGAACAAGGCTCAAAAGGAATGATGCCTCTTCCAGAGCGTCATTGGCATCCTCGGCCGCCTCGATTATGCCGCCTGCATGCCGCGGGTCCACCAGACGCGAAGCAAGTTCCCTGGCCTCCCGGGTAAGTTGGTCAGCTTTATGTTCGAGGCGGCCCGATTGCGCCGCTAAGGCCTTTCTATCCGGCCAACTGGCTAGGCCTCCGCCTGGGAAAGCATTTTCAATTAGTCCGGCCATCATTCGGCTCTCGCCTAGATGACGAACTACCACAGTAAAAAAGGCACTTTCCAGGGTTTCGAACTCGGATGCAAGGAGCGCCTGGATCTCGTCCTTCAGCAAATGGGCAGATCGGCCGTCTAGAAGCCCCTCACTCGCAATACGGAGCGTTCGCTTTAGGAAATCTACGGTTTTTGCGGTTCCAAGAACGCTGTCGAGCCTGACACCGTAAGGCACCCGCACAGGATCGAGGCGCCGCACCGCCTCATAGATCGGTTCAGCTCCGCCTAGTTCCAGAAGGGCACGATGCCCGTGGGCTTGTGCTGCGGCCCAACGCAACACGTCCTTGGATGCCTCATCAGAGATGAAGTTGCGCAAGGCTTTCCGGCACTTGTTCCAATCGATCATAAAGACGAGACGAGAGCCGAAAAATTCGAGGAAGCTATCAACGCCGGCCACGTTTTCAACCTGCCGCCGCCCCTTAATGAGCCGGAATTGGCCAGTGGTGCCGAGGCTGGCTGCTGCTTCCTCGACGGGCTCAGTCCACTCGACATGTTGATTGGCCAAAAGATCCATAAAGAATTTGGCCCGGGCGCGATGCACATCGGTGTAGGTGACGGTGATGGTGAGGCCTTCGACATGAACGACGACAACATGCGCATCAGTGGCGCCAATATCGTTTTGGATGATAAGGATTGCCCCGCTGCGAGCGGCCGATGTGCCAAGGCCTGGATGCCCAAAGGCCAGATGGCGGGTTCGATCAAGCCCCCTCATAAAGGCTTCGATGCGCGGCTTGTCCTCAGCCTTGAGCCCATGGACAGGGGCTCCCGCTACCGTCTCCACCGCGGATTCAGCGGCAAGACGATTGATGGCCTTATGGAGATCTAAGACAAGAAGATGCACTGTGTCATGCTCCCCCCGGGCAGCCGAGCTGATGGACTTGATGAGCGATGACGGGAGCACGTCGTCCTTTATGGACTCAATCGGCAAGCGAAGCGCGGCCAACCTCTTTTCAAAGCCTTCGGCTGCAGAAGGATCGCCGGCCTTCAAAGGGGCCAGCATGGCTTTCAGATCAGCCTCAAGACCAGCAACGAGCGTCCGGCCGCCGGGGACGGCAAGCTGGGTTTCATCTATTAGGCGTGCGCCACTAACAGTTGCATCGAATGCGGTATCGTCCAGGCCCGCTGCACGCCGCTCCTGGTCCAAATTGCGAGGGGTGGACGCGGGGCTTCGGCCATGAGCCAAGGCGTCTTGAAGAAGTGTCATCCGCACTTTTGCCCGCTCGTTGGCAGAAAGAGCGCGCGCGAGAAGCTCCGGCAGCAAAACTGCGGTCTCACCAAGCCATTCGACGATGCCTGCTTTTTGAGTCATCGGAGATCCGCTCGACCCCTCCGCACGGTCTATACATCCCCGGCAAATTGGTCGTATTGAGCCATATCAATCGTGGGAGTTCTTCGCCGCTTGCGCATAACCGTAGCGGGCGAGGTCCTTGCCGGGGAGATCCACAGCTCTCACGTTTCGAGGGCAACAACAGCCACGTCGCCGGGTTGCCTTTTGTAATTCTCGCCTTTTTCAGATGGTGACCAGGGTTTCTAGGTCGTCCCGTTGCGGGCCAACATCTCCGCCCCATTGGCGGCTTCGCGGACGCGAAAGCCCTCAGGTTCGGGCAGTGCGCATAACGCGCGCGAATGTCTAGTCGGCGTCAACGGTAAGAATACGCGCCACCTGCAAGACTGAGACAGAACCCATGCTTTTGCACAAACCTTAACAGTCCTCAAATTATCGCCGAAATGACAATTTCAGACGGCAGCTCAACAAATTGCACTGATTTTGAGGGAAAGCTCCAGAATAGTTTTTGCTCCTTATCAAAGCGAAATTCGTGCCGTCCTCTAAGAGATTGATGTCTGTCCGCATTTTGATCGGGCCTCCAAGGAGTACGCATCATTGGTTTCATCGGCCGCCGCTTCAAGGACCTCGGACGTTCAATCGGATGTGATTGCGTTTCTGGGGTCTCCAGCAAGCTATCCAGGCAGAATTTCAGAAGTAACGCGGGTTGAGACCCATGCGGCCATGGTGTTTCTCGCGGGTGACCGCGCCTATAAGCTGAAGCGCGCCGTAAAACTCCCTTATCTTGACTTCACGACACTCGACAAACGTCATCACGTCTTGCTGCATGAGTTGGAGATCAATTCGAAGATCTCGCCCGAGCTTTACATCGAAGTCGCTCCGATCACGAGGAACGCTGACAGCGGCAAAATAAGCCTGGGCGGCACTGGCGAAGTTGTTGATTGGGTGCTCGTGATGCAACGCTTCGACGAGCATTTTCTGTTTAATAGGATGGCATCGCAAGGGCCGCTGGAAAGTCAGCATATCGAAGAACTTTCAAACGCGATCGAGCATTTTCATCGCCAATCGGTCCCCTGTCATACCGGCTCATGGGCGAAAGCCTTGTCCGATATCGCCGATGATCTCGAAGACAGCTTGACCACAAGCGAGGCCGCCTCAGCGGGCCTCGAGCTTAAGCCCTATATTGCTCATCTAAGGCAGGAACTCCTGACACAAGGGCCCCTGATCGAGGCACGGCAGCAAGCAGGCTTTGTCCGGCGATGTCATGGCGATCTGCACCTTGGCAACATCGTGCTTTGGCAAGGCAAAGCGAGGCTCTTCGATGCGCTTGAGTTCGACGACGCGCTCGCCACCATTGATGTGCTTTACGATCTTGCCTTTCTGCTAATGGATCTTTGGTATCGCGGCCGCAAGCGCGAGGCGAACACCATTTTTAATCACGCCATGCGGTCCGCGGCAATATCCGAGGTTGACGGCATTAAGTTGCTGCCGCTTTACCTGTCGCTGCGCGCTGCAATTCGGGCCATGACAGGCGTGCATAGCCTCGCTTTCAGGCAAGGAGAAGAGCGCGACCGGACTCTGAAGGAAATAAGACGCTACGCTGCGCTCGCGGAAGACCTTTTAAGACGGCGCCTTGCACTGCTCGTAGCAATTGGGGGCCTATCCGGCACCGGCAAGACCACGGCGGCGCGTGAGGTGGCGCCTTTCATTGGCGCACCACCTGGCGCCCTTCATCTCAGGACCGACATTGAGCGGAAAGTCATGCTCGGGATCGACCTCAATAGGCGATTGCCGTCAAGCCGCTACACTGCCGAAACCAGCGATCAGGTCTATCAGCGCGTGTTCAAAAAGGCAGAGATCGCCCTGGACGCTGGCCACTCCGTCATTGCAGATGCCGTCTTTCCCGATCAGGTTCTCCGCGCCAGGGCGCGCATTACAGCCGAACATGCTAACGCATCTTTCTTCGGCTTCTGGCTGGAAGCGCCGTTTGAACGAATGCGCGAGCGGGTCTCGACCCGCATTGGCGATGCATCGGATGCTGATGCTGAAATTGTCGCCGTGCAATTGAAAACCATCACTCCTTCAACCGGCTGGTTTAGGATCGAGGGGTCGGGCCAAATAGGAGAGGCAGCACGTGAAATTATGCGACGGCTGAAATTGCGGCAGGAGAAATGAAACCGGACTAAGCAGGAATCTTTGGATGCGTTCCGGCTTTGCGGGCTTTATCAAGGTAATTGCCAAGATTAGCGTATCTTCCGCTCGGTCAAACCCGCTCATGCGGTTCGAAACCTTGGTGTATCGGCATGAAAGACGCATTCGCAAGGGCTGACTCAAAAGGCGCAGCCGGGCATGCTTCCCGTGCTACAGCTGACCTCGCCGGCATTCCGCTCGCCGAGGTTATGGAATTTCTGCATTCAAGCGAAGACGGTCTCAGTGCACAGGACGCCGCTGCCATCCTGAAGTCGGCTGGACCCAACCGGATCGATACGGCCAAGCGGAAGAGCTTGCTGATCGCCTTTGCCGAACGGTTCAGCAATCCCCTGGTTTTAATCCTGCTGTTCGCAGCGGGGGTATCGGCGTTCACCGGAGACGTTGCGAGTTTTGTCATCATCACCATCATCGTGCTGATGTCGGTGATCCTTGACGTGACCCAGGAGCGCCAGGCACAGAATGCTGCAGATAAGCTCCGCGAGCAGGTCGCGCTTTCAGCCACCGCGCTCCGCGATGGAAAGCCTGCCGGCATCCCCGCGACCGAGATCGTGCCTGGCGATATCGTTCTTCTAGCAGCCGGCGATCTTGTGCCTGCCGATGGCCGCCTGATCGAAGCCCGCGACCTTTACGTCGATGAAGCGCTCCTCACAGGCGAAGCTTATCCGGTCGAAAAACAAGCTGCGCCGCCAACTGCGCAGGCTGCCAGCGAGATCACGTTCCCATCTAACCTCGTCTTCAGTGGAAGCTCGGTCGTGAGTGGGACCGCCAAGGCCCTGGTTTTGGCGACCGGACCTAAAACGCAGCTTGGCTCGATCGCAAGCGCGCTCCAGAAAGAGCCGCCTCCGACTACCTTTGCGATCGGTATCAAGAATTTTGGGATGATGATTGTATGGGCGACCATCTTTCTTGTGTTGTTCGTGGTCCTTTTCAATCTTCTGTTCCACCGCCCGCTGATCGAATCCTTCCTTTTCGCGCTGGCGCTTGCGGTTGGGCTAACGCCTGAACTTTTGCCGATGATCGTATCGGTGACGCTCGCGCACGGCTCGATACGCATGGCACACAGGGATGTGATCGTGAAGCGTCAGTCTGCCATCGACGATCTTGGCAGCATGGATGTGTTTTGCAGCGACAAGACCGGAACGCTCACCGAAGCCCGCATCAAGCTTGTGAGGGAAGTAGACCTTAGCGGGAAGGACAGCAGCCGCGTTATGAGAATGGCGCAGCTTAACGCTGCGTTCGAGACCGGGCTCAAGAGTCCTCTGGACGAGGCCATCCTCGCGGCCGCGAGAATTGACCTTGCCGCTTGGCGCAAAATCGACGAAGTCCCGTTCGATTTTCAGCGGCGCAGGGTTTCGATCCTTGTTGAAGGCGAAGGCCGGCGTCTCCTCATCGTGAAGGGCGCCCCTGAGGATGTCCTCAGGCTCGCAGACCATTACGAGGAGGAAGGATCGGCGCGCCCGCTCGACGAGGCGGCGCGCAGGACAGCCGAGGCAACTTTTAACGCGCTTGGAGCCGACGGGTTCCGAGCCCTGGGTGTCGCATGGCGGGAAGTCGGCGCGGATCGCCAGAACGCGAACGTTGCCGATGAGGCCGAGCTCGTATTCGCCGGATTTCTGGCCTTTCTCGACCCGCCGAAAGCAGGAGCCCGCGCGGCACTGACTGAACTTGCCGGCCTCGGCGTTGCCGTCAAGGTGGTGACCGGCGACAATGAGCAAGTCACCCGTCATGTCTGCGGCGAACTCGGCCTAAGGATTACAGGCACGCTCACGGGTTCTGAGGTGCAAAGCTTAACGGACGAGGCGTTGTCGGCCAGGCTCGCCGATACCACACTGTTCTGCCGGGTCACGCCGCCCCAGAAATCGCGCATCATCGCGGCCTTCCGGCGTAAAGGCCATACCGTTGGCTACCTTGGCGATGGGATCAACGATGCGCCGCCGCTCCATGCTGCGGACGTCGGCTTCTCAGTAGATTCCGCCGTCGACGTCGCCAAAAAGGCCGCCGCCATCATCCTACTGCGAAAGGATCTTGCCGTGCTCGCTGAAGGCGTGCGGGAAGGGCGCCGGACATTCGTCAATATCATCAAATATATGATGATGGGAACAAGCTCAAATTTCGGAAACATGTTCTCAATGGCGGCCGGTGTTCTATTTCTGCCCTTCCTGCCGATGCTGCCCACCCAAATTCTGCTGAATAATTTGCTTTATGACCTATCGGAGACAACAATTCCGCTCGACAGAGTGGCCGACGCTATGATCGAGCGGCCGCGCCGCTGGGACATCGATATCATCCGCAAGTTCATGCTTGTATTTGGGCCGCTGAGCTCGGTCTTCGACTTTGTGACTTTCGGTCTGCTGCTTTGGGTCTTTCGAGCCGATGAAAAGCTGTTTCATACTGGCTGGTTCGTGGAGTCTCTCTCTACCCAAATTCTGGTGATCTTCATCATTCGCACGGTGAACCCTTTACGGGACCGGCCTGCGCCAGCGCTCGTGGCAAGTACGCTTGCGGCCTTCGTTGCCGCTGTGGCTCTTCCCTATTTGCCGTTTGCGCACTGGCTTGGGTTCGTTCCCCTGCCCGCTCCCCTCTTAGGCGCCCTAGCGCTTGTGACCGTTACCTACCTTGCGGCCGTTTACGGCGTCAAACGCTGGTTCTTTGCGCACTACAGGTTGGATTAACATAGGCTGCCCGGCAATAATGACTGATCAGCGTAGGCCGGTTTTTGCCCCGGATGGCAAATGGCGGATATCAGGAGTTACTGGGGCCAGTT
Source organism: Rhodomicrobium sp. (assembly GCA_049579205.1). Classification (GTDB taxonomy): domain Bacteria; phylum Pseudomonadota; class Alphaproteobacteria; order Rhizobiales; family Rhodomicrobiaceae; genus Rhodomicrobium. Next base: position 2,141 of record JBAUNL010000202.1, on the reverse strand, counting down.
GTAGTGCGAGAAACGCTCTGCCATCCTTGATCTGGATGTATGGCCCGGCCCAGTGTCGCGAGAGCGTTCGTTGACCTGGCAGTGTGTTGTCTTGCATCAATGCGTGCCGCGCTGATTGGGCATCGCCTGGCCGCCGCGGGTTTGTCGGCGCGATTCTTCCTAAGGAGTCGATGCCAGCGGATCTTCTGCGCATGCGCGTAAGCCAGGATTGTAGAACCTGTCCAGGGCTAGCTGTGATCACATTCAACTCCGCTCTATTGCCAAATACGGCGGGCCTGGCCTGTGGCTCCTCTTGATGCTTGTCAAAGCTAATTCGAAATGGCCAGTTTAACCTTCATAGCAGAAACGTAGTAAAAAGCTCATAGTAGAGAAAATCGACGAGACTAGTTAACCAATCGAAAGAAAGCCATGAAGGTCAAACTGCGCATCACGAGGGCCGGAGGTTCTGTCTTTGAGGGTATTTATGATGTCACTGACCCAGAAAACTTCGGCAGAGCCTGCGCAGACGCGTGGGGGAAGCTGAAGCAGCAGCAAATCGAAACGGAGACCAGTATAGGCGCGTTAATTGCGCACCTTGAGGAAGACCCGCTTGGCGGATTAAGCGGGGTTCAAATTACCGTCGAGCAGGCATAAGAACAGGCAGCAGCGAGCGCAAGGGGAATACACAATGAGAGACCCCTTTTGTTTCGCAGACTTGTAAAGTTCCGTGATTATATTCAAATTCACACCCTTTCGCTCAAGGCCCCTGTGGCGGCTTGCAGGGTTCACAGGAAGCCGCAGAGGAAAGAGTGCAAGGGGAGGAGGGCTTCTTCCATGATGACGTCAAATCCATATCCGATAGGCGCGGGAGATCTGGCAGGTGGCCGCGAAAAGGCGGGAAAAGCCAGTTGAGATAGCGGATGGAGATTCCGTATGAGCCCACGCTACAAGAGAAGGCTGCTTACCTTCGCAATCCGGACTCCTATGGTATCGCCCCCGAAAGGGTCGAGATGCGCGAGACCAATATGTCTTTGGTTTTTCTCGCCGGGGATTACGTGTTCAAGCTCAAGAAGCCAGTCCGGTTACCGTATTTGGACTTTTCAACATTGGTAAAGCGCCGTTTGGCGTCTGCAGCCGAAGCGGGGCTAAATAGGCGGCTTGCTCCTGGCGTTTATCTCGGCATCGTTCCCCTATGCATCTCCGACGGTGCCCTCTCGATCGGAAAGGGGGGCGTAGCTGTCGATTGGCTCGTTAAAATGCGCCGGCTCGATCAGGGGCGCATGCTGGATAGTCTTATAGCGAAGAACGAGGCTGATTTGCATTATGCAGATGCCCTCGCTGTGATTCTTGCGCAGTTCTACAAAAGAGCACAGCCGGTCTTTCTGAGGCCGGAAGAGTTTCTGAGACATTGGCGGTTTCTTCTCCGGCAAAACCGGACCGTTCTTCTGGACCCTCGTTTGAATATGCCGCAGGGGCTTGTTCGCCATCTCGACCGGGCATTGCAGGATTTTCTGTTGAAAAAGCGAGGCTTATTGTTGGATCGCCTGCGCAACCGGCACATTCTAGATGGCCATGGCGACCTGCGGCCCGAACATATTTGGCTTGGTAACGAGGTGAAGATCATTGACTGCTTGGAGTTTAACTCCCGGCTGCGCGCACTCGACCCGCTCGAGGAAATCGCTTACCTCGATCTCGAATGCGAGCATCTCAACGCCAAGGACTTTGGTTCACGCGTCCACTCCCGGGTGGTGCAAGCCCTTCGTGATAAAGGGCCCCTTTCCCTGTACTGCTTTTATCGCTGCTACAGGGCAATGTTGCGGGCGCGCCTCTCGATCGCCCATCTCTTGGCAGCCACCCCGCGAACGCCTGAGAAATGGCACCCGAAAGCGCTCTCCTATCTGAGAATAGCGGCAGCTGATGGAAAGCGTCTGGAATTCGCGATCAGAAAACGAGAAGGTCCGAAAGGGGTTCATCCGCTTGCAGGCGGCGGACTGCCTCTGCCAATAGCGGAGCGCAAGGAAGGATTTCGACCTTGTTCCGCATCGTGCCGGGCTTCACGCGGAAGGGCAGAACGCTATCCGTGGTTGTTAGCCGGCTAATGGCTGGATTTATGACCGCCGCATCGGACCCTTCCATGACTAAGCCATGGGTAACCAGAGCGA
>JBAUNL010000201.1:0-4477 GCA_049579205.1 Rhodomicrobium sp. | reverse complement strand
CTCACATTGCAATCTGTGCAACGGCCGCTCTTGGCCTGTTCCTTATGAGCCCGAAAGGTGCAGCGGCATTTCCAGCAGCCGCTGACACGGGCAAAGTCTATAGCCAAGTTACAAAAGGCGCAAACGGCCTTATCCAGGTGAGAGGCTATCGTGGCGGCGGTTTCCGCGGCGGCTTCGGCCATGGATTTGGCGGCATTCGCGGCGGTGTGGGTGTGGGCCGGGTAGGCTTCCATCGCGCCGGCTTCTATGGCGCTAGGGGCTTTGGATGGCGCGGCGCTGGCTTGCACCGGGCTTATTGGGGAGGCCGGTGGCATGGCCGGGGATGGCGGCGTGCGGCTTGGCGCCGCGGTTATTGGGGCGGATATGGCTGGGGCGGTGGATATCCCTGGGGCCTTGGCCTCGCTACAGCCGGCTGGGGAACTGGCTATCCCAGCTATTCAGGCTGGGGCGGCGGCTGGGGCTCTGGCGGTTGCGGGTGCGGTTGCTAGTGGCCTGAAGCGTGGCCGCATTCCTGCGGCCACAAACCCAAAATCCTGCCTGCAATGAACATAAGTCGCGAGATTGTGGGATCCAGCAAACTCGCTCCGTCGCCGCAAGTGGAGCGGCGACGGTGTGTCAAAGAATCGGGAGAGAACCCATGGGCGCACCAATCGAGGCCCATAATCTGAAACCGGCAGCCACCTGGAATTCGGCCGGTGCCCGTTACGACGATATCAGCCGCGGGATCGCGGATTCGATCGAGCATTGCGTGCTGCGTCTAAATCCTCAGCCTGGCGAATACATTCTCGACCTTGCGACAGGTACAGGCTGGACCTCCCGCGTGCTTGCACGGCGTGGCGTGAAGGTGATTGGCCTCGATCTCGGCGCCGATCTGATTGCAACGGCCAGAGAGCGGGCGAAAGCAGAAGGCCTTGACGTTGCATATCGCGTTGGCGATGCGGAGAAATTGCCCTTTGCCGACGGCGAATTCGACGCGGTGGTCTCGACTTGCGGCGTCATGTTCGCGAGCCGACCCGAGGCGGCGGCCAGTGAAATCGCGCGTGCCGCAAGGGCGGCAGGATCGCCCAAACCACCTGGGTTTCCGACAGCAATGTCTTCAAGATGTTCATGGTAATGAAGCCCTATATGCCCGCCGCCCCCGATGCCTGCGCCTCCGTCGCCTTTCGAGTGGGGCAAACCAGAGCGTATCGAAGACCCTGCTCGGAAAAAGCTTCGTTCTAAGATTCGAAAAGGGCGTTTCCTACTACCGCGAGCCGAGCGGCGCAGCGGCGTGGGAAACTTTCGTCAGCGGCTATGGTCCGACCAAAACGCTGGCGGCCAATCTCGATAAGACCAAGCGGGAGGACCTCAAGCGCGATTTCATCGCGTTTCATGATGGCTTCCCAACACCCCTTGGCATCTGGAACCAGATGCCGGAAGACCTCAATGAGCGGAAATCGGCCAGGCGATATATCGACACGTTACAAACGCCATCGGGCGCGCGAAACTTTATCTGTGAAAAGTCAGGCTGCACGACCGGCGGATCTCCGGTAAACGGGTCGCCATGGGTGAAGCCAAGCGACGAAAGCGTCTGCCATGTATCTGCGGCTCCGGCAATCCGGCCGGCGAATGCTGCTGGACGCCCCACGGCTACCACAAAAAGCCAGTGGTCGTGGACCTGCTCAACACAGGCCTGACCGGCAAGCACGACAAATGTTACATGGCCGCGACGGGCGCCTGCGACACCAAGATCTCGGGCGAGCATCTGATCAGCCACAGCGTCTTGAAGATACTTGCCGAGAAACAGGTCGAGCTGAGTGGATTGCCCTGGCAGAAGCCCGGCGACAAGAAGATGCTGGGCTTCAGCACTCTGATCACGAACGCCCTCTGCAGGCGGCATAACAGCCTGCTCTCGCCGATCGACACTGTTGGCGCGAGGCTATTCGAGGCGATCCAGAAGTGCGGGACGACCGATTCCGGGCTTGGCCTGCAGTTCTTGTTATCCGGCCACGACGTAGAGCGCTGGATGTTGCGGTCGCTGGCGATCTTCGGGGTCTCCGGCAACTTCGCGATCGACGGTGCCGTCATCGACCAGAATTTTGTGGACCGGCTGCGCATCATCGATTTACTGGAGGACGTGAAGCAATGGAAGAAGCCGGTGGGCTTTTATCTGACACGCGGCCTCGGCCACCAGTTCTGGCGCCGTGACAACATCCGGATAGCGCCGGTGGTGAAGGCCGACGGCGACGAAATCATGGGCATCACGCTGGATCTTCAAGGGCTCGAGTTCGCGCTCCTTGCCGCTGATCAAGATCTTGCCGGAACTGGCCTGGATAAAGCGCTCTACCGGCCTGGCGCCTTTGTGTTCGACATGGACGGGACCAGGCATCGCATTCAGCTCTCGTGGGAGGACGGTTTGCCGCACGAGGACGTCATCATCACATGGAAGAGATAGGCCATGGACGAGGAGCTGGATCTGATCTTAACGTCGGCAATACCACCAGATTGAGACAAAGTCTTTTGACATCACATTGGCAGCTTCCGACCCCGTCGAGACGAAGCGAAGCCGATGGAAGCTCCAAGCCGATCGACCGCTTCCTGATTCTGATAGCAGCGCGATTCATATGGTTAGCCTGCCACGGCTGCCGAATGCCATGTCAATTGCGGCACGCATACCTTATCCTGCCTCTGAAGAGCACTCAAAAGAGCCTTAAGATCAAGCGCTTCGATAAAGCGCTTCAGCATTTCACGATGAAAGGTAAAGGCGTAAAGGCTCTCCTCTGTAAGCTTGTCCGAGCGACGTGCCGCTCGACGAAGGTTTCCTGGCGTGGCGTGCTTTCAGCAACCGGTCGCCTGATATGGATATCGCGGCCTTGATGCGGCGGGCCACCCCTATCCTTAGTGATGCCGAAGCAGAAGCCTACGCCGCTCCCTTCCCCGATGTGAGCTGGCGTGCGCCGGTTTCCCAATCTCGTTCCCGACAATCCCGATGCTGATGGGGCCGCTTTATCCCGCCGTGCCCGAGACTGGTTGCGTAACAGCTGGCAGGGCGAAACCTTCATGGCCATCGGCATGAAGGACCCTGTCTTGGGCGCACCCGCAATGAACGCGCTCGCCAAGATTATAAGGGGCTGTCCGCCACCGCTTGAGATTGAGGACGCAGGTCACTTTGTGCAAGGGTGGGGCGTTTCACTGGTTCTAACGCCCTTGGAACGGATGGAAAGGTTTTGGCGGAAAAGGATCATCAAGCGAACCGCTTTCGCCCAGGGCTCGCGAAGCTTGCGGGCTCCAGACGGCTCGCGTTGATCATTGAGCCAAAGGAAATCCCGCCCAGGAGGTGGAGAAACTGGACGGGACCGTGGGGCTAGGTTTGGGTATGCCGCGCAACTCCTAGGCGCCGCGAAAGTTCCAACCATAGATTGCGGCAGTTTGGCACACTCGCGGATTGAGGGGGGGGGAAAGCCGATCGCAGCCCTAGCGGATATGGAAAGCCGAAGACAACGCCAGTGGCAACACGGCCGTATGAGGGCCGTCCCGGTTTTTTTCCTTCCGCTTTGGCCGGGAACCTTTTGCACCAGAGCGCTTTGAAGCAGAAAACGCTCTAGCAGAGGATAAAAACCATGGTGTTAGCCAGCACTCTACAAGATCTCTTTCTGACCACACTTCAGGACATCTATCACGGCGAAAAGCAGACCCTGAAAGCACTTCCCAAAATGGCGAAGAACGCGACAACACCGGAGCTTAAAAAAGCCTTCCAACACCACGTTGAGCAAACCGAAGGGCATGTAGAGCGGCTACAGCGCGTCTTTGAGCTTATGAACAAAAGTGCCCGAGGCAAAACCTGCGAGGCGATCGAGGGCATTGTCGAAGAGGGCAGGGAGGTTATGACAGAGACGGAAAGCGGCGCGGTTAGGGACGCTGGCCTTATCGCTGCTGACCAAGCCGTCGAACATTACGAAATCGCGCGCTATGGAACGTTGCGGTCCTGGGCGCAGCAGCTCGGTATGAACGAAGCCGTGCAGCTTTTAGAGCAAACGCTGCGAGAAGAGAAGCAAATGGACGAACTCCTCACCAAGATTGCGATGAAGACCAGTACCGGCACGGCACCACGAGCTGACTGATATTGGCTCTCCTCGATATTGAGGTGGAGTGAATGCGCCGCTTCTTAGCGGTCACGAAAGCGCAAAGGCCACGACGATCCAGAATATTGTGGAGGGAATTGCAAACGCTTCGTTACTGACCGCCTTCGTCTCGCCCGCGACGGGCGAGACTTTTTGGTACATCTCCAACGGCGTGTCGAAGCGGTTCTTCGAGGCGCTGCTGGAAGCGTTCGCACGCGAAGCTGGCGCGGGTATGTGCCGGACCATTGTGTCCTTGTTCTCGATAACGCCGGCTGGCATGGTGAAGCCCGGCTGAAGGTCCCAGAAGGCATGGACGGTCTCTCGGCCTTCACGCGCGAGGATTTGGTGCGCATTTGCGAAGCCCGCTTCGGCAAGAC
>JBAUNL010000200.1:0-1887 GCA_049579205.1 Rhodomicrobium sp. | reverse complement strand
TTGGCACGCCCGATGCCGCACGGGTAGATTGTACAGACGTCCTTCACCGGAAACAATGATGGGCTTCAGCAGTGTTAGAGAAGTCTGGTTTCGAGGGATCGAAATCCTCTTGCCGTAAGTGATAATGCCCGCCAACGGGGCTCCGTTACACCCGCCCGTAATAGTCAACAAGTTCAACCGCATTGGTTTCCAGTGGCTTGGCGCGCCGGATAACCTCGGCGCATGTTGCCTTTGCGGCGACCCCTTGCAGGCGCTCTTTGAGCGCGGTTAGCTTGAAATGGTAAGAATGCGGCTTGTGCCCTCTTGGCGGGCAAGGACCACCGTAGCCAGGCTTCGCAAAATCGTTGATCGCCTGCATGAAACGGTCGTGCTGAGCCCCAGCAGACATTTCTTCCAGACCATGAAGATCCGGCGGGAAATTGTAAGCAGCCCAATGGTGAAAATTTCCGCCGGGGGCGTCAAGATCGTTGCAGACGAGAAGCAAGCTTTTCGTCCCGGCAGGGACGCTAGACCATCCAAGCAGAGGCGATACATTCTCGCCGTCGCATGTGTACTTCCTTGGTATTTTGCTGCCGGGGCCAAACGCACTGCTTATTAGAGTAAGAGTCATGTCCCCATCCACTGGATAGAAGACGGTATTGGGCCCACAATACGCGTCGGTTTTCATTGATACTTGTCAATGTGCGGTCCGGGAAAGTGCAGAAAAGAACGGGTGAGCAACTGCCGGAGAGAATTACCATCGCAACGCGTTTCCTTGCCCAGCCGCGCCCGAGGTAGCGAGCCATCTGATTGGCCTCCATCGAAGACGCCTTCGTCTCGTACCTTTTGCGGGCCGGCATCAACTACAAGAGCTTCGCCGAGGCGGCAGGCGTCTCAGGCTCTGGTTGGAGGCGGTGGTAAAGAAGCGTCGAGCCGGCATTCATCACAGCGCGGTTCCTTGATCTGTCATGACGGCGGAATGAATTACATCGCCCCTTATGCAGGAAGGAACACTCCTGGAACATCGGATCGAGCATCGAAAGGATTTCAAGTGTGAGGACGACGCTTGTCTTTGGAACCTACGTTCGCATCAATCTTAAAAGAACTCTGAATTCACTCGGGCTGCCTGTCTAGCATTTGATTTTCATCAATCTCTCCGTCCCCGATAGGTTCTATTCTCAAAAAAATAGCTTTCAAGAAAGTGCAGAGACTTGCCGTTATCGAAAAATCATCGTGCAATCTCCGAGAGCAATGTGGTGGTCGAGCCGTTCGGCTTGCAAGGAACGTTGCGATGGCCGGAGGGGGCTAATGCTCTGGTGGTCTTCGCTCATGGAAGCGGATCGAGCCGCTTAAGTCCCCGCAATGTCCAGGTGGCCGATGCCCTGAATGCCTGGGGCATGGCAACATTCCTGTTCGACCTTCTTACCCGGCAAGAAGAAAGCGATCGCAGGAACGTTTTCGATATTCCGCTGCTTGCCGGCCGCTTGGTAAGCGCAGTTCGCTGGCTCGATCAGGAGAAGGAAACTGGGGGCTTGCATCTTGGCCTGTTCGGCGCGAGCACCGGGGCTGCTGCTGCATTACATGCCGCCGCGGCGCTATCCGAGCGCGTAGAAGCACTCGTCTCGCGCGGCGGACGTCCGGATCTCGCCAGCGCGGTTTTGGCCTGGGTCTGGACACCCACTTTGTTGATTGTCGGTGGCAACGACGCGGACGTGATCACGTTGAACGAGGAAGCCTTTCGCCAATTGCAAGGACCGAAGGCTCTGAAAATCGTACCGGACGCCACGCATCTTTTTAGCGAACCGGGCGCGCTGGAGACCGTCATCGAGCACGCCGCGGAATGGTTCGAGCGTTACCTTGGCGCAGCTTCGATCTAGAGTTCGGGGGTACACCCTAATAGGGGTTTGA
>JBAUNL010000199.1:0-3402 GCA_049579205.1 Rhodomicrobium sp. | reverse complement strand
GGCGGTAAAGTTCGGCTCCACATGCGCAGGGGATTCCGGTGGCCCGCTTTTTGCGCAGTCTGGCGGCATAAACTATCTCGTGGGCGTCACCTCCGCGGGCAATCAAAGCTGCCTGCCCGGAGGGCGGGATTACGATCTCGACGTCTATCAATTCCGCGAGTGGATTTTGAACGTGACGCAAGCCTTTCCGCCTCCGGTCAACGTCACCGTCTACCGGAACCCAAGACAGATCGGGTGCGGCTTTTATCAAGCGACGGATCAGAACAAGCAGTTTTTGATCGTGGACAGGCCGGAAACAAAGCGCGTCAGGGTTACGCTCAATTGCACTCCAACGGTAAAGCCTCTTTCCTTCAGCGTCGTGCCTATTGACGGGAAGGCAAAGTCATGCCTGGCGCCGGAGCAGCCGCCAAAGACGATGGCGGCTGCCTGCGAGGTAGATATGAGCGAAAGTAAAGCGTGGAACGTTATTTATAGAAGTGACGGGATTCCTGACTGCCAGGTTGTGGCGACTGCGTTTGACTGATTGAGACTTGGGCGGAAGTAAGTGCTTTAACCTCTTCTGTGCAGTCGTTGCGGCACTCGGCGCGAGCGCCACAGCTTGAGATGAAGGCTAAGGCTGTTTTGACTTACCCGGAGCCGGTTGCGACTTCCGCTTTGACCCAACCAACGGAAATGCGCGTTTACGATCGGAGTTGCCGCTCACGGCCTTGAACGGCCCCGGGACGGCAAGCGCAAGGTTGTCATTCGGCCTTTTAGGTGACGTGTCTCAGGGCGGAGAACGAAGCATCAGCCTCGCCTATGTATTGCTCGTAGGAGACCTTATGAGCAGGGAGGGCCCGCTTACAAAGCGCTACAAAGCCCCTATGCCGTGGTTAACAGCTCTGACACAGGGCCTATGGAGGTGGTTAATAGGCGCGCCGTAAGCGGCCGGAATCGCGAAAGTCACGCAAAAAAGCGCGTTTTCGCCTACGAATTTCGCGCTCGAAAAGTACAGAAATTCATTGTTTACCCTGTGCATTAACCATGCTGGCGCCAAAACTGCCGGCGCGCTCCCTCGCCGGGAATGAGATTATTACGTGATTTCATTGGCTTACACCAATTAAAAGCTTTCGCAAGCCGAATTGCTTATTGTGGCATATGTAAGAAATGGGGGTGGCCTAAACTATACGTCACAGAAAAAAGCGAAATGCGGTTTTTCCAGAATTTTTCAGATCCGCCTTTTGGACTAGCCGTTGCGAAAAAGCCCGCAGTAACCACGCATGCTGGCTCAATCCTTCGTACCTATCGCCTCAGCAGCCGCGCATTCAAGCCGCCAGACCAGCCCGCTCGGAGCAAAGTCGAGCTTAACTTCTGCATCGAGGCTTTCCCTTGCAACCTGGCAGAGCACAGTCGAGCCAAAGCCGCGCCTCTCTGGGGACTCGGCAACAACCGGTCCGCCACTCTCACGCCAGCTCATTACGAAGCGTTCCCCGGCGCCGCCGCCGGGCTCAAGGCACCAACAGACGTCGATGCGGCCGCTGGCATTGGAGAGCGCTCCGTACTTGACGGCATTCGTGGCAAGTTCATGCACAGCCATGCCGATGACCTGGGCCGAGGATGCTGAAATCTGTAGAGGCTGGCCCCTAAGCTCGATCCGTGAATCCACAAGGTCCTTCAGATGTGAAAGTTGGGAAACCACAAGCTCATGGAGGTCAACGCCTCTCCACCCGCTCTCAATCAGCAAATCCTGGCTCGCAGCCAGTGCCCTGACCCGCTCGCCAAAGCGCTCAATGAACTCGCCGGGATTTGTAGCAACCGTGCGCCGGGCAATTGCCTGCACCACCGCCAGCATGTTTTTGGAGCGATGGTTCACCTCCCTCATCAGGACACTAATGTGCTCCTCCTGGCGCTTTCGGTCGGTGATATCGAGGCACGCGCCCACGAAGCGGAATGGCTGGCGTCCCTGCGGCCCCTCGCGAAACTCTGCCCGGCCTATCCATGACATCCACCGGGTCTCGCCGCTCGGATGCAGGAACCTGAAGTTTGTTTCCACGTGACCCCCGTTCTCCCCGCGTACCACACCATCGTAGAGCTCGCTAACTTTCGGAACATCGTCTCTGTGCACGCGCGCGAAAGCGGCCTGGATGGACTCTGTCTCAACCCCGGGAATTCCAAGTATCCCCGCTAGCTCCGGCGAGTAGAAAACACGGTTCCTTTGGATATCCAGGGTGAAGATGCCGATGCCGGCCGCCCTGTTCGCCAAACGCAGCCCTTCTTCGCTGTCCCGCAGCGCCATTTCGGCCTGTTTCTGTTCTGAGATGTCCCCCACGACCGAGATAAAATAGTCGACCGCTCCGTCATTTTTGCGTACGCAGCCGACTCTAAGCCGCACCCACGCAATCGAGCCATCTTTGCGCAGATAGCGCTTTTCCATGCCATAGCTGTCGATTTCGCCGCTGAGCATGCGCTGGACGGAAGCCAGATCGGCCGCGAGATCTTCGGGATGAGTTATCGCCTGGAAGTTCTTGCCGCAAAGTTCTTCTGCTGAATATCCTGTTATTTCGCATAGGCGGTTGTTCACCAAAAGCCATGAACCGTCAGGCGCGACATGCCCGACCCCCACAGCCGCGTTCTCGAAGGTGGCGCGAAAGCGCGCCTCACTGTCGGCGAGTCTTTGTTGAGCTTGCTTGTACTCGGTGATGTCACGCGCGATTTTGGATGCGCCCGTGATCAGGCCAGCCGCGTTGCGGATCGGCGAGACGGTAACCGAGACTGCAATCCGCCGGCCGTCCTTATGAACCCGGACGGTCTCGTAAGGCTTGACAACTTGCCCGGACGCTATCTTCGCGAGGATGACCTCTCTTCCTCATCCTGCCGGTCAGCCGGGATGACGCGGCGGATGGACTGACCGATCATCTCCCCTTCGGTGTACCCGAACAGGAGCGTGGCCCCCTCGTTCCAGCTTGTGACTGTGCCGTCGAGCGTCTTGCTCACGATGGCATCGGACGATGATGCGACGATAGCTGCAAGTCTGGCCGCGGCCTCGGGCACTAGGTCCCGCTCAAGTCTTGAAGGGTCGGTGCCACTCATCCGTTTCCGCCACTCCGCGCCAGAAATTGTTGTTTGATCTTTTAGAATTTTTTGTGCTGGTGGTTTGCCGCTACTGATCAAACTCCCGGAGTAAGGTCTTTGTTCGCACGTGGGCAGACCAGGAGAGGAGAGCAGCAACACGGGCAAGCTTACGTTTCGAACGAGAGCAGCCATCGAGGCATGGTTTGAACACTCGCTGAGTTGGCTCAGCAAGCCGCCCAAGTTGTTCGCTTTGAACAAAGAGTTGCTATATCAGGAGAAAGCTCCATGATCATCGCACACTAGGATCACTGCCAGCGTTAGAACGCAGTCGCTTGCACTTTTACCCACCCA
>JBAUNL010000198.1:0-10323 GCA_049579205.1 Rhodomicrobium sp. | reverse complement strand
TGATTACGGCGCCATCGTCAAAGCCGCGAGCCATGCCTGGAACAGCTTGCTGGCAGAGGCGGGGCGGATAAAATCGCTATGCTCCTACCCCTGGATTCCGCAGATCAATGCTTAGGCTCGACGGTATCAGAAGCGGAATCGCCTTAAGTGCTGCTTTTGGGCAACGGCGGGACAACAATCGACACATCACTCGAAATCGGCCTTCCTGCGCGATCTGCGCTCGCAATCACTTAGACAGCCTGAGCTGGTTCAATTCCTGGGCGATGGTTTGAAAGGCAGTTATAAGGTCGCTTGAGGTTGGCGAGTTGAAATATTTCGAGCTATCGCTTGCGCAATTTTGTAAGAGGTTTGCACCCTGGGTGCCGACGCCGGCGCCAAGGGCAATCGTGTAAATGATGATCGGATTGCTCCCATTGCCGAGATCGGCTTTGATATTGCTGCAAAGAGTGGCGAATTTCTGATCGAGAACGCTCTCGGGACCGCCAGAGCCAAGATTTGTGCCGAGATGCCCGCCGGCTCCGGCGTAACCATAGGCGCTATAGCTCGAGGCATTAAACCCGCAACATCCTCCGGAGACGCTATCTTGGCCATCGGTCACGAGCACGATGACTTTTAGGGTCGTCGCGTCATCATAGGCCGCGCCCAAGGCAAATGGCAGGTTCGGCGATATCACATGCCAGCCCCACATCAATCCCGCCGGAAGCACGGTGTTCCCGCCAGGCGTCATCGCGTTAATCGCGCTCAGGATATTGGTCTTGTCGTTCGTCAAGGTCTGAAGAGGCTGGACCGGGCAGTAATGGTTCGGGGTCCCTCCGGAAACATTGCCATTATTGTATTTTGCCGTGTCGCGCTGAATTGTTTGCTGGGGTGTATTTGGCGGAAACGTCCCATCGGCCAGGTAACTGTTGGAAAAGCCATCGGGCTCATCTGGCGCCAAAAGGGGAACGAAAAGCGTGTTGGGACTGGAGAGATCTGGGGGTGTATCTTGCACATCATAGGGCTCAGGCCGCTGGCGCACGCAGCCCTGCCAGGATGCGTTTGCGAGATGATCAAAGAGATAGAAGAGCGGCGATTGGGCGGGGGGAGGCGTGCCCCAGGCGGTTGGCAGGTTCAGATTTTCGGTATTGAGCGGAGAGCTATCTTGCTGATCGATCCACCAAGGCCTGGATGCGTTGCCGAGATTGACCGCCGCAGTGAAGGGCACCAGACCAATCTTGACATGCTGCGACGTATCGCTGGAGCCAAACAACGTATTGATAAGGGTGGTTGATGCCTGCTTCAGAGCGTCGATCTTGGTGTCATTGCCTGCGTATTCCGCCATGGAGCCGGTGTTATCGAGAACAAGGGCTAGCTCTAAATATTTGTAGCTGCGATAGCTTTCCGCAGAGACGGTTACGTTCAGAGTTCCGTAGCCCATGAGCTTTAGAAAGGTCGTATTCATAGTCGCAGTTGCCACTACCCGGGTGGTGTTATTGTCCGGACGCAGGACCTGAACAGTTCCGAGGGTTCCGATCGAGCTGGCCGCCGGAAAATTAGCCAGCACAAAGGCTTGCGCATCCGCCAAGGCTTGGTCATCGGAAAGATCCGAGCCCAGCGTGCCCAGATTAAGCGCGGCGGCGTCGACGGCCCCGGTCAACTGACGTTTCATAACGAGAAACTGGCTGAAATCGATGGCCACCGCGATGAGGAAAAGCAAAGGAAGGATCAGCACCAGGAATAGGACAAGCGCTACGCCGCGCTCATCCTTCCGAAAGCGGCGAGCCCCACGCATAAACTCAGTCGCCATTACAACATCCTGTCCATTATCTGATCCGAATAGCAATCGGGTTGGAGACACAGCGTCTCCTCATACGCCTGTTTGGATTGTGTTGTTCTCTGCTACTTCAGCTCGGCTTCGCTGTTAAGATAATAGCTAACGCCCAGCGTGACGGCATCGGCGGTGAACGAAACATCAGTCTTGCCGTTGATAGTGGACGTGAAATGACCAGGAAGAGAATTGCCAGCTGGACAAGTACCCCCAAGAGAAACACAGCCACTATACGAATATGACATGCTTCCGAAATCGAAGTGCTGGTATTCGGCTTTGAGAGACCAAGAGGGGTTCAAAGCATATTCGGCACCCGCTCCGGCGGTCCACCCCGCAAGCGCGTCGCTGCGGCCGAAATTGAACGTTGAGGGTCCCCCGTTACCGCAGATACCGAGCGTCTTGCAGCTCTGGCCGGAATAATTTGCGTTGAAATCTGCGTTCAAGAGTGCGGCGCCGCCCTTCACGTAAAAGAGTGCGCGGTCCATCGAGTAGCCGAGGCGGCCGGTAAGGTCGCCATACAAATCGCTGGAGCTGGAATATTTCGCGTTCACTGCGCAAATTTGCCCTGCATATGGGACACTGAATGGCGCCGCACTGTAGTAACCGGTGCAAGAGCCGGGGGTGAAGCTCTGCGATTTGTTTGCCGAGATACCGAGATAGCCCACATCGCCTTCCAGGCCGAACAGGAAGTGGCCGCGCTGCCAGTTGTATCCAGCCTGCGCGCCGCCGATAAAGCCTGTACCGCTAAGGCTGCCATTGAATGTGGGGTCTCCCACGTAGGTGAAGTTGTCATACACGCCGATAGTGCCCCACACGCCGCCTAAGTGCCCGCCAAAATAGAATCCCTGCCAAAGGGGCGGGAACCAGACGGGACTGTCCTTTAGGCTAACGCTAGGTGGCGCTTCGGGCAAATCCGCCGCGGAAGCCAGCTCGCTCAAAGGCCCAGGTTGCAGAGCTGCGCCTACTACCAAGACCAACGCATAGCGAAATTTCATCATTACCCAACCTGGCACAGTTTATTTTTAGCTGCGAATGAGGGTTTATGTGCAATCTGCGCGTGTATACTGTCGCTTGGTATTTGAGATACTACTGCTCTTTGTTAATACAGCACCTAGCATGTGTAATTAAAGCCATAGGCGGAAAAGCTTCGGCCGCGTGACTTTTTCGCCGCAAAAGTGCATAATCGCAATCTCCAAAACACATTTCTGCATCGGGTCTTGTGTCACGAGCGTTGCCGGTCCAAACGGCATCGCGCAACTGTATGAGAGCTGAAGGGAGGCCCTTTGGGTTCGGCGATCAAGTCGCTGATCGCAAGCCACCGCGAGCCGCTTTGGTCGAAAGCTACGGTCGTGAGCATTGCGAAAACGCCGGGGACAATGATCCCAGCGGGCCCGGCCGGGAGAGGAGAGCGCAAGCGAACCGCTGCAGAAGCGTCGAAAGCGGTTGAGGCGATGTCAAAACCGGGTGTGACCCGTCCTCCGGGACAAGCTCGGAGGATGTCCTGATACGGTCCGGGCGGCATCCGGCATGTAGACGGGGGCGAAGCTCAACCAGGCTCCAATACGGAACGTGAGAACCTTTTTTGCCGGCGATGCCAAGGGAAAAGGCGCAAGCGGCTAAAACCGCGAGGCCGAAAGTACCGATGCGGCGGAGAGGGGCGGACTGCCTCGTAATAGCAAAAAAGGTCCTGTAATGGGAGTGGAGCGAAAGGGGCGGGTCATCGGCGCTGAGCTGGGCCAACCGGTGAAACCGGGAGGAGCCCACGGAATGCAACGGAAGGCAGCAGCCTTCGATCGATGGCACGAGCCGGATGATGCGAGAGCGTCAAGTCCGGTTCTGTGAGGGACCTCGGGGTGAAATTCCCTGGACCTACTCGGCAGGGACGGAATTTCACTTGCGATTTCAATGGCAATGGGTCCGTTTATCCCTCAGTTGTGGACCAAGCTAAAATTCGCAGGTTTTGGCAAAGTGAGGCCAGGAGCAGCCTTAGGAATATGGTACAAGCGCTCAGCCCCACTCTCGACAAAATATATCACCAGGATGTGGCGAAGCCTCGTGCATTGTATGAATATACTTTAACTCGATAAGTATAAAGATATCCGGAGGTAGAACATGGGCGGGCACCCTTGGTTTTATTTTGTTTCTTATGAGAAGGATTTAAATAAGTGCCTACACGATCTCCGTGAACAAGAGTTCAAAGCCGGTCGATACAACCCCGCGGAGCGATTTCCCAGGTTTCCGGTCAATCCTGGCCATGTACCCGGATGCAAGCATGCTTCCATTCGCGCCGCTCAAATCGCCGCAGGCGCTGACGGTACTCGATCAATCCTTGATATAGATCGGATCGCCGAAAAACCAGATTTCGGAGCCATCTCCCCCCTTGACGAAGATGAACTGATGGCTCTCTTTTCAACAATAAAGCCAACACGGAAGCAAATTGAGTCGAATGACGATTTATTTGAAAGCATTGAACGAGGTCAAGGCATTTTTGTAATTGCTTACAAAAGTGATGAACCATCGGAAATTTACTTCGCAGGCTACTCTTATGACTAATGCCTATGCTTAAGCAGGCCGTTGCAGAGTATGCCGGAAGTATTACCCGCGCAGATTGCTTCAATTATCCGGGAAGATTTGGCGGCGGAAGCTGCCGCTGGCTTTCGGCTGCTGCGGCGCTTCCCGAATTCCGAGACGGCCAGTGTGCCGGAATATTTTTCGCGGTTGAATGATGTAGAAAGAGACACCTTACTCGACGCGCTAGCGCATTATTCGACGATCCAATGGTCTCATGAAGTCGCGAGGGAAAAGAAGGCTCATCCTGTTTTGGGGAGGTTCCTCTCCCGGAGGCCCTTATACCCGAACAGCGACTGGTACGGTGAGCGGCCGAAGAAGAGCTTAATTAAAAAGCTGGCAATCGAGAACCTGGCTCGTGCTGGCTTCGAGCATCTAAAGGGGTTACCGCCGGGGCGTTCGGATGTTCTGTATTTTACCCACATTAAGAATGCCTTGGCAGGAAAACTTCTTGTAGACCTTAATCCTGGAAATATCCGGCAGATGGATTATGGATTCCAAGATTGGATGGATATCGATCTCGTTAAATGTTTTGGTCCCCTGGGGCCGAGAGATTTCATCCCCATAGTCAGTCGCCTAGCTTATGACCATTTATGGGATGGCCATGGCGTAAGCAACCCGATTTGCTGGGACCTTATCACTGCATCGAATGTCGAAGAATGCATGAGCCTGCTGCCCTCCATTCTTGACCGGCTTATGTCTCTTGCCGATCGCATTAATGGATTGGCCGCACAGCGGTAATGAACCCTTATTCGATCCGTAAACGAGCCTCGTGCAACTCGAAGTGATGTCAGCCCTCGAGCGCTATCGCACGGCTTCGCTCGGCCGCCACGTCGCGCACTGTAAGAACGATCTGGATCGACACCTCATGAGTTCTGTCAGGCGCGTGCAAGCTGCGTGCGCTCCTCCTCAAGCGCATCGAGCCGCCGTTCGAGCTCAGCAATTTGCCTGACAATGTCCGAATGCGCAGTCATGGCTGCAGCAGTTTCCGGGATGGTCTCGATATCGAACCGCAGCGCAGCAAGGGCTAAATGCACGCCGGACGGAAGTGAGATCATGATCCGTTGCATCTTCCCTACCTCACGGCGGCCAAACCTTGCCCTCGCCCTCCATGACAGCTTTAAGGCCGAGCTCGTTCCACCCGCTTTCCAAAGCGCGGATGGCCACGTGAAGCCCATCGTCAATGCCGTAATCATCAAGACGCTGCTGGAAAAAGCAAGGGAAGAATCAGCGCCAGGAATAGGACAAGAACAACGCCGCGCTCATCCTGCCGAAAGCGGCGGGGCTCGATGCAAGCGAGCAACGAGGTCGGAGCGAGGTTTAAGATTTAAGCCCACCAAGTTCAAAACGTCTGAGATAGTTCAGATCAGTTCTTGACAGGCCGTCTTCTATTGGCAGCTGACCGTCCTTTGTTGCCAGCATTATTGCCTTACCGGCATATTCTTCTGCATTTGCGCGGAGTTCTGCGTGCGGGTCTAAACGATCGCTTCGTGCCGCTAGACGAGCAGCGTGAGTGAGACAGTGTGCTTTATAGGAATCATGAACATCTGATCTCTCTACGAGATCTGCAAATGCCTTTAAAGCCTCTATCTGTTTTCCTTGCCGACGAGGCATAAATACACCCCAAAAGGCGTCATCAATCTCGTCTTTAGATGGTTTAGACGGTGGTTCGCTAACTTTAGACATAAAATCTCTTTGAGTATCGTGTTAACTCTATCACGGCCAATTCTTTATCATAAAAAGATGAAGGCAAAAACGATTACGGGGTCATCGCAGAATCTTCCCACCTCCCGGCCCAGCAAGCAGCGACTGGCGGCGTTACTCCGGCAAGCGGTCCCCACTCGGTAGCGGCGCATCGCGGTGCCGGCCGCCCGCGGCGGCAAAGACAAAAAGTAAGCGCCGCAACAACTGGACCGGCCGGGAAATGACAACTTAAGAATGAGTCTTGCCTTAAGTTTTTGGCGCGTCTGACCAGGTTTGGAACGGTTTCATCGCCAAGCTAGCGTTCGAATACTTTCTGTCCGAGGTGATTTCCCGTCCGAGCCAAGGTGGCCTGTCAAAAACCGTACCTTCGTGCGGAAGCTCGATTTCGGCGATGACCAATCCCTCGTTCTCGCCCCGGAAGACGTCTACCTCCCATGTCAGGCGGCGCTGGGGCAGCCTATATCTGAGCTTTTCAACGACTGCACCCTCCCGGAAGCAGAGCAAGGCTGTCGCATCCGCAAGCGGGATCGCATACTCAAATTCCATCCGCCGGAGTTCTGCTGCGGCCGACTTTGCAGTCAACGTCGCTCGAATGCTGTCCTTGATACGAACGCGAAGGGTTATCGTGCCGGTCCGCGCGAGATAGGCCTGCAGGATCAGGGCTGGCTTGCCGGCCTTTTCGCGCCAGCTTTCATCTCGAACGAGAAACTTGCGCTCGATTTCATAGGCCATTATCGCGTCTCATCGCCAGATAGCAGAAGGAATTGCTGCAACCGCGAGAAATGACCAAAATGGGCCAAGAGGAGAGTATGCAGGAAGCAGCTATCTGAACTTGGGGGTGCACTCCGCCAGAAAGAAGCGTGACCATTGGACTTAAGCGCCTAATTTAAGTCCACAACGCTCGCACCCCGAAATAGGCGGTGTCCTTTAAGCGCCGGGCGATTGCCTGGGCGAGGTTAGCATGGGCATCGGCGCAATAGGTCATACTGATCAGAACTCGCCGCTCACCGCGTGCCAGCGGTGTGGCCTTGTGCATCACCTTGGCGCCCTCGAATATGATGAGCGTGTTGGGCGGTGTTTGCAGCTCGGCCTCGGCATCGCCGATCATGGCCCTGAGCCGTGCATGCGAAAGCCCGTCCGCCGCGTTGCCGCGATTCACCACTGGCAGCAGCACCGTGAAGTGACGGCCGCGGTAGAAATTGTGATCGTAATGCCAGCCGATGTGGTCGCCTGGACGCTCGTAGATCAGGATCGAAAGGGAATTCTGATCGTTAAGCGGGGTCGGGCGGACAGCAACGCCGGTAATGCGCGAAATGTAGGTGGCCATGGCCTCGGAATGGTAAAACGCCGTCACGCCCGGGGCGTGCTCAATGAGGGTTTCGTAGGCAATGGCGGCGCCCTTCTTGTGGCTGGGCACATAGCTGCGCTCCGCTCCCGTAAGCGCCTCGACTTCGCGCTGCAGGTTCGCAAACTGCTCAGCGCCAAGGAAATCGGAAACCGCCGTGACCCGGTTGGCGAAAGATGGCACCGGATGCCGGGAAAGATCCGTGGCCGGGCTACGCGAAGTGTCTTTTACCTCGTCCAGATAGGTTGCTAGCCTCTCATAATGCCGCGCGCGCCGGATCGAGATTGCACCGATGATCCCTCCGGTGACAGCCGCAACAGCTCCAATCTCAATGATCATTGCTGAGATGTTTCGACTTCTGCTGGTTGGCCGCTCGAACTGACTCGATAGGGCTCAAGTGCTCCAGCGAGGCTCTGTCACATGTTCCTACCTCATTTCGAACCTAGCGACGCCCGCTTCAATGCGCGATTCCTCGCCTGGACGAGCCGGCGGAAGATTTCGGAATCTCCGCCACGATCAGGATGGTGTTCCTTGGATTTGGCGCGGAACGCTGCTATTACCTCCGCGCGTGTAAAGGCGGGTCCCAGCCCCAAAAGCTCTAAATACTCGGGCTTAGCCTTTGGCCCTGTTTTTCCGGCGTGGTGTTTTTTGTAGAGCCGGCTGGCGTCGTGAGCCGCCGTACTCTCAGCGCGCGCCCAACTCAGCCCTCTTTCAGGATTTTGGGCGAATGATTTGGCTTCCTCGCTCGCGCCGTAAGTCACTGAGCCCGCTGTTTCAATGCAGAGTTTATCATATTGAGAAAAAGTCGTGCCTTCCCGGTAAGACTTTGAACCAGGATCGACGCGCTCGATGGCTTTACGGAGCGCTTCGACCGCTTTCTGTCTGGTTTTGGTGAATCCATCTGCAATGCGTGTATCGGCCTTGTCACCGAGCCTTCCGGCAATACTGCGGTCCTCAAGCGTCCAATAAAAGTGCCTTCCAATCTGGGCGAGCGAGGGATGATAGAGAGAGAATTTATGGGTCATTTTACAAATCGCCGGCTGGCTGCGAAAACACCTCTGCGCTGCTCATCAGTGACCTGGGCAAGAACCCGCGTCTCCTTAGCTCGCAGTAAATAATATATCCGTTGCACGGCCAGTAACCTTCGAGCACTGAGAAGTGCCGAAGCCGCTTCAGCCTCTCTGGGCGAGCGGCCTCAATGTGCGAACTTAAACTTCCGCGAGCCGAAACGACTGCCTCGATTGCTTATTGGTCTTCAGAATGCGCGCCGTTTGCGATCTGGCTTTCCGTGTTTTATGCTGATGGCGAGATTGAAAAGGCGAGCGGAGATGAGGATGAACGCTGCCATAGCCGGGAGTTTTAAGTCAAGGTCCCACCACATCGCGCAGAAAAGCCACCATGCCCCGATAGCCCCAACGGCAAAAAGAAATTTTAAAAATCCGGCCAGCTGCCACGTCGGCCGTCTCCTCACAGGTCATAAATTTTGGCCCAGGTGAAGCATAACAAATCGATTTTCTCACCGGGAAAGAGGCTGATTTGTAATGAGCTACCTTTCTACGTGGGCTGTGGTGAGCAGGCAACGAAAGCTCGGTTGTAACTTAGCGTGCAGCATCTTAACCCAAAACCCTGCGCGCATAGATCAGCCACCAGTGCACAGTCGGCCACCGGTCGCCGTCATCCTCAAAGGTCAGTAGATCCGGCCGCTCCTTCTGCAGCCAGCTATAAAACTCAAACGCATCGTCCTTCCTCGCCCTGGATCTGCTCAGGACCAGCTCAACCAAACTCTTGCTGCGAATCCAGTTATCAAACTCAACGATGATCTGTTTCTCGGCCTCGGTGCTTTCCATTCTCATCTGCAGTATGCGGGTTGGTTCACATGTGGCAGAACTCATGCTCTTCGCTGTGATTTTTCTCACACAACTCAACTTTTTCGAGAAATGGGTAGTGGATAATTGTCATAAGGCGGTGACGGTGGGGTACGTCCAGACGTGCTCTTCCGCACAGAAGTTAAGAATATCCTCCTCTATCCTCCCAGGCGAAGAGGGGGCAGCAACATGCCGTGTGCGGAAAATAAAGACGAGCGCTGGTTCGAAGATTACGCCGCCGGCGCCGTCTACGAGTTGGGGCCCATCGTCATGGACGAGGCCGAAATTCTCGACTTCGGCCGGCGCTACGATCCGCAGCCCTTCCACACAGACCCTGCGATTGGCGCGGCTTCGCCCTTTGGCAGTTTGACGGCCAGCGGCTGGCATGTCTGCGCCGTCATGACGCGCATGCTTGTTGATGGCCTAATATCGCAGCGCGCGAGCTTGGGCTCGCCTGGCATGGACCAGATCCGCTGGCTTAAACCGGTGAGGCCCGGGGATGCTCTTCGATGCCGCCTAACAATCACGTCGGCAAGGCTGTCTCGGTCCCGCCCAGGCTGTGGAATTATATCCATGGACATCACCATGGTAAACCAACACGGCGAGGCAGTAATGACTTGTTCCGGTGCCGCGATGTACCGGACACGTCCCAAATGATCGGCTGATTTAAAAAAAAGTTGGGGACATTTCAGATCTGGGGTCAAATTCTGAAATTTCGTAGGCAACTCAAAGAGCATCTTTTGTGGTATCGCCAAGCCCCGGCCTCGGTTAGGTCGATAAGAACCACCGGCGCGATCCTTCAAGCCCCACAGCCGTCAGCTTGCCTGTCCAAAACGCACCGGTGTCGATACCAATCCTATTATGCAGCTCTTCGGGCGCAAGTACCGGTGAATGACCATGAACGATGATGGCGCCAAAATGGTGAGGCCAGTTCAGGAACTCGTCCCCTATCCGGAGCATGTCGTCTGGCTTTTGGCGACCGAGCCCAACCCCTGGCTTGACCCCGGCATGCACAAAGAAATAGTCTCCCGTAC
>JBAUNL010000197.1:0-4774 GCA_049579205.1 Rhodomicrobium sp. | reverse complement strand
ACGTATTACCAAATCGAGGTTGCGCCGCTCTACAGCGAACAGCTTCGCAAACGGCTTCCAGATCATGGCAGGCGGCTGATGAGCCCTTCCACGTAGTCAAGCTCGTTGGCCAGATAATCAGCGATATTCCGTATTCACTAGCATTGTTCTCAACCTGGCCTCCTCTCGGGAATGGATTCGCATGAAGCGCGGTGGATGATCAGCATGTCCAGCGCGTTCATCGCAATCATCGCGACCATTCTGATGTTGAGCTTCGCTGCACCCGTAGCCGCAGGCACGTTCGAGGACGCTGCGGCAGCGAATGAGCGGGGCGATTACGCGACCGCTTTGGCGCTCTATCGTGCGCTGGCGGAGAAGGGGAACGCCGTCGCGCAGAGAAGTCGACGGGCTTTCTCGATTTCGGGACCGAATTCAGGAATCCGAACTTCGCGCCATGGCCGAAGCCGTAGGCATCAAAGGGATCCGGATCGAAGATAGCGGAGACGTGGAATCAGGAATCTCGGCTGCGCTTTCCCATAATGGGCCAGTGCTTGTTGACGCGGTGGTGAACCGCCAGGAACTCGCGATTCCGCCTAAGGTCACCACCGAAATGGCGAAGGGTTTCACTCTCTACATGGTCAAGGCGGTGATGAATGGCCGAACCGACGAGGTGCTCGACCTTGCCCTTAGTAACTTCTGGCGATGATGGAACGCCCCGTGAGGCGCAGTCAGCTTATTGGACTGAAGGTAGGGAAACTCTCAAGTATCCCTATAGGTTAAACCAGCCATGTTTCATAGAAACGCGGGATGCCAAAGCCACGTGCACTTGCTGTACTATCACGCACCGCGTAGTGGCGCCGGTCACCCAGTTTTTGAGATCAGCGCTCCGTGGAAGAGTAAGTCATCGCCCATTTGAGTTCCCTGCTGGCGAAGGTACTTGCCGAGCGCGACTTGCGGCGGCTCCCAGCGTGCGAGCGCCGCGGGAACGTCGTTGGGGAAGGCCTGCAGTTCCTCCGCCAGCGCAAGCGCATTAGCGGCGGCCTTGGACGTACTCGCGGCGGTGTGGGGTCGTGGAATCGCAGAAGCATCACCGATGATGAGGGCACGCTCGAGGACCATACGGTCCGAAGCGAGATCGCGGATCGCCTGCGCGAACGGCTGCGTTGTCGCCTGGACAACCTTGCGAAACGGAAACGGAAGCAAGTCCTCCGCATCGCTATGGAGAAACTCGACCCAGCGGTCAGCCAACAAACCTTCGGGGATCGCGTAGGCGCGCGGATGACCGTTAAGATCGGTCATGATCTCGCCAAGCATGCGTTCGTCCGCCACCCGGTACCAAACCCAGTTGTAGAGCCGGTGGCCAGGACGGACGTCGTTATGCTCGCCCGGGACTAGATACCCAAGGATGTGGGAGCCCTTGTTGTTGGCGAATCCGAAGTCTCCATGAAGCATCTCCCGCGCCGCGGGCGGCATCTCGTCTTCCGGGATAAGGCCGCGCCATGCAAGATATCCGGCATATGTTGGCAGCATCATCGGCCAGAACTGAGCCCGCACGGTTGAATTTCCTCCGTCGGCGCCGACCAGAAGATCACCCGTCTCCCATGTCCCGTCCTCCAATTGCGCCGTCACCGTCCCCGCCCCGGGGTCCTGATCGACCCTCACCAGCGTTTTTGCTTGATGATAGTGCCGCTCGCCGAAGGCTGCTTTAAGAGTCGTGTAGACGAGCGACCATGAAGTCTGAGTTTGTGGTGCGAAATGCTTGTATTGGATCGACCCATCTGGCCGGAAAACGGTCCGGTACCGGGACTGAACGCCGAGATCGACGGCTCGGATGTCCACGCCGGCTCGCCGGAAGACTTCGACCACCTCGGGCTGAAGCACAATGCCGCCACCTCGACTGTCGAGATCACTGGCGGAGCGCTCGAATATCTCGACGTCCCAGCCGATCTGGCGCAGCAGATTGCCCGCGAACAGCCCGGCGAGCGACCCGCCTATGATCAAGGCTCGGCGCTTGTCTGAGGGAATTACTTTCGTCATTCGGGTGGGTTCCTACGTGAGGGTAGATAAAGCGTTTGCGCGACCAAAGCGGAAGTCAAGCTAGATTCTCTAGCTAATTTCAAAGCCTTGTTAATTCGGGCAAAGCTTGAAATTTCTGGAAAAGCACGGAGCATCTAAACTTAAAAAATTTCTAATAATTCTTGTTGTCAAAATAACTGAGTAGCAAGGAGTTATCGGGAATCTATTTTAAGCCATTGCCCCAGTACGGGCAGGAGGAGAGGAGTTTTATCGTGGAATTTTTGTTCAAGGACACATCCTTCAAGTTCGAGACGCTGCGCGCGGCTGGATTCGCAGTCGACAACGGCGCCGACCTAAGCGAGGTACTCCTAACTTGCGCTGCGATTCCGGAGGGTGATGAAGAATCATGGATGCGCGAGTGGAGGTCGACTGCAGACCGGGTGCATGAACGCGCTAAGTACTCGCTTGAGCACGGGGACAAGGTCAGCGCACGCGAGGCATTTCTGCGCGCTTCAGCCTACTACCGCAGCGCCGAGTTTTACCGCCGCAAGGATCCGGTCAACGATCCACACGTCCCCGAACTGTTTGGTCTTTCTCGCGAGACGTTCTTGAAGGCGGGTAAGCTGCTGGATGGACCCTTTGAAGAAATCTCTATCCCCTACGGCAAGGACAAGCTCCCTGGCTACCTGCTCCTCGCGGACGACAGCGGCAAGCCTCGGCCCACCCTCATCTACACCAACGGATTCGACTCAACAACCGAGGAGGGCTACTACGTCATCGGCGCGGCAGCGCTACGGCGTAGTTTCAATGTGATCTTGTACGACGGCCCCGGCACCGGCCGCATGATCCGCGAGAAGAAGGTGCCATTCCGCCCCGACTGGGAAGCAGTCCTCGGCCCTGTCATGGACTATGCCGAGACACGCCCGGAAATCGACAGATCCAAGATCGTGCTGTTTGGCTACAGCATGGGCGGATATCTGTGCGCCCGCACCGCAGCCTTCGACCACCGTCCCGCAGCCCTCGTGCTCGATGATGGCGTGACGAGCTTCTTCGCGACGTATCCTCCACTTCCCGAATTCCTTGTCGAGTGGATCAAGAGCGGTCGCGATGAACAAGCAATCCCTGTGCTTGAATGGATCAAGCAGCACGACACCTATGCGCGGTGGGCTCTGCAAAACGGTGTGTGGGTATACGGCACCTCGAATGAACCGGAATACCTCCGCAAGAGCGAACAATTCGCGCTCACCAGGGAGCACATGCACAAGATCAAGTCTCCCGCTCTGATA
This sequence comes from Rhodomicrobium sp., assembly GCA_049579205.1. Lineage (GTDB taxonomy): Bacteria > Pseudomonadota > Alphaproteobacteria > Rhizobiales > Rhodomicrobiaceae > Rhodomicrobium. The sequence continues at coordinate 1,493 of JBAUNL010000197.1, read as the reverse complement.
CTTGAGGGAGAGAGCGACTTTGTGTTCAAGGGACAGGCAGGGAAACTCGCGGCGGAACTGAAGGCTCCGCACAAACATATTGTAATGCGGAACGCCGAAGGCGCCGGCGAGCACTGTCATATGGGCGCAATGCGCCTACTTCACCAGACGATCTTCGACTGGCTGCACACAACCCTTGGGTTGCAGCACAAGAAATAGAGCCAGCAGCCGCGCTGCTCAGACACAAAGTTGGTCACTGCATTTGATCGTGGAGCCAATCACAAGCATCCTGGGGCTACAAAGCCGGTGATCTGTTCATCATGGACTATACGGTGCTTCGCAAGTGGAAGCTTCAAAGCAGGCCTTGGCGTCACTTTGACGGTGCAATTCACAAGGGACACCATCAACGGCATCCCCGTCGCGGCCGTTCCCGGCGGCAATGGCAACGGGCTCGGCCGGTTCTCGGCTATGATTTCGGAAATGCCGCAGTCACGGCCTATTACACTGCCAGCGTCTATGCCCGCAACATCGCCGCCTGGAAGTATTTTTGGCTACGGCTCGATGTGCCGCTTTTTAGTTCCTCCCGGCTGAGAAATCGGACTAGCAATAATTGCGCTGTTTGAGAGACACGACAGAGCGGCTGCTCGATACCAAGCACCTGCGTCTGTTCTGGGTCAAACGCAGGCATGTGGCGTCTTATCCATCTGTTTCCGCTTATAGATCCATTAGCCGACTCCACGGATATGCCGTCTCAATAAAACCGGCAGTTCCGCTCCCGACCCAACTGAGACTCGGAAGGCTTCGCGAGCGGTGTTAATGCGCCCGTCCGCTTTTAGCTCCGCCTAATGACCGCGCGAGGTGAAACAGGTTGAGTAGATGCCCTTTGCTGTGCTTACGGCATCGGGATGGCAGGTTGCGGCACTGGGACGTTGTAGCCCTTCTGGACAGCGGGGCGGGCAGCGATCTGACGATACCACCGCGCGACGTTGGGATAGGCGTTTAAATCAATTTCTTGATATTCGAAGCGTGAAATCCAAGGCCAGGTCGCCATATCGGCGATCGTGTACTCACCGGCAACGTATTCTATCACGGCAAGCCGGCGCTCGAGCACGCCGTAAAGGCGGTGCGCTTCCTTTGAGTAGCGCTCCTCCGCGTAGGGTGCTTTGCCGCGATTGAATTTCACGAAGTGATGGACCTGTCCGAGCATGGGGCCAACGCCCCCCATCTGCCACATGAGCCATTCGATGGTTTGCCAGTGGGCTTCCCCGCTCTTTGGCCAAAACTTGCCCGTCTTCTCGGCGAGGTACATCAGAATTGCGCCCGACTCAAAGAGAGTTTGGCCGTTGCTGCGATCGATGATGGCGGGAATTCTATTGTTGGGGCTGATTTTCAAAAAGTTCGGTTCGAACTGCTCATTTTTAGTGATGTCAATACTATGAACCGTGTAGGAGAGCCCTGTCTCCTCCAGCATGATAGAGACCTTGCGCCCGTTTGGCGTGGACCAGGTGTAGAGG
>JBAUNL010000196.1:0-4065 GCA_049579205.1 Rhodomicrobium sp. | reverse complement strand
GTATGGTTCCCTACTATAGCAAGAATACCAAGTATGATCGCTGCTAACCCGGCCAGCGCTTGCACACCTGCTGAACCAACTGCCATTTCGTTCGCCAAAATCTCGCCTGCAGAGGCTTCGACTCCCTCGCCGCTCGCAAGCGCTGCACGCTTTGCACGATGGAGTTGCCATATGGAACTGCTGCTCAATACGAGAGCGACTCCAAAGGCAATAACCGCTGCCGAGATCAGGACGCCCGCATTGATTCCTAAGATAGCGAGAATACCCAGGATGATGCCGGCAGATCCCGCGAGAAAAACAGCAGACAAGCTGCCGCCTGCGAATTGGCCAACACCTGTTTCGACCGCGCCTTGTGGAAAGATAATCCTGGCATATTCGGTCAGCATGGTTCCCCCCTGAATGAGAAGGGCTGCGCCGAAGACGATAGTGGCTATAGCGGCCAACATTTCGGGGGACGAGTGCGCCAACCCTATGATGGCAAGAACCACAGTCGCAATCCCCCCCACAGCGTCGGCGAAGCCGCCAAAAGCGGCGGTTTCATCAATACGAGTTTCAGTTCGGGTCATAGACATGGTATGTCCTCCATTCCTTTTAGCCTATTGGCAGCACCCGGCTTATCCTTGAGCTGGACAGAGCACCTGCGAGCAAGTCGCGAGATGCCGTTGCCAGTTCCGGGCGCTATTGGCCGGTCTTTAGGAGCAATCCCTTCCCGGGGCGGAGATTTCTGCAGCCGATGACAAATAGCTCCGCGCTCGCAAGCTTCGTAGCCGCGCGCCCGGAATCCAAACACTTCCTAGTATTCACTGTTCCAAACTGCCGATAAGCTGGCAGATATAACTTTACACAAATCCTGTAAATTCAGCCAAATCAGCTTGGACGCTTTTTGAAAAGCTAGTGACGCTAGCGCTGACTGTTATCGATGTTACCGCATAGTCTTAGTCTTTGAACATGCGTCTCCTACAATATACTGTGTGTTGCATTTGAAGTGGCGGCAAATACCATTGGCCTGGTTCCTGCTGTTCTTTCGATACTTTGGCAAAGTTGTACTAATTGCGGCCGGCGCGCTCTTTCAATCGGTTCCAAAGAAAAGGATTGTACGTAATTAGGGGCCTGAGGAGTAGCCTTCCGCGGGATTGGGCGCCTGTCCCTCAGCCTCTGCTTTGGCCCTGGCCCGCAATTCGCGGCGAATGATTTTCCCGGTCGTGGTCATCGGAAGGCCCGCCACGAACTCGATTTCGCGCGGATATTCGTGGGCAGCGAGCCGAACCTTTACGAAATCCTGTAGCTCAGACAAAAGCGTTCCGGATGGGCCGAAGCCGTCGCGCAGTACAACATAGGCCTTAACGATTTCAGTGCGAGCAGGATCAGGCTTGCCGACCACGGCAGCCGCTTGCACTGCTTCGTGACGAAGGAGGCAGTCTTCGATCTCCCCAGGGCCGATCCGGTAACCGGCCGAGGTTATGATGTCGTCATCGCGGCCGACGAATTGCAGGAAGCCATCACTCTGCCTAACGCCCCGGTCTCCGGTGATGAGCCAATCGCCTCTATATTTTGAGGCGGTCGCTTCCGGGTTGTTCCAATAGCCGAGAAACATGACGGGGTCCGGGCGTTTGACGGCAATGTCGCCGAGCTCGCCGTCTGCGCATGGCTTCCCCATCTCATCAACAATTTCCACAATATGGCCTGGAACAGGCGGTCCCATGCATCCGGGCCGCGGCTTCATAACAGAGGATGCACTTGAGACAACGACGTTGCATTCGGTCTGGCCATAAAATTCGTTGATGGTCACCCCCAAGACCTTGCGCCCCCAACCCAGGAGCTCAGCGCCTAGGGTTTCGCCGCCACTTCCGACGGAGCGCATAGAGAGCTGCCAGCGGTTTTCGGCATCGGGAACCGCGCGCATCATCTTTAGCGCCGTCGGCGGGATGAAAGCGTTACGAATTCCCTGCGATGCGATGAGATCGAAGGCAGCTTCGCCAGTGAATTTCGAGAAACGCCGCGCAACTACCGGCACTCCGTGATGCAGAGCAGGCAGGAGCACATCCAAGAGACCGCCGATCCAAGCCCAGTCCGCCGGCGTCCAGATCACGTCGCCTTCTTGCGGGAAAAGATCGAAGGCCATCTCGACCCCAGGAAGGTGACCGAGCAGGACTCGATGGGCGTGGAGCGCGCCTTTGGGCAAGCCGGTCGTGCCCGATGTGTAGATAATGAGTGCCGGATCGTCCGCGCGCGTGATCTTAGCCTCGTATGCCGTAGGCTGCTTAGCGAGGAGCTCATTAAAGCTATGTGTTCCGTGGGCACCCTCTTCGGTGGACAAGATATGAGCCAAGCTAGGCAAGCGGTCGCGAATGGCTGCGAGCTTGGCCGCGCCTTCCGCATTTGTGACAACAGCTTTCGCGCCTGCGTTCTTCAGGCGATGTTCCAAAGCCTCGGCACCGAACAAGGTGAACAGAGGGATCGAGATCGCACCCATCTTGAAGGCGGCGATGTGCGCAATAGCGGTTTCGACCGACTGGGGAAGGAGAATGCCAAGCCGGTCGCCTCGCCCAAGGCTAAGGCTTTCGAAGAGATTAGCCGCGGCGTTCGAGTAATCGCGCAAAGCGCCAAATGTGACGGTCTCGGCCCCGCGTTCTGAGACGTAAATTAAGGCCGGCCGCTCGGGCTCCTTCTCCGCCCACTTATCGCAGACATCGGTTCCGATATTGTAGTTCTCGGGAATCTGCCAGACGAAGCGGTCCCGGATCTCTTCGTAGGACTTGCCGAAGGGTAGCATGGGAGCCTCCTGCCAAGAAGATCATGGCATGGGCAGCTCGCGTGCCGCAAGCGCGGCATTAGGCGTGATCCTGCCTCCGCAGCTCGACCGTCGAGGTCCGATTTATCTCTCCTCGACACCAACCCTAGGTTAGACTTAGGTTTTCGGGAGAGGAGATAAGTTTGCTACCACCTGCACAAATCGGAGCGATGGTCCGTTTAGAAGCCGCGATCAACCTCGAGGATGGCAAAGAGGTGGAAGCGGCGATGAATATACTACGGACCGGTGTTTGCTCGGAACCGCACGCTGAACTTCGGGCGGAGATGTGTTCGCTGCTGGTCAGGCTGCTTAACGCCCCATGGCACACCAAACATGAAGTTGTAGTTGCGTGCATCGCGGCCTTTCGTTGTGCGAACGCCGTCCCGGCACTCGAAGAGGCCGCTCACGCCTCCATGACGAGCAATGATGGTTACCCCACGGTGGCGAGAATGTGCACCCGGGCGCTCGCGTTGGCACACCCGACGCCCGCGCCGCACTCGAACGGCTCTCAACCTTTAGTGACGCCGTGATTGCGCGCTATGCTGACTGGCACCTCGGACGTTGGCAGGACCGCAAGGGCAGGTGAGCGTATGTCAAGCGGCTTCCTCATAAGATTAATCGCCGTTGCCGCCAGTGTCCTTATGGCAGTGCTTCTTGTTCAGGAGGAAGCTTACCTGAATAGGGGCTACACCATCGAGGTTGCCTGGAGGGAGCTACCGAAGCTGCGGCCGAAAAATGCTCCGACGCCAACGCCACCCCCGCAAGTCCTCCTCAAGTTTCCGGCCTGGAGGAAAGCCGTCCCCCTTGTTCTTGGGATCGCTGTCTTTATCAGCCTTGTTTTGCTGGTGTTCCGCCCAGGACTTTCTTTCCTGATTTTGCTCGTTCCCTCGCTGGCTGCGTGGTTCGTCTGGCGTAACGATGTGGCCGTCTACGGATACAATGCTGCGCCAATGTCAGTAAGTACATTGCTTCTTATGGGTCTTCTTGTTTTTGTGGTGGGGTATTTCTCCCAGTTGAAGCGAGGTTAGCCGAAAGCAAACGACGGGACGTTCGGCTCCAAGGTCCAACTGAGCGCCCGGCCTACCTCCAATTGTCTCGCTATCCCGGGCGAGTGTTCGGCGCGAGCGTTTATTACTGAAGTGAAACCGTGTCGCCAGCCTCAAGCCCAAGCTTTTTGGCTTGGCCGCCAGCGATCTCGAGCACGCGCGAAGCCGGCCGAACAGAGCGGATATGGTCGGTGGAAAGAGGCTCCGTATCCTCCGCAATGTGGACAA
>JBAUNL010000195.1:0-4236 GCA_049579205.1 Rhodomicrobium sp. | reverse complement strand
GTTTCCTTCTTCGAGGGCTTTCAGACGCCGGCCGGCCGGGCCGGAGAAGTCCCGCGCATCGATGCGGCCGCCATCTGAAACCCATTACGAAAGCAGAAATGCCAGATTTTTCAATCTAGTACCGCTTACGCTTCGAAAGCGGACGAGCATTTTCGAGTTCAAGGGCCGCGCCGGAACTACGCTCATGACCCGAAGGAGACTCTTCGACCAGGCACGAGATTGATCACTCCGCGAGCATGATCAGTGCTGCCTTGCGGTCTCCCGGTTTCAATTTCATAAATAGGGAGCGGGCATTCTTAATGTCTCGCTCGGAGCCGCTCGCGGTGGCGAGTTGCAGAGCAATAGTGGTCGGATGATCTGGGCCGCAAATAAACATCAAAGCTTTTCCCAAGCGCTCTATGGCGGCGCGGTCGATGTTTTTTTTGTCCATTCTCGCTTTCAAGTCGCTGTTGCAAAAGGTGCGTTCGATCGTTTTTCAGAACGCTACCGGGTTGAAATTTTATATGAAATCTAAGCCTTGACGCTAACTTGTACATTCATACCCATGAATGCGTCGGACATTCCAGCAAAGCTTCCAGCAACGGGGGTCGCTTGTCGTGAGCCAAGCCGCATTTAAGCTGTAAGCTCTCGCAGCGCCTGAGCAATTCGCGACGGCTCATAGGGTTTGCTTAAAAAAAGTCCCCCGGTGGGTATACTTTGCTCCGGGGTCATCACATACCCAGACGTAAAGAGGAACTTCACCGGCGGCCACCTATGACGAATGACGCGAGCCAACTTTAACCCGTCCATAGCACCTGGCATATCAATGTCGGTAAAGACCACTTCAATGTTATCACGGCACTGTAAGATTAGGATCGCCTGATCCGCATTAGCGGCGGTTAGCACTTCGAAGCCCGCATCTGCGACGATGTCTGCCCCATCCATGCGGAGCAGCGGCTCGTCCTCTACGATGAGCACGATCGGGCAACGGAAAACCCTCATATGTGGACGCTCTTTCCATGCGGCAGCCAGTTTGATTACTGAAGGCTCTTGAGCGAGGACGTGACGCTACAGTGAACGCCCGAGGGGGCGTATTCGATCCGGCTCTCCTTGTCGAAATCGCCCGCGAGTATCTGCTCGATGAGACGCGATCCAAATCCCCGGCGTTCCGGCTTCACAACGGGGGGCCCATCCATTTCCTTCCAATCGAAGCGAAACCTGGCCTCGCCATCGATGGTCTCAATGCTCCATGACACCTCGACGTAGCCAGCGTTATTGGACAATGCTCCGTACTTCGCCGCATTGGTGGCGAGTTCATGAACGGCGAGGGCCAAGGACAGTGAATGCCTGGGTGAAAGCATGATATTGGGCCCGGACAACCGATGAAGATGGCCCCGGACGAGAACGCTGCCGTCAGTGATACACGCCCACGACGATCAAACTAACAAATGTGAATACCATCACGGTCGCCGCGCTGCAGGGGCCGCGGATGAAATTGGCCGGTTTGAACTGCGTAAGGTATTTAGGAATGCCCTCACAACGCATCTTCTTTTGGTGATTTCGCGCCAGCGAGCCGGCGGCAGCCTCTTTTTCGAGAAATCTTACCCACGCGCCGGCTCAACCTTTACATGAAGAGTTCAAAAATCGCCCGCGACCAGTTCATAAGACCCTTTTCGCGCGCGGGCGTAAACCTTTGAGGCCGCCGCGTAGATGAGCGCGCGATTAAGGTCGAACGCCCTGAGGAACCCATCTTCATCGAGCGTTACGCCAGGACGGAAATGCCGAAGCGCCTGCTCGGTCATCAGAAATGGACGTTCGAGTGCACCGTCATATCCCCAAAAGCGAATAGCGCGCCTCGTAGCATCGTAGCTGCGGCTCTCATTTGGAAAGTTTAAACCCAGGGCGGATTCGGAGGTGAACCGGGTCATTCTTAAAGTCCCTGACCGGGCAAAAACAGCTGGACGCTGTTTGATAGCGTGAGATCGTATTCAGCAGCGACACGCTCGTGCTTTTCGGCTTCGCTTTTTATGCGATAGCGCGGGTTCGTGTCGGTTTCAGAGATCGGTACAAGACGGCGGATTTTGTAAAGGCCCGCAGCAGCGCTGTGATAAGAGCGCAGGGTCAGATGGACGCTTTGTCCAACGGCGAACTTATGCGTCACTGTGCTTTGCTGCTGATCGCCGGTTCCACGATACGAAATGTGGGGACGGTAAGGTGCTTTCATGGTGCCTGTCACGATAGGTTCTTTGGGTTTGTTGGGCCTTCAAGGCTGCTAACGTCTAGCACCTCGCCACTTTCGGTGATGTCGGAGAGCAAAACCTCCACGAAAGGGTGCTGCCGGTTGAATGCCGGACCGCGCTGATATTTGGATGTTACGAGCCGCTCGATCGCGGGCAGGTTGCTTTTTCCAAGCGCGTTATACTGATCCCGAAAAAGGCTGCGCCGGTCTTTCGCAGACCGTCCCGGGTCGACCCAGTCGTCCATAACACGCCGGCTTATGAACGCCTTAACTGGCTTTGCTCCATTCCAACCTCGAAGAAGCAAACCGTCGCTGTTGTGGGGGCCATCGTCTACGGTAAAGCCAGCGGGCCAGGGAATAACAGAACCGCCCTCATTTTCCCAACCCTCAGCGCCTTTCGCAAGAAGGCCTATTTGCGCTTCTGGAACTTTGATCATCTGTGTAGATGGCCATGCGGACGAAGAATAGCGATCCCTCGGACGTGTTTTGCCACTTTCGACGCAAATATATTTCCGTGTTCTGAACTAGGCAGATTTGTAGAACCTATTTGGCACTCTACCATTGATATTGCTAACAGGAGAACCCATTACCAATAGCAATGGCTCCGGCTGCGCTAGATTAAGCTCTTGCGCTCTCAGCCATCAGAATCTCTAGAGAATTCCGTTTTTAACATCGAGGTAGAGGCCATGAAATTTCGCCCACTGCACGACCGGGTCGTCGTGCGTCGCATCGAGGAGGACACGAAGACCGCTGGCGGCATTATCATTCCCGACACGGCGAAGGAGAAGCCGATGCAAGGCGAAGTTCTCGCCGTTGGTCCCGGGCTCCACGACGAAAGCGGCAAGCTCGTGCCGCTTGATGTGAAGAAGGGTGACCGCGTGCTGTTCGGGAAGTGGTCTGGTTCCGAAGTTAAGATCGATGGCGAAGAATTGGCCATCATGAAAGAGAGCGATATTTTCGGTATAATCGAGGGAAAAGCATCGATGCGCGCCGCGGCGTGATCGCGGCCCTCACCACCTTCACCTCAGTTGGCTCCCGGGGGTGAGTTTGTTGACCCCCTTCCGCGGTGGCCTGGCCGTGGAAAGAGAAAAGCCCCTTCAACATCTGCCCTTAAATCTGTGCCGATGCCTTTTAGGGGAGGCCACATTACCACCGATTCCTCAAAATTTGGAGTAACCACATGTCAGCCAAAGACGTAAGATTCTCTCAAAACGCCCGCGACAGCATGTTACGCGGCGTCGACATATTAGCCAATGCCGTCAAGGTAACACTCGGCCCAAAAGGCCGGAATGTCGTGCTGGATAAGAGCTACGGCGCGCCTCGTATCACTAAGGATGGGGTAACTGTCGCCAAGGAAGTCGAACTCGAGGACAAGTTTGAGAATATGGGGGCACAAATGGTGAAGGAGGTCGCAAGCAAGACCTCCGATGTCGCGGGTGACGGAACGACCACCGCGACTGTGCTTGCGCAAGCAATTGTCAAAGAGGGCGTAAAATCGGTGGCGGCCGGTGCCAACCCGATGGACCTGAAGCGCGGGGTGGACCTGGCCGTGCAGGCGGTTGTCGATGAGCTCAAATCAAAATCGAAAAAGGTGACCAACAACGACGAGATCGCCCAGGTCGGCACCGTCTCGGCCAATGGCGACGCCGAGATTGGCAAGATGATCGCCGAGGCGATGGAGAAAGTTGGCAAGGAAGGCGTTATCACGGTTGAGGAAGCCAAGTCCCTTGCGACCGAACTCGAGGTGGTCGAAGGCATGCAGTTCGATCGTGGCTACATCTCGCCTTACTTCATCACCAACGCGGAGAAGATGGTGGTTGAGCTGGAGGACGCCCTCATCCTCATCAACGAAAAGAAGGTCTCCTCGCTGCAGCCTTTGCTGCCCTTGCTGGAGGCGGTGGTGCAGGCTGGCAAGCCGCTGCTCATCATCGCGGAGGACATCGAGGGTGAGGCGCTGGCCACATTGGTCGTTAACAAACTGCGCGGCGGGCTAAAGGTGGCGGCGGTCAAGGCGCCGG
>JBAUNL010000194.1:0-3054 GCA_049579205.1 Rhodomicrobium sp. | reverse complement strand
CAGGAGATCACGGTCAAGGACGGCAAGGTGGAGCAGGAAAACTTCGACACTTATCCGGCCATCCGGATTGATGAGATGCCGGATGTGGAGACGCTAATCATGCCTTCGGGCGGGTTCTGGGGTGGCGTGGGCGAGCCCACGATCGCGGTCGGCGCCCCCTCCGTGCTGAACGCGATCTTCAATGCCACCGGCAAGCGCATCCGCAATTTACCGGTCAAAAACACCGATCTCAAGATTTCTTAACCGGCAATAACCAACGGGCGGCCGCGTTTAGCGGCCGCTGTCCAGGCCCTAATGCCGAAAACATCTGTCCTGACACTGAAGGTCACGGCGATTGTGCTTGTATTCGCATGCGGGCCCGAAAGCGCTCATGCGGAGAGCGGAGGTTTGGCATCATTCGAGGTAGTGGGAGATGCGGTTCCGAAAGGCCTTACTGGCCTCCCCGGCGATGCGGCGCGGGGAGAGGAAATCGTTCGCGACCGGCGAGTGGGGAATTGCCTGATCTGTCACCAGTTTCCGATCAAAGACGAACCCTTCCAGGGGGAAATCGGACCGCCGCTTGCTGGGATTGGAGGACGGCTATCGGAAGGGCAAATCCGTCTTCGTCTGATCGACGAAAGCCTGCTGAACGCTAAAACGGTCATGCCACCCTACTATAGGATTGATAATCTCAACAATGTCGCGCCGGAATATAAGGGAGCTGCCGCTTTGACGGCACAACAGCTTGAGGACGTCGTCGCCTATCTCGCGAGCTTGAAGCAATGATGGTTCAACACTCGTGCTGACACGCCGCGCGGTCATAGGAGCCGCGGCTGCGGCAGTGGCCGGAGGCGCCGCAAGCTCATCAGCGGCTTCACCATCCTCGGATGAAGCCATTGCTGTCATCACGAATGACGCGCCGGTCAAGCGCGGGCGGGTAACATTGACGATCCCCGGTGTTGCCGAAAATGGGCTTTCGGTTTTCACGACCGTTGCTGCCGAAAGTCCCATGACCGAAAAGGATCACGTCAAAGAGATTCACATTATCTCCGAGAAGAACCCAGTTCCCATCATCGCCAGTTTTTTCTTCACGCCCGCGATGGCGGAGGCAAAGGTTGCGACCAACATTCGGCTCGCCGCATCCCAGAAGGTGACCGCGCTTGCAGTCATGAGCGACGGATCGCTCTGGTCCGACGAGAAGGAGATCGTGGTCACGATTGCAGCTTGCATTGACGGTGGTTGAAGATGGCCCTTGCTCCAGCGCGGGTGTCTATGCCTTCCGAGGCCAAGAAGGGCGATGCGATCGAGATAAAGGTGCTTGTCCGCCATCCTATGGAAACCGGTTATCGCGTCGATAGCGTTGGCCAGCCGATACCGCGCAACATCCTTACGCAGCTTACGGTGACTTATAATGGTGTGCGGGTATTCCGGATGGAGATGCATCAAGGTATCGCGGCCAATCCTTACCTGCTGATCGTGTTGCGCGCGAATGAAAGTGGAGAACTTGTCTTCACTTGGACGGGGGATCAGGGAACCGTCATTACCGAGCGCAAAACACTAACGGTGACATAATGTTTATGGGCAAGCAGTGGCGCTTGTTAGTGGCCGGCACTTTTTGCCTCCTGCCGGGTGCGATTGTCCAAGCTGCAGGGATAGATCTCAAATCAGCAAGCACATTCCTCTCCGAAGACCTTAAAGAGCGCGAAGCCGACGAAACGGCTAATCCGGGTATGCTTTGGGTCACCGAGGGTGAGGAGCTTTGGAACAGAATCGAAGGTGACGCGGGAAAATCATGCGCATCCTGCCATGGCAATGCAAAGGCAAGCATGAAGGGCGTCGCTGCCCGCTATCCCGCTATTGATCCTGCAAGCGGAAAGCTGCTCAATCTTGAACTCCGGATCAATGCCTGCCGTGAGAAAGCGGTGCGCGCAGAGGCATTCCCTTACGAATCCGAAGAGCTGTTGGCGCTGACAGCTTACATCACCAGACAATCTCTCGGCATGCCGATCGAGGTTCGCACGGACGGTCCCGCAGCCCATTATTACGAGAAAGGCCGGGAACTGTTTTATCTTCGCCAGGGTCAGATCAATTTGTCCTGCGCGCAATGCCACGAGGACAATGTTGGCCGGCATTTACGCGGCGACGTCATCAGCAGCGCGATTCCGGCCGGCTATCCCGCTTACCGCATCGAGTGGCAGACCCTCGGCTCCCTTCACCGCCGCGTGCGTGCCTGCTCGCTCGGCGTTCGCGCCATACAATTTCGTTACGGCTCGGAGGAATATCTCAGTCTCGAACTCTATCTCGCCAAGCGTGCGGAAGGCTTCCAAATCGAGGCGCCGGCGATCCGCAAGTAAAGGTTGCTGCTTATAGGGGGTGTAGCATGCTGAGCCGCAGACGACTGCTTTCGCACGGCGCTATGTTGAGTCTGGGCGCTACCCTTTCGCGGCCAGCGCTCGCCCAATCCAAACCTAAATGCGTCATTATTGGCGGAGGGCCGGGCGGAGGCTCTGTCCTGCGGGCGCTTGCTGCCTCGGCGGCCGGAAAGATCGACATTACCCTGATCGAGGCGCAGCCCGAATATTCGGCGTGCTTTCATTCCAATCTCTATCTGGGGGGCTTCGAGCCGCGAAACAAACTCGAATTCAGCTTTGACGGGATTAAGAAGCTCGCCGGTGTGAAGGTCATCACTGCAGCCGCCGAAATGATCGAACGGGAGAAGCGCGAGGTTGTGCTAGAAGGCGGAGGCAGCATCCCTTACGACCTTCTTGTACTCTCGCCCGGCATCGAGCTTGATTATGCGTCCGTACCCGGTTGGTCCAAAGAAGCGGAACAGCGCATGCCCCATGCCTGGAAAGGCGGGGCACAGCTCGAACTCCTCAAGAAGCAGCTCGATTCCATCCCCGATGGCGGCCTAATCCTCGTCCTTGCACCCCCTGCGCCCTACCGCTGCCCGCCGGGACCCTATGAGCGGGTCTCCATGATGGCGCATGCGCTCACGGCAGCAGGCAAGAAGCAGGCTCACATCATTATACTCGACGCTAAGGAATCCTTCTCGAAACAGCCCCTTTTCCAGCA
>JBAUNL010000193.1:0-3168 GCA_049579205.1 Rhodomicrobium sp. | reverse complement strand
AGAGCGTTCGGTCGAAAGCCTTTGGGACCGGATCGGCAAACTCTTGGATGGCTTCGCGCCCGTGGAGTGCTTAAACTTCTTTCGTCACGCCGGATATGCGTAAACTAAAACGGGAACCGCTCTAGCGAGAAACCAGCGGAAGTAGGCATCATCAGTTCCCTGCCCCAGATCGATGCCCAGCTCCTCCGAATAAAGAAGACTCCGTTCCAACTCCCGCCGCGCCACAGAAGCACGCTCCAGCTCGAGCGAAAAGTCTGACCGCGATCCCGCTACTGGCTGACGGTTAGCCATCTCATCCTCTAGCAAGCCGCGCCAGCACCGGCATCTATCGTTACCGGCGCGCTTCGCGCCCCCATGTGCCAGGTGAGTGGCTGAATACATTTTCAGATGGGCAACGCTTGGGCATTAGCGTCGTTCCGCTGTCATGCCCTCGGGGCGTCGACTGGCGAGCAGGTCAAATTCCCGCAGAATCGAAAGGCTTTGTCATGCTGGTCATCGATCGGGCCGCTGCCACTTTACTGTATAAAGCGCGGCTGCTAAGGCTTCCGCTTGCGGGCTCTGGAACATAGTCAACTCCCACTCGGCCCGCTTTTCATCGAAACGCAATATATAGAGATTGCCGTCGCTGCCTTTGGCCTTGAAGTAGCGATAGTTCGCCCCATGCCATACATCGATGTTTCCGACGATCTCAACTCTACGCCCATTCAGCCGGAACTGCTTCGGCATCGCTTCTGGCTGGCCGGGCTCGCTTTCGACACGGACCTCCAGGGCTGCCTTGGCTTTCATGGATTCAGCACGTTACGTGAAAAAGCCCCGCCTTTCTGACTTGCGACCGGTTGAACATATCGATGGCCTCGGGGGTCGGCAGCAGCAGCACCTCGCAGCCCTTTTTCGCAAAGTAGGCCTCTGCTTCCGGCGATAAATGTACATTGCCCATCTGCCCTGACCCTACAATGAGCTGCTCGCATCCCTTCTCGAAGACAAACTTTGCTTCATCTTTTGAGATGACATGCGAGGTGCCGTAGTACTGCTTCGACAGCCTTTTCTTCCGCTTCATCACCTCGCCGGAAAGGCGAATGATCACGTCATGCTCATAGGTCTTTCCGTCGACCGTAATCCTGCCGAATGCGGTGCTCTCGATTGTCATGGTCCAAACCTGCGGTTTTGATGTCAGCTGCATTCGGTCCGCTGCGGTGCAACAACCCGCTCCGGAAGAGCGTTCAAGCCACGTTTGCGATCATCGCTGAAGTTATAATGGCAACGCTAGCTCAACGCCTTTTGGCTTTGTGGTTAGATTTTGAGCGTGACCAAGTACAGTCGCATTGATAAGTGTCAAAGCGGGGCCCGCAAAGGCTGGTATCCATACCGCCCTCGCGACGCTCCACCTTCTCCTTGTGCCTTCTTCGACGCTTCGGCCCCCGCGGGCGTTTTCCCGGTTATTGGGGATGCAGCGGCCTACTTATGCTCAAAGTGACACTCGTTCCCCGAAGGGATCAACTGCGCCCCGCGGACCCAATGGCCAGCGATTTGGTCGAACCAACCAGCAGTGCTCGCAAAGAAAGTCGCCAAACTAACTCCGATGATCTGTATCAAAGGGTGAACGTTCAAAATCTGAGACGGCATGCCGTTTGATGAACGGTCAAGGTTTTACAAGCAACGCTGATCATCTTGGACGAGGTTACTTAAGGCGTGGAAGTAAACCATGATCGAACATACAGCGAGGGGGACTTGGCAAGTACCGGGTTCCGGATCGTAAGCTGGATTTGAAAGATTGCGAATATAGCCGGGACGGAAACTGATCCTAATCGCGGCGCTCGACCTTTGGATTGCATGGTTGGGCAGGAATGCGTTGCGCCTGTTCATAAGCCAAAAATCTCTCACGCAACCCGTGTTCGTATGCTATTTTTGCGGCGTTCACCTCACGGCGAATTTCCTCTTCCTTAAAATGTGCCGCCTCCCACTTATCCATTTCAGTAATCGTATGATTGACTGAGGCCAGAGCCTCTTCCTCCTTGATCGCCGCTATCCATTTCTCGACTGCCGCCTTATAGGCGCTATGTATTTCATCAAGTTTCGAAGTATCTATTCCTAGCTCTGGCGCTGATTGGCGCGCATTGGTGCGCTCAGGATTGCGCCGGCTTAACCGGCGACGATTCGCCCACTTCTGGTACATTGCGATGACGCCTGCCGCCCATGCCCACCACATAGTGCTCCGCTCCGTGTTTTTCGGTATTGGCGACCTACTGGAAGAGACTATTGCTCGGGGGACAAATAGCCATTGACCCAAATCAATCTTGAGCAACGTGACCAAGCGTCGGACGAGAACGCGGCGTCGACTGCCGTGTACCCAGTTGAGCAGATCGTGGACCATTGATACGCAAAGTGTAACGATCACGGGCGTGGTGCCGGTGAGCCAGACCCAACTGATGAGTGAGGTTCGACGTCCAGAGCGTGACGTGCTGCTTCAGTTGAACGGCGCGTACATTATGCCTGAAGGGGCTTGATGGACTTGCGAACGAAGTGCGCTGTGCAGGGATACGTTTTCTTTCGTAGATGTTCGCTGCCGGTCCTCTAAACTCTTTCTCGAATGGTGTAGCCAGAAAACTTGGCTAGCGCGGAAGCTAAGCTGATCTCTGTCCTGGGCAATCCATGCCGTCACCCCGAGTTCGTGGCCAAGGCGCTCTGAAAAGTTGCATCATCTCCTCCTTGATCGACACGTAGAAACGGGAAACGGCGGGGGTCGTTCCGGGTCCAAAGGGTCAAACAGGCGAGGTTTCCGGCCCCTTTCGACGCCGTCATGACTGTGATAGCCTTCACGTTTTGCCCGCCCTTGCGCCCCGCCTGAGCGGCAAGGACACGGTCCTGGCTGAAGCTTCTCTTCTCGTTTGGTACGCTTTGCCCACCCTTGGACGCGATGGCGCGTTGTTTTGCGGCATCCATCGAGGCAAAGCCACGGTTCGAAACCGAACCTGTTTTCTTTGGGATATGAAAGGTCATTATCACTCCTGTACTGCGGCTATATGCTGCGATTTTACAGAAGCCTAATACCGTATCCGGTTGATTAGTTCGCCTCGTTTGGCTTTGGCCACCAATGGAAGAGCGTGCTAGCCCGGATCGCATCGCGCTGCTCGATCAGGGCGACGCAGCGCTGGCTGACAACCCTTTCGA
>JBAUNL010000192.1:0-2471 GCA_049579205.1 Rhodomicrobium sp. | reverse complement strand
CTGCAAACGCCTGCTGGCAGCCCACGAACCAAAACGCTGCCAACAGACCAGCTGCAGGGATACTCAACGGCTTTCAAACGCGAGGGCCTATATCGGGAACCGGCGCAAACTTGTGAACCATCACTGGGAACAGTAGAGAAAGTTCTGAGGAAGAAGCCAAAGCTAAGCAGCCAAAAGCGGATCGCAAAATAAAAAAAATGAAAAATACCAGGCCAAAACAGTGGTGATCGAACACGGCTCCTCCACTGTTTAGGGTGTTTCTGCTTCCTAAAATGAGAAATTGCCGCCCGCATCAGGGGGATTGGGCGCCTGAAGTGCGGTGCCGCGCCAAGGCACAATCCGTCTCCCGTCCGCGGCCCACGCCCGACGCCTCAAGGAGATACGATCAAGGCTGCAATTGTACCTGTCGAGCAAGCCCTGTGCCGCAGCGGCGGCAGACGCAGTTCCCGCTCTAAAAGAGGCTTACGCCGAGCTATCGCATCTTTAAGAATTCGCACCAAAAGGCGGCGTATCTCAAGCGGATACAGCATCAGACTCCGGCTCTGAAGGCCGTGGGCTCGACTCCTGGGCAACACGCTTGCACACTTCTGCGGCTAGGCTCCTTATGATAAGGGCGAGGTCCGTGTTGGCTGAAGTTGGATATTTTTCGGCAAACCGGCACATGGGAAAGTGATATTCGGCCGCGTCCAGCATAAAAGGCGAGCGCGGAACTGGTCTGGAGAACGGATCAAGTCCTTCAGCCCGGTCTATCGCCGCGATTGTTTGTTTTGCTTCCCGCTCGGCAGATGTGCCCGACAGCTGCAACCGTGCCGCTCTGGCGGACAAGGATGTTCGAGTGGTTGACGTCCCCGCAAATGAAGCCCGCGTTATGCACGGCGGCGAAATTGGCTAAAAGCAGCGTCGAGGCGAATTGATCGATGATATGGCCGTTACGAACATACCGCCCGCACAAGAAGCGCGCATAGCGTCAGAAGGATTGTCACGGCGGTTTGCATTCAGGATCACCAGGCTGAGACAACCCGGCCCGGCAGGCGCTGTCCCATAAAAGTGACAAAGGCCACAAGTTCTCCTACAAACTCTGCCCACTTATGCTCACTTGCCCAATTCGCAACATGGGCCCCTGGGGCTCATGGTAAGGCGTCTCTACAATAGCGGGGATGATTTCCTGCGCGTCCTCGAGATCGATCATCCGGGTGATCGGGATGCTGAAGAAAGCGCGCGTTTCTTGGCGATGGATCATCGTGATGACTCGCGAGCCGCGCTCCTTTTCGATGATCGCAATTTGCCCTGCGCGCTGCCGAACCAGTGCAAGAGCTTGCAGCATTGGCTGTAAGGCAAACGAGATGAAGACAAAGAAAAGGATAAGGCCAATATAGTCCATCAGGGAATCCTCTTTGCGTTTGCGCTCGCAGAATCTCGGGGTTCCGCACCTGCACCTGTAAGGCTAGGTCAGCTTTTTCATGTGGTCTGGCGTGCCGCGGGCTGGTCTGATCTCTAAAACTGGCCGAACTGACGCAACTTCAATCCACCTTGGCGGAACTGCGCCCTGCAAGTTTGGAACGCAAATAAATAACGAATCTTTTCATGTTTCGGGCCCAACAGCGAAGCTTCTAGAGACCTTCAGATATTTTGCGGCTTCCGCTGTCGTAAGTCATTCATCATGCGTGATATCAGACATGGCTAACCGGCATGCGGTTATTCACGCATTCGCTTTGGCGCACATGCGGACCTCCACGAGCGATAAAGGAGAGAGCGGCCGGCAACCGCTACTTGGGTGCTTGGGGTTCTTGCGGGCGTTAACCTGATCACTTCGAGTTGGGCAATTGTGATGTCGGCACTTGAAGCGTCACGGCTTCGACAGCTGTTGGAGGAGGAGACTAGGCGCGGCCTTTTGCATAGTCCGCGAGTGCGCTTCGGCCTCCGGCGGCATAAACGGCGACGGCTTCGAGCAGCTCCCGCAATTGCGTGGCGGACCCCGGTCCGAACCGGCAGGTCGCGCCGCGGGTGAGCCTTGCCATTTCTTGAAAGCACACACGAGCCTCGCCGTCGTGGCCTTCCTGGAAGAGAAAGACCGGAATGGAGAGAAGACCAAGCTGCCCGGCCGAATTCGCAAGCTCGTCGGGATTCTCTTCCATCGCGTCACCGACGTAAACCACCGCGCTGACCTTGCCCGAGGCGGCCTCGCGCAGCGCATGTTTCAGCACCTTCCGGATTTGCGTGTAGCCGCCTCGGCATTCCACGCTCGTCATGAGGCGTGCGAGCGCGCCCGCATCGCTCACCCAGCGGCTTGCGCGGCATTCGTCGAAACCCCGGAAGAACATGAGCTGCACGTCGAGGGCGCCGACGGCCTTCACCGCGTTGAACATCTCCGCCTGGACCTGCAGCGCCATATCCCAGGTGGGCTGGCGGCTCATGGTGGCGTCCATGGCGAAGATCAGCCGTCCCCGGCCTCCGCGCGGCTGAGATCGAAT
>JBAUNL010000191.1:0-8548 GCA_049579205.1 Rhodomicrobium sp. | reverse complement strand
TCGCAATTGCGATGATTTCGCAAACCGGCGGTCACGGTGATTATTGGGTGCCAGCCGGAATGCGGATCCCGAAGCGCTCCTGGCTTCCCCATGCCGTCGCCGACGGCGAAGACGAAATGCGCCGCCTTGTACGCGAGATGCTCATGCGCGGCGCCGATGTCATCAAGATTTGCGCGACGGGCGGCATCACTTCCGTCACGGACAGCTGGGATGAGCCGCAATTCACGATCGCCGAGATTCGCACCGCCGTCGAGGAAGCCGCCGCCAAACGCAAACGCGTTGCCGTCCATGCAGAGGGCATCGAAGGCATCAAGAATGCGGTTGCAGCTGGAATTTACTCGCTCGAGCATGGCTGGTTCATCGACGAAGAGACCGTCGACAGCATGATCGCTCAAGGTACTTGGTGGGTGCCGACGCTTGCGCTGGTGCCGCTCTCCGTAGAACGCCGGAACAGGGACAAACAATGGGCCGGTCAGCAGCTTGGTAAGGAAGACTCGAAGGACGCCGAAATCTACGGGCTCATGCAAAAGAAAATCCCGCTCTGGAAAGATGCGGTGCGCCGCGGCATCAAGGTTGCGCTTGGGACCGATCAGTCCCACCGTCTCCTCGTCGGTGAGAACATGGTGGAACTCGAATATATGGTGAACTGGCTAGGTTTGACGCCGATGGAGGCAATTGTCGCGTCGACGAGCCGGGCCGCAGAATGCCTAGAACGTCCCGATCTTGGCGCTCTGGCCCCAGGGCGGGTTGCCGATGTGCTCGTTGTTGATGGTGATCCGCTTGACGATATTAGGCTTCTTCAAGACCGGGAACGCATTCACTTGGTGATGAAGGCAGGCAAAGCCTTCACGAATAAGTTGTCTTGACCTTAGTTCTGAAAGGATCGCTGCCGTGAGATTGAACCGCTTTATGATCCGGCCACTGGTAGAACAGGGGCTTCGGGAAGAGCTTGGCCCGGGCGATACGACCGGCGGCTTTGTTGTTGGGGATGATCCAGTTCAAACAGGACAGATCTACGCCAAGGCGAAGGGCATCGTCTGCGGTCTTCTCCTTTCGGACGAAACTATAAAGACGGTGGAGCCTGAGGCAGAGGTCCAGTACGCCGTCGAGGATGGCGAC
Source organism: Rhodomicrobium sp. (assembly GCA_049579205.1). Lineage (GTDB taxonomy): Bacteria > Pseudomonadota > Alphaproteobacteria > Rhizobiales > Rhodomicrobiaceae > Rhodomicrobium. Next base: position 7,429 of record JBAUNL010000191.1, on the reverse strand, counting down.
CCGATCGAGCCTGGATCGATCCTGCTGCGGATAAAGGCACGCGCCTCCACCTTCTTCATCATCGAGCGCTGCGCCCTCGATTGGGTGCAGCAGATGTCCGGTATCGCCACAAAGACGCGGCGCTATGTGGAGCTCGTCAAGCACACGCCGGTGCGCCTCACCGACACCAGAAAGGGATGGCCGGGTTTCCGGATGCTTCAGAAATACGCCGTCCGCGTCGGAGGTGCCCACAATCACATCTTCAATCTTTCAAATTGCATCCTGGTCAAGGACAATCACATCAAGATCGCGGGCTCGATCACGGACGCGGTCCAGATCCTGCGAAGCAGGGCCCAGCACACGTTCAAAATTGAAGTGGAATGCGAAACGCTTGAAATGGTCGAGGAGGCGCTGGCGTGCGGCGTCGAAGTGATCATGTTCGACAATATGGACCTGGACGAAATTCGCGATGGATTGAAGCTTGTGGCTGGCAGGGCGATGACCGAAGCTTCCGGCGGCATCAACGAAACGACAATCGTGCCAATCGCCGAAACAGGCGTCGATATCATTTCCATTGGCGATCTCACGCACACGATCAAGGCTCTGGATATCAGCCTGGATGTCCAAGACATCAAACCGAGCGCGCACCGCACAATTGAACGCCTCAAGCAGATGGCATAATCTCTATGCACGATGTTCCCGCTTACAGTTTGCGCGTACGCGAGGCCCCGCCAGTCCGTATGGCCTCTCAGCCAGCGCGCGCGATGCCTGAAGACCCGCACCCGTTCGCTCAAGTTGAAAGCTGGATTTTCGACCTTGACGATACGCTTTATCCGAGTGCGACGGGGCTTTATGAGCAGATGCGAAACCGCATCGTCCTATTTCTCGCGGAGCTGATGAACTCGGATTTGGCCACTGCCTCCAAAGTTCATCGATATTATTACAAGCGATACGGCGCGACGCTGCAGGCCGTTGTGCAAAGGCACAAGCTACCCCCGGACGCTTTTCTGGACTTTGTCCATAACGTCGATTTGTCCGTCCTATCCAGAGATGAGCGCCTTATCGAGGCCTTAGCTGCCTTGCCTGGCAAGAGGATCGTCTTCACGAATGGTCCTGCGCGGCATGCCGAGGCGGTCCTTGCCGCTCTCGGCATTGATTTTTTGTTTGAAGCCGTCTGCCACATCGAGAGCCGGGGCTTTATAGGCAAGCCTCAGCGGCGCGCCTACGAACTGCTCTTCGAGCAGCATGCGGTGGAACCGAAGACAGCGGCGATTTTCGAAGATCGCGAGGACAATCTCGTCATTCCCCATGAGCTTGGTATGCGCACCATCTTGGTTGAGCCTGGCGGTCAGCATACGGAAAGCGCGCCGAAGCCAGCGCACATTGATGAAATCACCGCAGATTTGACTGCATTCCTAAGGGAACTTTCTGCCTGGGAAGGCGAGCGGCTGAGTCAGCGCTGTCCGGCGGGCAATGGCTAGGGTAAGCAGCACACAGCCCCAGCCCGCGGCCATAAAATTCGAGCCCCAATGCATCTAATTTCCCGCTCGCTTGGCGGCGGCTGACGGCTTACTCTCGCACCATCCCATCATGCGGATGAGGTTTTGGGAGGAAATCCATGAAACGAAATCATTACAAGCTTGCCCTGGCAGTGATCATTGGCGGCGGACTAGGTGCTGCAGCCGTCCAGGGCCTGCATGCTCAAGCGAAGCCGCCTGTCTATTTGATTGCCCTGAACAAAGTTAAGAATGCTGAGGGGTATACGAAGGAGTATCTCCCCAAAGCGCAAGCCGCAATCAAAGCGCATGGCGGCGTCTACGTCGCAAGCGGACACGGGACTCAGATCGATGGAATGCTGACAACCGAACGTGTGGTTATTCTACGGTGGGACAGCATGGAAACGCTTAAAGCCTGGCACGACTCGCCCGAATATCAGGCAGCGCGGAAGATCGGAGAAAACTACGCGGACTTCAATACGGTCGCTGTGAATGGCGCCGCTCAGTAGCTCCATGCGGTCCATGCTCATGCAGAGCTCGCACACCACTCGGCTACGAGGATGATTTTTTCATCAATCTGTTCCACTCGCTAATCTGGGCCGGAAGATTTGCCTCGGCCTCTGACCCCCGCGCAAGCTGCTCATACGTTTGAGCAACCCTCAACATCGTTTGTTTCGTGTGCCCAAACGACATTTGCCCGGCTATCGCGCGTGCTTCTTCGGCGCGGCCTTCCCAGTACTCACGGCTATAGCGGAGAGGAGGCATTACCTAGGAACACGGTAAGTTGCCGAAAAGTTCTATGCAGGTACAGGTAAGGCTTGATGTCCAAAAAACATCTAAAAAAAGAACGTTTTAGGCCTGCTCCAGCCGGGTCTGGGCCCGGGATTGGTCCATTTTCTTTTTCCGCCTTTAAGGGCCACGGGGATAAGACTCATCCGGCAGACGCTGGGCGTGCCCTGAATTGCTTGCAGAAGGCGATAAAGAAGCCCCGCGAGCATAGGCGCTAACGAGGCTGTTTCGATCGCTATTTGGGTGCGCCCGAGGGACCGGCTGGAGCACTGCCACTGCCAGTGCCTCCTGCGTTGCCGCCCGCCGGGCCAGGAACGCTAGGATTTCCGCCGGTACCGCCCGTGTTGCCGGCATTACCGGGAGGAGCACTTCTTGTTGGAGCCGCTTCTCGTGTGGGTGCATTGGTCCTTGGCGACCCCCAATAACCGCCACCCCATCCCCAGGCAATGATGACAATGATCGCTATGATGACGATGAGCCAAATGATCCACACCGAGGAACTGCCTCCTGAAGGCGGTCTTGAGCCATACCGTGGGTCCGGACTTGTCATCTCGTATCTCCAAATTTGGCGCGGCCGGCGCCTCTCCGCAGCCTTCGGTTATTGCGGCCCTGTCCGCCCACCACGCGCTGGACCCTTGAAGCCGGTTCTGCCGGAGCGTTGGTTCCCTGCATTGCCTGCATGAACCTGAAGTCTTGTTTGTTGTTCCGATTTGACACGCGTTGCGGGCCCATTAGCGCAAACAAAATATGAAGCTCTGTTGCCACGAAGAATTTTGCCGGGCTCGCGATGGCGCACGCGGAGGGAAAGTTGGAGGCTATTCTCTTGAGATGCGCTACGGCGGGCGGGAGATCGCGTGCCAGTCTCTGACCTGCCTTTAGCTCCGGGTACCGGGAGATCTAACGGGCATTATCTACTTCACCGTCTCGCCAGGATAGACCCCCCACAGATCCTTTTGCGGCACCCAGCCTTCCTGACGGCCAGCGTAGACGTCGCAAGCCTCGCCATCGCAAGACATGACATCCACAATGGCTCCCGTCTCAATCTGGGCCACGGCCGTAGAGCCACCGCGGGATGAGGTGAGCTGGAAGAGCCGGCGATCCTTCACCCATGGGGCGATGATTGCCGTGCGCCGGGCGCTGAGGAGGGCCGCTGTTACCCAGCCGGTACCTCCGTCGCTATCACGGACTTGGCGCCAATTTTCGAATTCTGCGAGCACTTCCACAGGAAGCCCGGCCCGCCGGAAAACCCAGGCTATTTGATAATCCCCGCCAGGGCCGACGCGGGCGTTCACTTCGCTTGCCTTCAGGCTAACGAAGCGCGGAATGGGCAACCCCGTCACTCTTCCGAGCTTCTTGGCCAGATTTTCCTGCGCCGCCGCGGGTCCCGCCGCTGTTAAGGCCAGGCAAAAGAGAAAAGTCCACCTTATGCGAGTCTTTGTCATCGGGAGCCGTATCTGATAGATAATGAGAAGACAATTCGAGCTACATATACCCCTAAGGGCCGCCCGGCCACTTCGAGCACAAAATGACCCCACAAAACGTTAAAGTCGTCGTCACGCGTAAGCTGCCGGAAGTCGTAGAAGCACGGATGCGTGAGCTTTTCGACGTCACGCTCAACACCAGTGATACGTCGATGACGCGGGAACAGCTAGGGGCAGCGATGCGAACGGCGGCCGTGCTCGTTCCAACCGTTACCGACCGCATTGACAAGGCCCTTCTTTCGCTGGCCGGGCCGCAGCTGAAGCTGATCGCCAACTACGGAACGGGCGTAGACAATATAGATCTCGAAACCGCCCGTAACCGCGGCATTATCGTGACGAATACACCGGGAATTCTTACGGAAGACACTGCGGATATGACCATGGCGCTGATCCTCGCGGTGCCGCGAAGACTTGTGGAGGGCGCGGATTACCTCCAGGAGGGGAACGAATGGCATGGCTGGTCGCCGACGTGGATGCTCGGCCACCGCATTTGGGGCAAGAAGCTGGGCATCATTGGCATGGGGCGCATCGGCCGCGCGGTTGCCCGGCGTGCAAAGGCTTTTGGCCTCTCGATTAATTACCACAACCGACGCCGGGTGCCTGCGGCGGTCGAGGAAGAGCTTGGCGCCACCTATTGGGAGAGCTTGGATCAGATGCTTGCCCATATGGATATCATTTCGGTGAACTGCCCCCACACGCCGGCAACATTCCATCTGCTGTCGGCGCGCCGGCTGAAGCTGCTGAAGCCCACGGCTTATATTGTCAACACGGCACGGGGCGAGGTCATTGACGAAAACGCGCTTTCGCGGATGGTCGAAGCGGGCGAAGTGGCAGGTGCAGGACTTGACGTTTTTGAGAATGAGCCGGCCATCAACCCCAAGCTCCTCAAAAACAATAAGGTGGTCGTGCTGCCGCATCTTGGATCGGCGACCATCGAAGGCCGTGTCGATATGGGCGAGAAGGTGATTATCAATATCCGCACCTTCCTTGACGGTCACAATCCGCCGGACCGCGTTCATGCGGCCATGTTTTGAGCCCTTAGACGCCAGCGCTCAAGCCCGGCACCTCAATTGGCCGCTTCACTGCGCCGGTACCGTGTTATCGCGTTCGGCGAATGCAGCGTCGGCCTTAATGCGTGCAACCATGGAAGCCAAGCCGTTTGATCGCTGTGGCGTCAAATGAGTGTTAAGACCCAGCTGCGCGAATACGGCCTTTTCGTCCGCCGCCAGAATCTCGACTGCCCTTTTTTTTGAGTAAAGCGCGAATAGAATTGCGATAAGGCCCCGGACGATATGCGCATCGCTGTCGCCGCGAAAGGTCAGGACCGCTTCCGGCCCGCTACCCTCAGCGTTGGAGATGAGCCAGACCTGGCTCGCGCACCCACGAACCTTAGTTTCGGGCATCCGCTCTGCATCTCCCAGAGGTTCCAGCGTGCGGCCCAGCTCGATCAAATAGCGGTAGCGATCCTCCCAATCATCGAGGACGCTGAAATCATCCAATATCTCTTCAATCCGCATCGGCCACCGCGCCTCTTCGCTTAGGGTTTACCTTATGCGTTTCCTGCAGTTGTCAAGAGCCGCTTTTGCCTTGGCTGCACTCTCAAAATCTGGGCCGCGCATCGCAAAATGCTGCATTTGCGAGGCACTAATCATGTCAGGAACCATTGAATCCACAGTGTGTTTCTCTGATGGTCGCCGTGTGTCGCGCTGCGAAAACGCGGGTGAGACAACCAGCCCACAAGAACATGCGCAAAGGCATCCATGGGGGAGCGGTCTCTGCAACCTGTGGGATTGGCATCACGGCAAGCCGAAGCCATCGAGCTTACGGTTTAATTAGAGTTCAACATACATACCCCGCTGTCCTTTTACTCAGCAGCACGGCGGAGAGAAAGGAGAAAGAAATGACAGAAGTCGTGGCCCCACTCCCGAGACGGGAGAGCTGGACGAAAGCGGGTCCGGTCGTCTCGCACATGGACGAAACTGAAATCACGGCGCTGGAAGAGCGCACAACCGCCACCTCGGCCGATCCGAGCCCGCTCGGCCTTTGGGCACTGGCAACAGGTACCTGGATACTTGGAACGGTTTTCGGAGGCGCCTTCCCATCTTCCGCATTTATGGGCACCGTGCCGGCGCTTCTGGTCTTTGCCGGCATCGCCCAGTTCATCGCGGGCCTGTTTGCCTACAGGCGCACCAACGTGCTTTGGGCGACTGCATTTTGCAGCTTTGGAGCCCTCTATGTGGCTACATCGCTCTTCTTCATCATGTCAGCGAACCTGGGTTTCCCCAATGGAAGCGACGCGACTATCCTGCAGGGCTTCTTTCTCGAGTCATTCGCTTTCATAGCGCTGGCTCTGGCTATAGCGGCCTTGCCGACGAATCTGGCCGTGTTTTCGGTGTTCGCATGCTTGACGGTCGGGTATGCGCTGACCGGAATACCCTTCCTCAAAGGCAACTATGACGCCGCGGGCTGGACAATCATTCGCGATATCGGCGGGTGGTTTCTGGTGGCGGCGGGCTTCTTCGCCTACTACACCGGGATGGCTGTTGTCGTGAACAGCATCTGGAATAGAACTGTGATGCCGCTCGGGGGGGAGGCTCACTAAGCCTTCCGCTTTTCGAACCTTGACTGTCATGTATGGGCGCTTCGGCGCCCATATTCTTTTGTCACCCATCTCCCTACAGCAGCTATCAGTCCAAGGCTTCACTGTCCACCTGCGCAGTCAGGGTTCAAGGACAGCGCTTGCGCCCAAAAACGCGAGCCCGTATGACAAGGGTAAGCTCAGCAAGGGCGCTTCGGGAGGATGGGTGAAATGCAGTCAAGGTGGCCGTTCGCGCTTGGATTTGTTTTCTGTCTTTTAACGCTGCCAAGCCTGGCAGAGCCGCTGCCGTCATCCTCACCCGAGGCGGCCGGCCTCTCGACCGAGCGGCTATCGCATATTGGCAAATTCCTGAAGGACGACGCCGGCAAGGGCAAGCTGCCCGGCTCCGTCATTGCAATAGCCCGTAGAGGCAAGCTCGTTTATTTCGAAGCGGCAGGCTTCCAGGACAAGCCCGCCGGCAAGATCATGAAGAAAGATGCAATTTTCCGCATCTACTCCATGACGAAGCCATGGACATCGGTCGCGGCCATGATTTTGGTTGAAGAAGGCCGCATTCAGCTCACGGACCCAGTCTCGAAATATCTCCCGGCCCTCAAGGATCTAAAAGTCGCAATCAAGGACGCGAATGGGCAAAGCGTGGTGCCCGCAGCGCACGAGCCCGCCATTCAGGATCTTCTAAGACATACCTCCGGATTCGCTTATGACTTCCTCACGGCAAACCCGGCAGTGAAGGAGGCATATCGCTCGGTAGGTCTTAAAGCCCTTGGCCGGGATATTCGCGACAAGATGACAGCGCCGGAATTTATCGGAAATTGCCGCGGACTATCTCCGCTTTGCGCAGATGCTGCTCAACAATGGCCAGCTGGAAGGGGAACGAATTCTCTCGCGGACCTCGGTCGCGCTGATGACCTCGGATCAGCTCAGGCAAGACACGCATTCGATCGCTTCCTCGCCGATGGGACCGGGCGAATTGCTTCTGGGGACGCAAGGGTACACTTTCGGGCTCGGTTTTATGGTCCGGCAAGGTCAAGGGAACGCAGCGGTTCCGGGTTCGGCAGGGGAATTCATGTGGGGAGGCGCCGCCG
>JBAUNL010000190.1:0-3533 GCA_049579205.1 Rhodomicrobium sp. | reverse complement strand
GGTCACGATCAGGCGAACGTCGATGTTGTCGGGCGGATAAGATCGAGCGAGCTGGTATCGCGGAAACGGCAGCCTACGTCCTGTTTAGTAAAGGCGTAATGCGGGCTCCCACCTAGAAAAAAATGAGGTGTGGGTCCATTCATAAGCTCCTGACAGCACCCTTCGAGGCTGAGGCCGGCGTAGGGATACATCGGCCTCTCGGAGAAATATCAGCTAGTGGGCTATCGTCTTCGCCACCTCTTTGCTATGCGCCAGGCCGTTTGCGAGACGCGTGCTTTTTTTCGAGGTTTCCAAAACCTGATAAATAGCGCTGAATTTCGGTGTCCCCTGGCGTTCGGTTCTGATCATTCCCTTTTTCTCGAGCGAAACGAGAACAGAGTGTAGCGTTCCGGATGGGATGGACGAAGCCTTCGCCAATTCGGTCTTTGTAGCCTCGACGAGATTTTTCTTATCCATCATAGAACGGAGCGCCCTTAAGACAGCCGTTTGCCGTTCGCTCATATCGGTTGTGGCAGTTTTGGGCTTTGCCCCGGAAACCGGTTTGGGCTTCGCCGCAGTGGCTGGTCTGGTTTGTAGGGACTCCGCCTTCGAGGCTTGTTTGGGCTTTGCTGCAGAGGCCTGCTTAATGACGGGCCGCTTTTCCTGATGCTTCTCCGAGGAGTTGTTTCCGAATCTTACATATTCTCGTGCGCGCGCGGCGTCGTGGAAGGTTGCGATCACCTCCAGAAGACGAGGCTTGGCTGGATCGGCGCGCAGGACTACGCAGGCGCCATCTTCGAAGATTGCTGTCTTCAATTCCTGATTGTTACTAGCCATGAGGCTCTTACCTTTTCTTTGACTGAGGTCTGGTTCAACAACAAGCAGCGACAGCCTCCCAGACCATGAGACTGTATTCGCCGCGCTGCGCGTTCATTTCTTGCCAATGAAATTGTGGCACCGAGCCTATCGCCCCTTGCGGCCGCTTTTAAAAGCGCTCGGATGCATGGGCTCGCATCTCGATCAAGGCGAAGCAGAATTATCTGCCGTTACAGGCATCTGCACCGAAGCAAGCGGAGAATAATCGCCCCCCAAGACATTTCAAGGCAGAGTTCAATGGCAGAGGAGACCAGCATTGTCAAATAAACGGGCTTGGAGGTAGTTGGTACTTTTGAATCTAAGCAGGCCTGCGCGCATGGCATGGCTCAGACATCGTTGACGTTCCAGTCGAAACCAGAACGCTATCATGACGGCATGCCCCCGGAGATACCAGCGTTTGCGAAAAAGACGTCGAGCCGGCCATAGGCATCCTGGGCGAATTTCACGAGAGCGGCCACGCCGCGAAAAGCCTTGCACCGGCCCGGTCGATGCCGGACGCGGCGCCGGTGACTATCACCGTCTTGCCGCTGAAACGATTCATGAGACACCTCCCTCGTCTTTTGAATTTGTTTATCGGCTCTGGTCGTTGGTTTGAGGACCTGGGACAAGAGGCATTGAGACCGGCAAAATGGCGAGATCAGTTGTGTTCGCCGATCGGCCCAGTTGACGAAGGGTCTTCCGGCAATGCACGGTTAGGCGCGCCTCACCCGGAGACACCTATGAAAGTAAGTTTTGATGACCTTTTCTCGATTAAGGGTAGGGTGGCGCTCGTTACCGGAGGCTCTCGTGGCATCGGCGAGATGATTGCAGCTGGCTTCCTTGCAAATGGAGCCAAGGTCTACATCTCATCACGAAAGGCCGACGCTTGCGCCGCGACCGCGGAGCGTCTCGTCAATGAGTATGGTGGTACCTGCGTCCCCTTGCCCGCAGATCTCTCGCAGCTTTCCGGGATCGAGAGCCTTGTTCAACGTCTAAGCGAGCATGAACAATCTCTCGACATCCTCATCAACAATGCGGGCACAGCCTGGGGCGCATCCCTCGATGTTTTTCCCGAGGCAGGCTGGGACAAGGTAATGGATACTAATGTGAAGGGTGTTTTCTTCCTCACGCAGAAGATGCTTCCACTCTTGCGCCGTTCGGCTAGCCCAGAGAGCCCTGCCCGTGTCATCAATATCGGTTCGATCGATGGGATCAAAACCGCGGCGTTCGATACGCCCTCCTACGGGGCTTCCAAGGCTGCGGTACACCATTTGACGCGTTTTCTTGCCGCCAAGCTTGCGCGCCAGCATATCATCTGCAACGCGATTGCGCCCGGTCCCTTTCCGACTTGGATGCTGAGCACTGGAATTGGATTCGGCGGCAAAACCGAGAACGTCGATTGGGCGAGCGTTGGTGCGGGCAATCCAAGCGGCCGGGTTGGCGCGCCTGAAGACATTGCCGGACTTGCAATCTTTCTTTGCTCGCGGGCTGGCGCTTACATTGTGGGCCAGACCATAGCCTGCGATGGCGGCATCGTTGCGTCCTCTTGAACCTCGGATCGCCAGCACGTCGCGCGCCTGCTCTGGGCCCACTCCGTAAAGGCCGCTCTACTATCCCTAACAGACGAATGCCGATCCGTTACGGTTCGCCGTTCCGGGCCAGGAGCAGAAATGTCGGCGCATTTGACTGCCTTGCTTGACGGTTGCTCGCATAACGAAGCGAATCGGTTGCAAAGCAGCAAGCTTTAAGAAAATAAATAATTCGACACACCGGGCTATTCGGCGCACGGTATCTGACCCTTCGGAAAAATCTGCAGGCTCCAACGGCTCAATGACATTCACCGGGCTCCCGCCTCAGCGCGAGGAGCAGATTTCGATCCTTCATAATTGACAAACATTAGAACGAAGCGACTCGGGCAAGCTCCGTCGCTGCCCGGCAAATGCTTTCGCCAAAACTGAGAGTGTCCACTGAACACGTCGCCGGCGAACATCCGGCGTACAGGAGTATATGATGCGCCAGGTACTTTGGGGTTTAGGCGGCTTAATGGCCGTGGTTTTCGTCGCGTTCGGGAGCGTGCTGGCCTTCGACGCGCCCGTGAAGCCGCCCGCTTTGGCCTCGGTCAGTAATCCTTTCAAAGACGTCGATTTCAGCGATTTGCCTGTGGTGCGGACTTATTCCGCCCGCGACGGTGTCAAACTCGGCTATCGGGTTTATGAGGGCAGCGGCGCGCAAGTGGCAGTGTTGATCCATGGATCGTCCGACAATGGTGCGGGCATGCATCCGCTCGCCAAGGCGCTGCGCGATGCTGGCGCGTCCGTTTATGTGCCCGTTATCCGCGGACATCTCAATTTTGGGCGCAGCGGCGATATCGACTATATCGGCCAGCTGGAGGACGATCTCGCCGATTTCACTGCGGTGCTCCGGCCGCTTCATCCCAAGGCAAACTTTACCCTGGTCGGCTTTTCGTCCGGCGGCGGCTTTGTTCTGCGGGTGATCGCGGGTCCCGACGAAAACCTGTTCGATCGCTTCGTGCTGATCTCGCCCCTCTTGGCGCGGGGTGCTCGTACGATCCGACCCGGTACGGGCGGGTGGGCTTCTGTGGCTAAGCCGCGCATCATCGCACTGTCGTTGTTGAATCGGATCGGTGTGAACTGGTTCAACGGGCTTCCCATCGTCGCTTTTGCGACTTCGCCTACGGC
>JBAUNL010000189.1:0-11048 GCA_049579205.1 Rhodomicrobium sp. | reverse complement strand
GTTATCCAAAAACACGCGGCTCGCCGGCTGCACTATGACCTGAGACTGGAACTCGGCGGCGTCTACAAGAGCTGGGCCGTCACCCGCGGACCAAGCCTTGATCCTCATGAGAAACGCCTTGCTGTTCACGTCGAGGATCACCCCATCGATTATGGCGATTTCGAAGGAATCATTCCGAAGGGCGAATATGGCGGCGGCACCGTCATGTTATGGGACCGTGGCTATTGGTACCCGGAGAGCGACCCAGTAAAAGGCTACGAAAAAGGCCATCTCGCATTTGAGCTTGAAGGTGAAAAGTTGAAGGGCCGCTGGCATCTGATCCGCATCCGAGGCCGGCCGGGGGACAAAAAAGAACAGTGGCTTCTGTTCAAATCCGATGACGAATATGCCCGTCCCAGCTCGGAAGGCGACATTCTTGCGGAACGGCTAGAGTCGGTAGCAACCCACCGTTCAATTGAGGAGATTGGAGAGGAGAAGTCCGCTGTCTGGTCTTCACAGGGTGGATTAGTGGAGGGCGAACTCTCCCGGGCCACTGCCGATAATCACAAAGGACCCTCCAATCGTAAAACGAAGACCCTTGCGAAAGATTCCGGAAATGAAGGAGCAGCTCGCAAAAAGGCTTCTCCGCTTTTAGCAAAGGACAATCGGAGAACGAGCAGTACCGCGCAGAGCATCGATGTTTCGAAACTGCCGGGAGCAAAAAAAACGGAGTTTCCAGGATTTATTGATCCCTGCCTCGCGCTCCTCGTCGAAAAGCCGCCTGAGGGCGACGCTTGGCTTCACGAAATCAAGTTCGATGGCTACCGGTTCATGGCTGAAATCAATCGCCGCTCCATCCGGCTTCTCACTCGCAAAGGCCTCGATTGGACCAGCCGATTTCCAACAATTGCTGAGGCCTTGGATGGATTGCGGCTCAAATCCGCGATCCTGGATGGCGAGGCGGTTGTGGAAGATGAGAACGGCGTCTCCAGCTTCTCCGCTTTGCAGGACGCGCTTTCCAATAATCAGCCGGCTACGAGTGCCATCTTGCTTGCCTTCGACCTTCTGTATCTTGACGGCTACGATCTTCGTAGCGCCACCCTCGATGATCGAAAGAATGCCCTGTCCCAACTTCTAAGTTCAAACCGCCATCCCTCTTTGCGCTTCTCGGACCACGTTATCGGCAATGGCGGCGCAATGCTGGAGAACGCGTGCCGGTTGGGGCTGGAAGGAATCGTCAGCAAAAGGCGCAATTCGCCCTACAGGTCCGGCCGGCATGGCGAATGGCTTAAAAGCAAATGCACGAACCGCGAGGAGTTCGTGATCGGCGGTTACGTGCCTTCGACTGCGACCCGCAATGCGATCGGCTCTTTGGCACTTGGCTATTACGACGGGGGAAAGCTCATCCACGTGGGACGGACCGGCACGGGCTTTACACAAAAATCCGCGCGGGAGCTGTTCCAAAAATTGCAAGACTTGCGCAGTTCAAAGAACCCTTTCGCAAACGCCCTAAGCTCGGAAGAACGGCGGGGGCTCGTCTTCGTCCAGCCGAAGCTTGTTGCCGAAGTCGAGTTTCGCGGCTGGACCCACGACCGGCATTTGCGCCACGCCGCGTTCAAGGGGCTGCGCGAAGACAAACCCGCAGAGGAAGTTCAACTTGAAATTCCCCAAGACAAGGCGCCAGCACCTACTGCGAAGGACAAAGGAGCCATGCCTGCGAAAAGAAGTGTTTCAGCGCCGGTGAAGACCGCCAAAGGTGGTGCCGTCGAGTTTGCGGGCGTGAAGCTTACTCATCCCGACCGCATTCTCTGGGAAGAACAGGGTCTTACAAAACTGGGACTCGCTGAATACTATGCCGGGGTTGCAGACTGGATTCTCCCTCATATCGTGAATCGCCCCCTTGCACTCGTTCGCTGCCCGAACGGAAGCAGCGGCGAATGCTTTTTCCAGAAGCATTCCTTTGCGGGGCTCACTGACGCGGTCGAGATTGCCCACGTAACCGATAAACATGGGACGGAAGAGGTTCTCGTGATCCACGATCTGAGAGGCCTCATCAATTTGGTACAGGCCAATGTTCTGGAAATTCACCCTTGGGGTGCCCGCGTCGAGGATGTGGAACACCCTGACATTATGATTTTTGACTTGGATCCCGGCGAAGGCGTTGAATGGAGTTCTGTTATTCAAGCAGCAAAGGAAATCCGGGAGCGGCTGCGCGATACCGGAATTGAGAGCTACGTCAAAACGACCGGCGGGAAAGGCCTTCATGTGGTTTCGCCGCTCCGTCCTGAAGTGGGGTGGGATGAACTGAAGGATTTCGCGCATAGGATCGCGCTGGCCATGGAGGCGGACGCCCCCTCGAAATACATTTCGACCATGGCGAAGAAAGCCCGCGGCGGAAAGATCTTCGTCGACTATCTTCGTAACGGCCGCGGCGCGACCGCGGTCGCCGCCTATTCGACGCGCGCGAGGCCCGGAGCCCCAGTCTCTACGCCGGTGCGCTGGGAAGAGCTTGGGCCAGAACTGACAGCAGCGCGGTTCAATACTTCGAACATTATGCGCCGGCTCTCCGCCCTGAAGTCCGACCCATGGGAGGGGTTCTTCTCGTCCCCGCAGCCCATCGGCGAAGCAATTGCGGCGTCGAACTCGCGCCAGCCGTCCCGTAAGCGCCGCGAGGACATTACCAGGTGACCGTGACAGCAGAGCACAAGCCTGCACTATTTGGAGTGAGTAGCCGCTTTTTCCGCATCGCGAGCTTTTAGAGCTTCTGAACAGCTCGACTGCAGTTCGGAAGCATGGTTTCTAAGACAGGCTTTCCGGCCCTGGCCCTTTTGAATATCCTTGCAGAATCGTTCGAGGTCGGCTCCGCAAGCCTCCTTCAATTTTACCCTGGCGCCAGCAAGGCCGCTGACCGCAATCACCGCCAAAACCGCGACAACTATTCCTATGACACGCATTATAAACCGCCCCCTCCAATAAATGCTCATGCTTTGGCTCTAATTCGTACTTTACGCATTTTCATGACGCATTCTTGAATTTCGCCAACTCGTCCGCACGAGGAGTTCCTATGCGTTCCCTGCGCTCAATGCGTCTGCTGCTGCTTCTCTTCGTTATCGTTAATCTTAATCCCGTCTTGGCTCAGGAAGGCAAGGGAGAGGATGGAGCGGCACATGCGAAAGGCTCGGCCGGAAATCCCGCCTCCCGGCTCCCCGCCGATAGCGTAACGCAGCACACGATCACGCTCCAGGGGCAGGAGCTAAAGTATAAGGCGACGGCCGGCACGCTTCCGCTAACGGGCTCCAAAGGGGAAGTTGCGGCCAAGGTTTTCTACGTCGCCTATACAGTCGAGGACAAAGGCTCCAGGCCCGTGACCTTTGCCTTCAATGGCGGCCCGGGGGCGGGCGCTGCTTTCCTGAACCTTGGCGCACTTGGCCCACGCATCGTCCCATTCAAGGATAATGGGGCGGCGCCCGTGCAACCAGTTCAAATGGCCGACAATCCCGATTGCTGGCTCGGATTTACCGATCTTGTTTTTGTTGACCCCGTAGGGACCGGGTTCAGCCGGGCAACAACCGGCGGCGAAGAGGCCGAACGCACCTATTGGGGGGTTGACAAGGATATAGACTCGATCGCCCAGGTCGTTCGTCTTTACCTGACGCAGAATGGCCGTGAGCTGGCGCCGATCTTTTTGGCAGGTGAGAGTTATGGCGGTTTTCGGACGGCGATGCTTTCCCCGAAGCTTCTTGGTATGGGATTCCATCTAAAAGGGGCGGTGATGATCTCGCCGGCGCTTGAGTTTTCCATGCTTCGAGGCGACGACTACGAAATCCTTCCGCTCACTTTCGAGCTTCCTTCCATAACGGCGGCAAATGTTGAAATGCGCGGCGGGCCGTCTGCGTCTCTGGATGAGGTTCGTCAGGCGGAGATCTATTCGCGTACCACCTATCTGGTGCACCTCGCCGAGGGGTTGACCAAGGACGATGCCGTAGACGCGGCACTCGCCAAGTTCACGGGCCTGGAACCTTCGCTGATTGCCAGGCACCATGGCCGCGTTTCCGCGCAGCTATTCAAGCGTGAATATCTCAAACGCAACGACCGCGCACTTAGCAGCTACGACGCGACTGTCAGCGTCCCTGTCTCTCGGCCGTCCGAGCATAGCCATTTCGATCCAATCCTCGATAGCGCGGTTACAGTTCTTGCTCCCGCAATGACGGCTTACGCTGCAAAAGAACTTGGTTTTCACACCACACTCGATTACCGCCTTCTCAACCGTCAGGTGAGCGGCCATTGGGATTTCGGTATAAAGCCCGGCCGTCAAGGCTATGCCGGCTCCTTGGATGAGCTGGAACAGGCCCGTGAACGCAACCTGTCACTCAGATTTCTCATCGTGCATGGCTATACCGACCTCGTAACCCCCTATGAGATGTCGATGTATTTGATCAATCAGCTCCGCCCTATCGAAGGTGCAGCACCGAATGAAATCCGAGTGCATCGCGGAGGCCACATGATGTATCTGCGCCCGGCTTCGCGAGCAGAACTGGAGAAGGATGCGCAAGAGCTTTATGCTGCGGCCAGTAAATAATAGATCACTTTCATATCAGTTAAAAAGGATTCTGGCACCTACTGCAGGAAATATATTCTACAAAGCTAAAGAATAAATAGAAAGAGATTGCGTTATCATACCAGAAAACGATTGGAACCGAGTTCAAGTCCTCCTGTTGGCATATGAAAGGAGGAAGGTCATGAAGAAAATTCTTGCGATTACGACAGCTGTGCTGCTGACGGCTGGAACAACCGCCTTTGCCCAAGGAGGCGGGGGTGGCGGCGGTGCCGGAGGTGCTGGAGGTGGAGCAGCCGGCGGAAGCAGCGGTCTCGGAACCGGATCAAGCGGCATAGGAAGTACATCTGGCCAGTTAGGTAGATCGGGTACCATGGGCAATTCGGGTACCACGGGTAACTCCGGCAATATGGGCAATAACGGTGAGATGGGCGGCAACGGCGGAAATTCCGGGGGAATGGGTGGTGCAAACTCAGGTGGATTAAACAGCAGGACAGGCGGAACCAGCGGTGCTGGCGGAGGGGCCGGCGGCAGATAAGATAATACATCACGACAGAGCGGAGGGGCTCGGCCTCGCGGCTTTTGCAGGCCGCATTTTTGCTTATGCACGTCTATTGGACAGCAGCCTGTAAGCAGCGAACCCTCTTATCGGAAACTTCCCTTGTCCGGCCGCAGCATCCCCGCACGCCGTTCGCGTTGCCGATGCGAATTGTGTTATGCTCTAGTTCTTGCAGAAGATCAGATAGAGCGTCGACAGAATCGCGTGAGCTCGCATGTCGACGCGCAGCTTCCTTCGTCTTACCAGCAATGGCGGTCCGGGCCACGCTCTTATTGCTTTAGGCTCTAATCGCGCTTAGCCGGCAGGCGATCCAATAGGTGGGCGGGGAAGCGCAGGAGACTGCCCGTCAAGCTGACAAGGACACATTGCGCCTCAAGCCGGAAGATAGTCTTACCCTCGCGCAGGATGGATTGTTTCAGCAGGATGCTTGCCTTGGTGACCTCACCCGCGCTCGTATTGACTTCCAGAATTTCGTCAATACGGGCCGGTGCGAGAAACTCTGCGTTGATCCGCCTCACAGCGAAGGCGCAAGGCTCGCCCGTAAGAGCGCCCGAGGCAAGCTCCGAATGCTTGACGCCTTTGAGCCGCAGAAAGTCCGAGCGCCCACGCTCACACCACCGGAAGTAGGACGCGTGATAGACCAAGCCGGAGAAGTCGGTGTCCTCGAAGTAGACGCGAACCTGGAGGATATGGCCGGTATCCGTTAAGTGGCCGGAGAGTCCGGCCCAGCGATCCTCATCCACGTTGCATGCACCTTTCAGCGCTGGGGCCCCTCATGATTGCGTACCTTGCTGCTTCATCAGCTTTCTCAAAGCAGATGAAAGGCGCAGCCACAAGGCGGCGGCGTGAGCCTGCCACAACTTTATTAAGCTTGGTGCGTTCAGTCGCCCCGATCTCTATTTCTTACGTGATCCGCAGTTCCAGTCTGGCTCTTTGCCTGGTCCAGTTCACTGCTATAGCCGCCGTAGCCAACTCCCTGCCCATAGTCCTTGCCTAAACCGGAGCGCTTCTTTTTCCATCCGCTTGGGTGTTTGTCATCACCTTCGACATTTTCGTGCCCCTTTGGCTGGACGTCGTCGCCTGGCTTTTTTCCCATGAATTTACTCCGTAAAAAAAAGAAGGCGGGCTCGCAGCCGAGTCCGCCTCCAAATGAACTCACAGAGAAAAAAGCACGCCCTTTAGGCCGCCTTGCGGTTCACATTGCTGAGCGAGATCTTGTTCAGCAATTCGTCGGTCATCTTCTCCTCTTGCAGCGTCTCATTCAGTAATTTCGCTGCGTCCTTCATGCCAAGTTGCTCGGCCCAGGTGCGCAGCGAGCCGTAGCGGGCGATTTCATAATGTTCGACGGCTTGAGCAGCGGAGATCAGGCCGGCGTCCATCACCGCTCCGGGTTCTGCCTCCGTCATCACTTCGGTGCCTTCCTCCACAATGCCTTCGATGGCGTGGCATGTACGGCCACGCGCGGTCTTGTCCATCATCTCGAAAACGCGCTGAAGCCGCTCGACCTGACCCTCGGTCTGATCGCGGTGCTTCTGAAATGCCTCCTTAAGCTCAGGCGTTGTTGCGTTCTTGGCCATCTTAGGCAGCGCCTTCAAGATCTGCCTCTCCCCGTGATAGATATCTTGCAGCGTCGAAAGAAATAGTTCTTAAAGTGTGCGTGCTGTCGCCATGGTTGTTGTCCTCTGCCTAGGGGTTTTTCTAAACTCGTAAAGCAGGGGATTTGGGAAATGTTCCGCTTTTTATTCCAGCAGGAAAGCGGGGACAGAACTCTCATTCCGTCCCACGCATCTTTTCGATTTAGCGGTTACTTGTATTACTGGAAGAGGCGGGCGCACTGAATTTGGGAGCCGAACGAAGCTGCTCCCGGGTCATGTCGATGACTATCCGGTTCGGGGATATTCCGCCATTGTGCTCGATGTAGTTGTAGTCAATGGCGACGTCTTTTTCGCCTAGGCCGAGAAAGCCGCCCACGCCGACAATTAGCGCCGCGACCTTACCATCCCGATCGATCAAGATGTCTCGCAAATCGCCAATCGGCTTGCCAGCCTTATCGTAGACATTTCTATTGATAAGTCTGCCGGCAAGCCATTGGTCAGGCCCTTCCTTCGTCAGGAAGTTATTCGCGTTGGCTTGCGTGGCCGGCTTAGCCTCATTGCCCTGCTTTGCCGCATTGTCCGAAGTGGCAGGATGCTGCGGGCTTGGCGCAGGGTTTTGGGCCGTCGGATTGGGCGCAGTATTTTGTGCCGGATTGGCTGCTGGCGCCGTCGAATCCGTTCCAGGCGCTTTCTGAGCCAGGGTAGGCGTCGCCACCATAAGCGCAATAGCCGCCGCTGCGAGGCATTTCATGGGTGTGCTCCTAAGTTGAAAACTCAATTACACACAAGAAAACTCGCCCGGCAGCGATGTTCCAGTTCGCAGGTGTGAGTAGAAGACCCCGTTGTGATGAGTTTAATTCTTTACTGTCGCCGGCGCGAGGATCCTACCCGCGTACTCGCCGGCCAAAAGCGCGCACGCAAAGAGGGCCGTGCCGCCTTGCACAGCCCTCTCGGGCGTCTTCACACTGCTACGCTTGGATGCTCTTCTAGTCTTCCTGAGCCCAAAGTTCGGCGACCGCCTCGCCACGGAAATTGGGCCGGGAATGATAATGAAGCTCGACAGCGCGAATGAAGCGGCCATTGGCCCAGGGCGTCCGGAGATCAATGGTGGGAGACTCGCCGCCGGCGCGGACCTTGTGATTGAAGACGAAGTCTTCAACTTGGCCGTTGCCAAATATGACTTTGAGACTGTTGAGCTCGATATCGTTGCCGCGAACGATCAGCTTAAGCCGCTTGAACTTCCCTTCGTGACGGCCAACGTCGATCTTATCATGATCATTGATGAAGCCAACATGCCGCTCGCCCAGTCTTTCCCACTCGCGCGCGTAAGAGGCGCTCACGGAAAGAAGCGTCACAATCAAAGTTACAGCAAGAGTGCGAAACATATTTCCTCCGCTTGATTACTACCAAAGCGGAGGGTTGATATATGTGCGAGTATGGCGCGAGCGCGGCGCTTTGATTAAAAACATGTAATGACTTGTAACCGCCGAAAGCGAGACCTCTGCGCTTAGGCTATCGCGGGTTCGTGCTGTGCAGGCGCGACATGGAACGCTAATGCCGCGGCCGTTTCCTTTCGAGCGGTTCAGCCCGGAAATTGGCTGCGGAAAACAGCCTTGATATGATCGAGGCGCCTGCTCAGCCGCTCTGCTTCATCTTCTTTGCCGAGCCGCTGTGCCAGGCCGATCGCATCATAGAGAAACTCCTTCGCGTCACTGTAGAGAGCAGCCGCCGGAGTTCCGAATGGAGCATCATACATGTCCGCATAGGCCTTTTCGGCCCTCGCTTCTAACCAGAGCAGTCTGGCGGCTGTATCTTCAGGAGGCGGCTCAGCCGGCATGCCCTAACTCATGGCGAAGAAGTTCCGCGCCCGCACCGAGCGCCTTCAGCTTTCCAACTGCCACTTTTCTGGAAAGCGGGGCCATGCCGCAGTTGGTACAAGGATAAATCCTGTGGGCCTCGGCATGGCGCAAAGCTTCGCGGACAACGGAAGCAACTGCTTCCGGTGTTTCCACCTCGCTTGTCGCAACATCGATCACGCCCACCAGGATTTCTTTATCCTTGAGGAGTGAGATGAGCGACACCGGGACTTTTGAGCCGGCGCATTCAAGCGAGACCTGCTGGATCGCGCTTGCATTCAAAGCCGGGAATATCTCTTCATATTGCCGCCACTCCGAGCCAAGCGACTGCTTCCAATCAATATTGGCCTTGATGCCATAGCCGTAGCAAATATGGACGGCCGTTTTGCATTTTAGCCCCCGAGCGGCGCGCTCTAGGGCGGCGATGCCCCAATCCTTTACGTCCTTCATGAAGACGTTGAAGGCCGGCTCATCGAACTGGATGACATCGACGCCGAGCGCTTCCAGCTCAAGGGCCTCGGTGTTAAGGATTTCGGCGAAGGCCATCGCCATGGCGGCGCGCTCGCCGTAATGGGCGTCTGCAATCGTGTCGCAAATCGTCATTGGGCCCGGCAGAGTGAACTTGAGCGCCTGTTTCGTATAGGCGCGCGTAAACGATACTTCATCCGAATGGACGGGCTGAGGACGGCGCAGCGGCCCCGTTACCGTGGGGACTTCCGCCGTGTAGCGGTTGTCGCGAATGCCCATTTGCGTTTTCCGGGCCCAGTCGATCCCTTCGATCTTTTCCAGAAACCCATGCACGAAATGCACGCGAAACTGCTCGCCATTGCCCACGATATCGATGCCGGCGGCTTCCTCTTCCTTGAGCCAAACCAGGGCTGCGTCCCGTTTGCCTTGTTCCAATTCCTCGCCTTCAAGACGCCACGGCGCCCAAAGCTTCTCAGGCTCCGCCAGCCATGATGGCTTCGGCAAGCTTCCTGCAATCGTTGTTTGAAACAGTTTTGCAGCCACCACCTTGTCTCTCCGCCGTTCTTCGATTTTCCCCATCCTGGGTCACGGCGGCATCGTCGTCAATCACAAGCGACGCAAAGATGCAACGCGATGCTAACGGAAATTTATGCCGAAAGGGCGCTTATACTTGCACTGGGTGGCAGGCGATATTAGCGTTCACGCCAGGAGGCTTCGCGGGATGAGGTTCCTTAACCCTTTGCTGAATGCTGTGCTGGCGGTGAGCCTTGTCCTACTGGCTTTCGCAGCCTTGGGAGACCTTGGCGCCGTGTCGCCCCAGCCGCGGCAGCAAGCAGACCAACCTAGCACGGAAGCGCCGCAGGCAACCTCGGCATCTCCGCCAGTACCCGCAAATGTCGAGCCTGTGCCTCGCGCTCCGGCGCCGTGGACAGCGTCTTCGAGCAGCGATGCGCACCCCGCCGCGGGCCATCCGCTGCAGCATGCAGTGAACGCGCCCGTACCCTCACCGCAGGCTCCAGCCCCGGCCGTGAAAACGAAGAAGCTCATCGCCAAGGACCTGTTCGGTGCGGCGAAGGAGCCCGCCAATCTCGCCACTAGATCCATCGGCTTTTACTCCAGAGGCTGCCTTGCTGGCGGCAAGCCCCTGCCAGTCGACGGCCCGGCCTGGCAAGTGATGCGCGTCTCGCGCAACCGGAATTGGGGTCACCCCACGCTCATCAAGTTCATCGAACGCTTCGCGGAGGAGGCGAAGCAGAAAGATGGCTGGCCCGGCCTATTGATTGGGGACCTTTCAATGCCGCGCGGCGGACCAATGCCTTTCGGCCACGCGAGCCACCAGGTCGGGCTTGATGTCGATATCTGGTACAAGCCCGAGCCTGATCACGTGCTTTCCGGGCAGGAGCGCGAGGACATTCCCATGCAAAGCTTCCTCACCGACCCGGGACACGTGAACCCGGGAATGTGGAAGCTGGACTACGAAAAGCTGCTGCGGCGGGCTTCGTCCTATCCCGAGGTTGCCCGCATTTTCGTAAATCCCGCGATCAAGAAATGGCTTTGCGAAAACACCAAGGGGGATCGCGGCTTCCTGCACAAGATTCAGCCGATCATGGGCCACGACGATCATTTCCATGTGCGGCTCGCTTGCCCCGGCGACAATCCTGGCTGCGAAAATCAAAAGCCGTTACCTTCCGATGAAGGATGCGGCAAAGGTCTCGATAAATGGATTGAGGCGCTCACGAAGGCGGCCGCGCGGGTGGTGCCCCCGCCGAAGGCAGGCGCGAAGGCTGCCGTATCGACGAGAAAGGCGCTCACTCTTGGAGAACTCCCTAACTATTGCGAAAAGGTGCTGGCGGCTCCGCCGGAAAAAGTAACCACGGCAGCGGCGCGCTAACGCCGGCCTCTACGGTCCTTGGTGAGGTTAGTCCAAACCTTCGATCTGTCACGATTTTGAGGCTGTTTTCGCGGCTTGGATTTGCAAGTTTCGGGATGGAAACGGCTAAAGAGCCCACAAAATCGACCAATCTAGTTTGACCAGG
>JBAUNL010000188.1:0-3097 GCA_049579205.1 Rhodomicrobium sp. | reverse complement strand
TCCTCCATAAGCGATTCTTATGACGAGGGGCGCCGCCCGAGCGATCCGGAACCGGATTGTTGGAAGAAAAGGAAGCCATCGTTATCTCCTAGAAGCGGCCTTTGCGTTTCGGCATCTTCAACTTTAGACTGAGCCACGCATTTCAAACTTGCGCCTTCCGCTTTGCTTCCGGTAGGGCGCGGGCAACATGCCAGGATTGCAAATTTATGCAGGATAGCCATCACGAGGCCTCCGCACGCCTGAGTAAGCTGCGCAAAGTTTTGAAGCGGTCCGGCCTTGACGGCTTCATCGTGCCGAAGAACGATGAATTCCAGAACGAATACGTGCCGGACTATGCGGACCGCCTCGCCTGGCTTACCGGATTCACCGGCTCGGCAGGCTCCGCCGTCATCTTGGAGGATAAAGCAGCTCTTATCGTCGATAGCCGCTATACCCTTCAGGCGAAGGCACAGTCGGGCCAGCTCTATGCCATCGAGGAGTTCCCCGCCACCACCGTTGCTTCTTACCTCGCGGCAAACGCTCCGAAGGGCGCGAAGATTGGTTTTGACCCAGCGCTGATAACGGAAACCTTCTTTAAGCCTCTGCGGCGAGAGGCCGCCAAGAATGGCTTCAAGCTGTCGCCGCGAAAGCAAAATCCGATCGACCGCATTTGGCGGGGTCGGCCAAAGCCAGCTCATGCGCCTGTCTTTTTGCAAGACGAAGCACTCGCGGGAGAAAGCGCCGCTTCAAAGGTCGCGCGAGTACAGAAGAAGATCGAGGAAGAGGGCGCCTCCGGGCTTTTTGTCTGTGCTCCCGATGCAGTTGCCTGGCTCTTCAATATACGGGGGCGCGATGTGGTACATACGCCGCTGCCGTTGGTGAGGGCTTATGTGCCAGCGTCGGGAAAGCCCGCGCTCTTCACGTCGGCGGGACATGTCACGCCGGACAATCGGCAAACACTAGAAAAGCTCGCAAGGATCGCGGATTTGGAGTCGCTTTCCGAGACGCTGCCGAAGATCATAGCACCGCGCGCGAAGGTTCTCATCGATCCGGCGCGGGCGACACTTAAGATAATGGCTGCCTTAAGGAAAATCGGCGCGGAAGTCATCGAGGCGACCGATCCCATCGCTCTTTTCAAGGCGCGCAAAAACGAAGCTGAGCTCCGCGGCGCTCGAAACGCTCATCTCAGAGACGGTTTGGCTCTCTGCCGGTTCTTCGCCTGGCTCGATCAAAGGGCCGCGGGCGGCGGGGTGGATGAGTTGACCGCATCCGATAAGCTCGAAGCATTCCGGCGGCAAAACGAACTCTTCGAAGATTTAAGCTTCGACACCATTTCGGGCGCCGGTGCCAACGGGGCAATTGTCCATTACCGCTCCACACCCGAAACGAACAAGAAGCTGGTTCCAGGCACGCTTTATCTCTGCGATTCCGGAGCCCAATTCCGGGACGGAACCACGGACGTAACGCGCACCATCGCAATCGGCGAACCCACCGCGGAAATGCGCCTGCATTACACACTGGTACTCAAGGGACATCTCGCGATCGCGGCGGCGAGGTTTCCTGCCGGCACACGCGGAGTAGATATTGACGGTTTCGCCAGACGCGCTCTTTGGTCCGCTGGGCTTGATTATGGCCACGGTACCGGCCACGGCATCGGCAGCTTTCTCTCCGTCCATGAGGGACCGCAATCGATCTCGCGGAATGGAATGGTAGCGCTTGAGCCAGGGATGATCCTTTCGAATGAGCCTGGCTATTACCGCGAGGGGCATTACGGCATCAGGATCGAGAACCTGATGGTTGTCACCGAGCCGGAAGGGATCGACGGCGGCGAAACGAAGATGATGGGTTTCGAGACGCTGACGCTGGCACCTTATGATCGCAGGCTTATAATGCTCGAACTTCTTTCTACGGAAGAGCGCGCCTGGGTTGATGATTACCATGGGCGCGTTTGGCGGGAGCTGTCGCATTCTTTGAAGGGCGCGGACCTGAAATGGCTTAAGATTAGTACAGTGGCGCTTTAACAGTGGAAACCTTCCTAGCTTTTCTATCGAAGAATCACCCCCGCCGTTAGCCTGATCCTCCTGAATAGGAGGTACCGAATGGCTTCACGCGCATCCAAGAAAAGCCGTTTGGGCAAGCAGGTGGGCAAGATCTTCCTTCCCGCTGGTCTCGGGGCCCTTCTCGCCCAGCTTCCGAACCCGCTCCTCGCTGCCGACGAGGACGAGGCTTTGGACCGTGCCAAAGAAATATATTTTCAGGCCTGCGAAGCACCAACGGCAAAGAAGCGAATTGCGCTTGCGAAGGAAGCCATCGCAGTAAGCCCACTGTGCGCGGACGCATTTGTCCTTCTCGCCGAAAATGAGAAGCGCGCCTCTAGTGCGCGGCTCACGCTCTACAGAAAAGCTTATGATGCTGGTCTGAAATCACTTGGCGACTCATCCAAAAACTTGGAGGTCCAATTCTGGGGTATTATCGAGACCCGTCCTTTCATGCGGGCGAAATTTGGCTTGGCGATTTGCTTGTGGGAGTGCAACGACAAAAGAGAAAGCATCGATCATCTTTCGGAAATGCTGAGCCTCAATCCCAACGACAATCAAGGCACCCGGTACATCCTAACCGCCTATCTACTGGGGGAGCGACTTGATTAGCAGGCAGCGAGACTTCTCAAAACGTATGAGATGGATGGCAGGTCTGGATTTGAATTCAGTCGCGCTCTTCTCGCGTTTCGCAGGCATGGAGATAGCCCTAAGGCACGAAAGGCGTTGAGGACTGCTACGGATCAAAATACATTCGTGACCGGTTGTGTCACGGGCCGAACGAGCCTCCCCAACATCGCCCCGCCTTACCACTTTTCCGGCGATGAAAGTGAAGCTATTCATTACGCTATTAGTTTTCGCAAAGGGTGGGAAATGACCCCCGGCGCCATTGAATGGATGACTGAATTCGCGGCTACTGCGTCCGAGAGTGGCAAGGCGTCAACTGGCATTCATTGAGCGGCCCAGGCCGGTTTTCGCTTCTCCCCAAATGCGCGCAACCCCTCTACGCCCTCGTCACTGCGCGCCGCTTTGGCAAAGACGGAAGCGGCATGTTCCACAAGGCTTGCCGGATCTTCAAACCG
>JBAUNL010000187.1:0-3981 GCA_049579205.1 Rhodomicrobium sp. | reverse complement strand
TGATTACGGCGCCATCGTCAAAGCCGCGAGCCATGCCTGGAACAGCTTGCTGGCAGAGGCGGGGCGGATAAAATCGCTATGCTCCTACCCCTGGATTCCGCAGATCAATGCTTAGGCTCGACGGTATTATTCCAGTCTTTTGCGGCACGGCCGCAACAAGCCCGCCCCTGACCCACATGTATGGACCGGCGGTGTGTTGCAAGAGAGAACTTCGAGACAGCGGGGTTGGGTCTTGCATCAATGTATCCGGCCTATCTGTGGAGCGTGTGAGATGCTCCTGGCCATCATGGATATGAGCGCGCAGTCGATCTAACTAGGAGAAAAGCCTCAACCGGGCTATTTGGGTCACCAGTTCTCGATTGCGCCGGGAAGACCGGTCCACCATCGCGTTACTTCACTCTCGCAGACCTCGGCGGGAAAGGGTGTCAAGCGGGCATGAGGCTGCCTCCATGATATTTCCTGTTCGGCTGGAGAGAGCCTTTCCCCGTCCCGGCCATGCATTCATCTGGGGTGCTGTGCCGGGCCATTGTCAAGGCCGGCCCGGTTCAGGGCCGCCCGGCAGGGCTTGGCCTTGATAAGGACCGGCACAGTGGCAGGCTCAGGCAGGCTGGGGCGCATCATCATGGCTTGTCCTGACCTCGAAATTGCGGCCTGAGCTAAGCACCGCCCAGGCGATGCGGGCGAGCTTATTGGCGAGCGCGATCGCGAGCTTGTTATGATGCAGCCGCTTGGCCGCGGCCTCGATCCAGGGCTTGAGGCCGTAACGCTCCCAGCTCACGCGCTTCAGCAGCACCACGCGGGCGGCTTGCACAAACAGGGTGCGCAAATATTTGTTTCCCCGCTTCGAGATCTTGCCGAGGATGGTGCGGCCCCCGGTCGAGATCTGCTTGGGCACGATACCGAGCCAGGCGCCGAACTGGCTGCGAGCGCCCGGCCAGTATGAACAAGCGTTCCCGTGACATAGGTCAAGGCAACACTGATGCCTGCCGCCCGATGTACCGACGCATTTTGGATCCCCATTGCAATAGCAAGAACTAAGACTGGTAGCGCCGCGCCCACTTGCAAGTAGGTCAGCCCCGAAGCCGTCCCAAGCAACAGTGCCTCGGTCAATAGAACTAATGAGCTATATCGCACGCCGCCCACTTTAGAGAGGAGCTCTCCACTGAACAACCCCGAAGACGAAAGCCACCAGTACGCCGCTTACATTTAGGAAAGTTTGCCAATCCGTAGCGGACGCAGACGCTCCGATTGCCGTACTGTTTCCGCTCATGAAAGACACATAAAGGTGCCATTTCACCAGCGCGATCGCATCAACCCATCCAGCTAATCCTGCCAATAAAGCGGCCTGGGCATAAGTGTGCTGTCCGGAGGGCCGTTGACGCCCTGAATTCTGATCCGTTCCGGCCATGGTCAATACTCCTCTGCCCCTGAATCCCAAACGGGATTCGACTTGTCTGCTACCCAGAAATTGGTCTGGTGAATCGGCTAGCGTCGGCTTCGCAAATGGAGCTGAGATATGGCGAAGCGAGCCAAGCCAGACGAGATTATTGCTAAGTTGCGTGAAGTGGAGGTCCGCCTGAGCCTTAGCGAGACGGTGGCGTCGGCCCTGCAAGACCACGCACCTCGTCGACGGTTTCGTCGATGTCGAAGACGGCCTCCTCGGGAGCGGAGGGAAAGCTCGCGCAGAGCAAAAATGACCCCACTGCCGCCTCGGGCCAGGAGGCAAGATGGGTTTTGCCGAAGCAGAATGTCCCCCAAAGCCGGCAAGCTCTCGCGTCTCGATGGGGTCCCGTTTGGCCCATCAGAGCCGTGCCGCCTTCGCGGGTGATCTCTGAACGTCGGTCGGGACGGGTATATCTTCTCGCATTCGCAGACGCTCTCGATCAACCATATAATCGCGGATGATGGGCGCGGCGTCGATATTTCGAGCAAGCTGAAGCTGGAATACCATCAAGCCGCCATGGCGGAAAAGCATCTCAGAGCCGGCGAGCCAGAGATCCCACATCCTTATGAACCGGTCGTCATAGGCCTTCCGGATCTGCGCCCGGTTTTCCAGAAACCGCACCCGCCAATGCCGGAGCGTCTCTGCATAGTGCAGGCGCAAAATCTCGATATCCGTAATCCAGAGGCCTGAGCGTTCAACTGCGGGCAAGACTTCTGACAGCGCTGGTGAATACCCTCCCGGGAAGATATATTTCCTGGCCCATCGGCTTGTGATACCTGGGCCGTCCATCCGGCCGATGGCGTGAATGACCGCTACGCCGTTGGGTTTAAGCAGGCGCACGATCTGATCGAAAAAGACGCGGTAGTTCGGAACGCCCACGTGTTCAAACATGCCGACCG
Organism: Rhodomicrobium sp.; assembly: GCA_049579205.1. Lineage (GTDB taxonomy): Bacteria > Pseudomonadota > Alphaproteobacteria > Rhizobiales > Rhodomicrobiaceae > Rhodomicrobium. The sequence continues at coordinate 1,638 of JBAUNL010000187.1, read as the reverse complement.
AGACAATACGATCGAAATGACCCTGGACATCGCGGTAATCTCGAAGCTCGAATTTGGCTTTATGAGCGACGCCGGTTTCCTGCGCGCGTTCTTTTGCGACCGCGAGTTGTCGTTCCGACAAAGTTATGCCCAACACGGATATGTCAGTTGGTTGCGCCAGAAAAAGCGCAAGACCACCCCAACCCGAGCCGATATCGAGAATGGATTGACCAGGCTCAATAAGCAGTTTGGCAGCGATGTGACGCTTCTTGGCGGCCTGCGCAGCCTCCAGCGAGAGCCCTGGCTCTCGAAAATAAGCGCAGGAATATTGCATATCCGAATCCAGAAAGCTGCGGAACAAGGCCTCTGAGAGATTGTAGTGGTGGACAGCATTGCGGCGTGCCGCGCGCCGCGAGTTGGCTTGCTGATAGGCCCGCAGAACCGCCTTCGTCGCCCGAGATGTCAACGATGGACGCCTCAGCGGCGAGATTTCCAAATTCCTTCCCCAGAGATCGAGCAGACCGGCAAGGCTGCCGCGTTCGATCTCTACGGTCCCGTCCATATAAGCTTCGCCGAAATAAAGGTCCGGGTTGATGGCGATCTTGAACTCGGTCCAACGGTCTTTCAATCGGAGCACAATGTCTGGACCGGTGTCATTCGCGACCTTCCCAGCCGTAAATTTGGTGCCATCGGGGCGAACTATGGTGAGTCTACCGATCTTAACGAAAGACTTCAGCATTCGTTGGAGCATGGTCATTTCCTCGCTAGAGGCTTGTGGCTCCAGTGAAAGCTGTCACAGCCGCGCGGCTCCCGGCGCTTTTGCGGCAGGCAGCACCAGTCACTCAGCGGCTGTAGAGGGGAACGCGCCATAGCGGCGACTATACCTGCTGCGGCTAAAATATTGCCCGCAGAGCCATTCAACCTCCCGGCTGGTTGGCCGTCAGATTGAAATATTGAAGCTCTCCTCATCTTACATCTCCATTTCGCCAGTATTTCCTCTTTGAGATTAGTTCCGTTCTATCCTCAGAGACCAATCAAGGCGAAAGCTAAGAGATGAAGGTAGCGCGTCAACCTGTCGAACAATTCCTAACTCTCGGGTAAGTTCCCAAAGAACTATTCTACCATTAAGAGTAATTTATAATTATCGAACCGGAAGCTGACCGACGCTTGCTGGTGGGCGAATTGGGTGATCATTAGCAGCACTCCAGGTCGACCCATTCTGGGGACGCCAATCCCGCGGGCTCGCGCGCACGGCTACGCGTCAGTTCAAGAGGTTTTGGTAGCGATTTACACCGTATATCACTTCCGCTGTGAGACGACTGGCCCCCACCCCTCAAACGTTCGGCTGTTCGCTTAATACGACACCAGCGTCATCAATGTAGATGCGGAGTATGAACGGGTCGAGGTCCTCGCCCAGTTCGGTCACGATGAACGGCACACGCTGCACCATGAGCCCGCTGATAAAAGCAACGTCTCGGGACAGCCGGTCAAGCTGGGCGACGATGATCCGTGCCTTGATCTTGCGGGCAGCTGCGATCGCGGCGGCCAGTTGCGGCCGACGCTCCAGCGCATCGGCACCCTCGCCGGTCTCGTGCTCCTCGAAGGTCTGAACGATGTCGTAGCGCTCGGCCTCGGCAAACCGGGCGATGGCCCGGCGCT
>JBAUNL010000186.1:0-16564 GCA_049579205.1 Rhodomicrobium sp. | reverse complement strand
ATGCGATGCTATCGCCGTCATGATCTTGCCCCCGCAAACGAATCATGACCCTTCCATATAACTGCTTCGAATCCCGAGCGGAATCCCATGCGCGCGGCGACTCAATCAGTCGGATTCGGTATCACTCTGTTTCTCTCCCCCAAGGAGAGGTGAACGATGCTGCCGCCGTTCCGGGAAACTCCCTCTCCCTTAGGGGAGGGCTAGGGTGAGGGGGGTCTTTCACCCCCAAGTGCAGGGCCGAGGGAGCCTAACGCGCCTCGGCTTTCAGCCGCTGCAGCAAGTCTTTGACCGGGTGATGCGTCCAGGCGCTGGTCACGAAGTCACGATGCTCCGTTTCCGCCGCAGTCGACACGAACGTCACGCTGCCTCCCCGAAGCCGGCCTTGAAGCTTGGTATTGTAGGCCACGGCTCGCTGCTTGAGCAGATCTTCCAGCTCTGCATTCCTTGCCCGCGTGGAATTCGCATACGCGCTTAAGAAGAATGCCTTCTGCCGGGTAGAAATCCAGCTGGCGAAAGTGTCTACATCTCCGTAAAGCGCATCGAGCAGTACGATGCCGCGCACTCTCGAGCCTGCTCCGCCATGACGGATGCAGGAGGCTGCAGTTGCATAGCCGCCGCTATAAGCGACGATAACGATAGGCATTTTCTCGAACGCCGCCTTGGAGCGCGGATCGCCGTGGATCTTCGTAAGTTCGCTTGCGGTTTCTTCGAGGAAGCGCTCAAACCCGCCGGCCTCCCAGAGCTTGCCCGCGCTAGAATCCGCGGCATCGGAGGCGAGTTGGGGCGCTACGAGTACGGCATTGATGCCGGCTTCGGAAACCTGTTCAGGAACCCGCTGGCGTTCGATGACATCGCGTTGAATCGTGGCGCCATGCCCATGCAGAAAGACAACCATAAGGGCAGGACGCCGCGCGTCGAAGCCTCTCGGAATATGCAGGAGGGTCCGGCTGTCGCTGTATGTCTTCTCCTCCCAGTAGACATTCCCGCTTGAAGTCCTGTGCCCTAAGCGGCCGTTCTCGCTAACGTCAAGGAAGGGCCGGCCTGTACTCGGGAACACACCATGGTAGGGAAAGGGTGCGCTTTGGAGAACCACAAGTTTGGTCTTCGTTTGCCTCAGCGGTCCAAGCGGAGGCTCATGCTTTATCGTGGAGCCTTTTTTTACCATATGGACCGGAACAATCATCGACTGCAAAGAATCGCCTTCCGGAGGCACGCTTTTCCTGAGGAAGGCCTGCTTGGCCAGCCTATTTGGGTGATCTCCCTCGGGAAGAACCGCTTCTGCCGCTTTTAACGGCGCCGTGCTTTCCTGTACGAACTCCATTGACCCGGTATCGTTCCTGCACGCGCAAGTAAGCCACATCAGAGCAAGCGCCATAGGCAAACGCAAATGGTTCTTGTCAATCATTTCCGGAAAATTCCATCAACAATTCAATGGCATGACGCACCAGAGACATTCCCCATTATGAATAGATAGCCTTCTTAATGCGCAATCATGTCCACATCATGAGCCGGGCAATAGCCTGGCCTGAGAAGGACTTTCTAAAGGTGTCATGCGTTACAATTCATTCTTGCGACGCTCAGTCTAAGTTGCCATCCAGCCACTACCGGAACATTAAAGGCGGGCGGAATTGTTGAAGCTTCAAAGCGCTGATATGACCGTATTATGACGGAAGCGTTGACAACGATGCAGGAGTCATTGGCCGAATCAGCAACCCAAGCCAATTCGAGGTTGTTTGATTTACCCAAAATATCCGCCGTCACCGCCATGGCGCTGGCGGTCGCGGACATGATCGGAACCGGAGTCTTTACCAGTCTCGGTTTCCAGGTCCGCGATATTCCCTCTGGCTTTTCGCTGATGCTGCTGTGGGTTGTGGGCGGCGTGGTCGCTTTATGCGGCGCGCTTTCTTACTCGGAGCTCGCAGCCGCGTTTCCAAGGTCGGGCGGAGAGTATAATTTCCTATCCCGCAGCTTTCATCCGGCTGCCGGCTTCATGGCCGGATGGATCTCCGCAACAGTCGGATTCGCGGCTCCCGTAGCACTCGCTGCCATGGCGTTCGGCCAATATTTCCAGGGAATTTTCCCCGGCGCGCCGACGCTTGCACTAGGCCTGGGCGTGACTTGGCTTGTCTCGCTGGTGCATTTGTTCGGGGTCAGAAAGGGCAGCATCCTACAGAACGTGACGACGTTCATGAAGCTCGGCCTGATCGTGGTTTTGATTATCGCCGGCCTCTTTACTGGCTCGCCGCAGAACATCTCCTTCGCGCCCAGCGCCGCGGATGCTGGCTATCTCACTGGGGCTCCGTTTGCGATAAGCCTGGTCTTCGTGCTTTACGCTTATTCCGGCTGGAACGCTGCTACCTACATTGCCGGAGAGGTCCAGAACCCAGCCCAGACATTGCCCAGGGCCATATTGGGCGCGCTTCTGATCGTGACCGGGCTCTATGTCGCGCTGAACGCTGTTTTTCTCTACACCACGCCAATGAACGAGCTTGCGGGCCAACTCGATGTCGGCCTCATCGCCGGCAGGCATATGTTTGGGGATGCCGGAGGGCGTTTGGTTGCCGCCTTTATCTGTATCGGGCTCGTTTCCTCAATAAGCGCCATGATGTGGGTTGGGCCACGTGTAACGATGGTGATGGGCGAGGATTTGCACTTCCTGCGGATATTTTCATCCACGGCAGCCAACGGCGCCCCCGCAGCCGCGCTCTTTTTCCAGCTCGGCATCGTCACCTTATTGATGCTGACGCGGAGCTTTGAGGCCGTGCTCGATTTCATTCAGTTCAGCTTGACCTTCTGCTCGTTTCTGACCGTACTCGGCGTGATCGTGCTACGCTTCCGCCGTCCGGATCTGCCAAGACCCTACAGAGCCTGGGGTTACCCTATAACTCCGGTCATTTTCCTGGCCGTTACCCTTTTCGTGCTGGTTCACTTGATGGCTGAGCGGCCCGTTCAATCACTCGCGAGCTTTTGCACTTTGGTTGCAGGGCTCTTGCTCTACGCTCTTTCGGCTTTACATCGCCAAAGGACCATGAAGGAGAATTCTTAGCTCATGTATGCAGTTAGGCCGATCGCGAAAACTTTCGCAGTCTTGATTGCCGTCTATTTCGCCGCCGTAAGTGCAGTGGCTGCTGCAAGCGGTCAGGATGCCGACGATATTGCCCACTTCATCGCTGGGATGCCCCCTTCGGAAAATTCGCAGCTTGCGCCCCTAACCAATGATGCCAACTGGAAAAGGCATGCGGCGTTTTTCGATACGACTTGGAAAGCATTCGATGAGCAGCAGCTTTCGAAGGTGCGGGCCTGGGCGTCAGAGAACATCAAACAGCCGCAACCGGTGCTCTATTACATGTTCAGCGGTCCGGACTATCTTTTCGCGAATGAGTTTTTTCCAGATGCTAAGACCTATATCTTGAGCGGACTGGAGCCTGCGGGTAAAATCCCGGAGCTTAGCGACATCACCGCTCACTCGCTCGGTTCCGAGCTTGGCGGCATCCGCGCTGCCCTTGGCAATCTCGTTAAACACGGTTACTTCATCACGAGCGAAATGGGCTCGCAACTATCGCGAAGCCGCCTGCACGGAACGCTCCCGGTCATCTATCTCTTCCTGGCGAGGTCCGGAAAGACGATCCGCGATGTGAGCCTTGTGGCGCTCGACAAGGAAGGCAAGCTGCATCCGGCGGATGAGACAGGCCTAGAAAGTAGCGCGAAGGGAGCAAAAATCGTCTTTGCAGGAAGCGATGGCGTGGAGCGCGCGCTCTATTATTTCAAAACGGATCTCTCCGACAAAGGCATTGCCAACAGCGGCTTTCTTCAATTCTGCCAGAGCTTTGGCGCCGGAGACAGCTTCGTAAAGAGCGCATCCTATCTTTTGCACAACGGGTATTTCTCCGCTGTGCGCAATTTTCTTCTCAACAACAGCGTGGCGCTGCTGCAGGACGATACGGGGATTCCTGTGAAATACCTCTTGGCGCCGGAGTGGCAGCTGTACCCGTTCGGGACCTATATGAGGCCAATCGCGCAATTCAGGCACAATGACCAGCCGAAACTAATGGAACTTTATAGAAGGAATAAGCCGGGCCCGCTAAACTTCAAGGTGAGTTATCACTGGGGCAAACCCTCAAACCTGCTCCTGGCGGTTAAGGGCACGAAGCCCGAAAGTCAAGTTAAGTAACCGCGTTCAACGAGCCCCCTACTTATTGCCTCTTGCGGTGATATCGGCGTACGCTTTCACCTAAGCTGAAGACGGCTATGGGGAAGTGGATGCCTCCGCGCGCATTCGAAAAAGTCTTGATAGCGAACCGCGGGGAGATTGCCTGCCGCATCGCGCGTACGGCCCATTCCATCGGCTACCGCACAGTCGCCTTATTCTCGGACGCGGACGCGGATGCCCAGCATGTCCGGATGATGCATGAGGCGGTTCGCATCGGCCGTTCATTGCCTCGCGAAAGCTATCTCAAGATAGAGACAATTCTGGGTGTTGCTGCGAAGACGGGAGCTGATGCGATCCATCCAGGTTATGGCTTCCTGGCCGAAAATGCTTCGTTCGCTGAGGCCTGCACTAAGGCTGGTCTAGTCTTCATCGGGCCGCCCGCGCATGTCATTCGCAAGATGGGAGACAAGGCCTCTGCCAAGGCTTTGATGCTTTCCGCAGGTATCCCCTGCGTGCCGGGGTACTGGGGCGAAGATCAGTCCGATGCGCGGCTCACGCTCGAAGCGGGGAAGCTGGGCTTTCCGCTATTGATCAAGGCGGTGGCTGGAGGCGGCGGACTTGGCATTCGCGCCGTTAGCACGCATGCAGAGCTATCGTCCCAGATTTCAGCAGCACGGAGGGAGGCGCAAAACGCATTCGGCAGCGATCGCTTGATGCTGGAACGGCTGATCGAGCAGCCCCGCCATCTCGAAGTGCAAATCTTTGGCGACGGATATGGGAACGTCGTCCAACTTCACGAGCGCGATTGCAGCGTGCAGCGGCGGCGCCAGAAGATTGTCGAGGAGGCGCCGAGCCCAGTCTTGACGCCCGCGAAGCGCGACGAACTCACTCATTACGCCCTGGAAGCCGCTCGCGCTGCGGGTTACCAAAACGCCGGTACGGTCGAGTTTATTGCGGATCAAAGCCTCAGCTTCTACTTCCTGGAAATGAATACGCGGCTTCAGGTCGAACATCCCGTCACCGAAATGGTGACAGGTCTCGATCTCGTTGAATGGCAATTGCGAATTGCCGCCGGAGAACCGCTTCCACTTAGCCAAGATCAAATCCCGCTGAGGGGGCACGCGATCGAAGCCAGACTGTGTGCTGAAGATCCTTATGATGGGTTCAAGCCGCAAACTGGGACAATCCTCCATTGGCGCCCCGCCGAGATGGAGGCTTTACGGATCGACACCGGTATCGTCGAGGGCAGCGAGGTAACTCCCTTTTACGATCCATTGATAGCCAAGATCATCGCGCACGGCTCCAGCCGCGAAGAAGCCGCACGCAGTCTAGCTTTGGCCCTTGAAGAAGCGCCTATCCTCGGCCTGCCCACGAATCAGCATTTTCTTGCTCGCCTTTTGCGAAGCGGGGAGTTCCATCGAAGCGAATTGACTACAAACTCTTTGGACGAGCTTGGCGCGGCCAATCACCCTCTGTTTGCGCCGCCCACTCCGGCACCAGAGGTTTGGGCTTTGGCGGCCGTGATTTTTGCCGGCTTCGACAAGCCAGGCGCCGGTTTCTGCTCCGGCAGTATGTCGGGTTCGATTCTCGAACTCATCTGCAGCCAGGAACGGAGAAAGCTAAGTTACCGGCGGCTGCGAAAAGGTGGCATCGCCGTCAATTGCGGTGAGACCAGCACGGAAATCGCTATCGTAAAAGCTGATGGGCCTGCAATTGTTTACGACGCAAACGGCGTGCAGCGACGGGCCATTGCCGTGTGCGAAGGTGCCAGCCTCCATCTAAGCGCCGGCGGCTCCTCTTTTGTATTCAGTGAACCCCCTGCGCAAGAAGTGGATGAAAATACCGCAGACGGATGTAATATTACTTCACCGGTTGCAGGGCTGGTTATTCAGGTCATGGGTCAGTCAGGCCAAAGAGTTCGGGCAGGCGAAATTCTCGCTGTCATAGAAGCGATGAAGATGGAGATCCGCGTCCGCGCGGAAATGGCGGGCTGCCTTGTAGCCGTCCACGCGCGCGAGGGAGCACAAGTCAAGCAGGCGGCGTTGCTTTTCGAGATCGAAAAACAGGATGAGCCTGCAAATGTCTAAGGCCATCCTGACTTGTGCCTTGAATGGTGTCCTGACCGATCCCCGGCAGCATCCGATGGTGCCCGTAACCCCGGCGCAGATGGCTCAGTCGGCGCGCGACGCATTCAACGCAGGCGCTGTGATCATGCATGTGCATTTCCGCTCCCAGCAGCCGGGAACGGGACATCTACCAAGCTGGGAACCCGGTGTCGCAGCTGAAATCGTCCGCGCCATCCGCTCAGCCTGTCCTGGCGTCATCATCAATCAAACTACCGGGGTTGTGGGTGCCGATATTTCGGGGCCGGCTGCTTGCCTGAAACGCACACGTCCCGAAATAGCCGCCTGCAACGCAGGCAGCTTGAATTACTTAAAGCTGAAGGCGGATGGGCAATGGGCCTGGCCGCCCATGCTTTTCGATAATCAGGTCTCGAAGGTCAAAGCATTCCTCGATGTCATGCGGGAATGCGGGACGCGCCCCGAATTCGAGTGCTTCGATCTTGGCATCGTCCGCTCTGTCGAGCTTTATGTCCGAAATGGCATGACAGCCAGCGCTCAGTATAATTTCGTGATGGGCGTGTCCTCCGGCATGCCTGCGGATGCCAGTCTACTGCCGGTTTTGCTGAGGTACATCATCAAGGATTCGCCCTGGCAGGTGACACTTATTGGGCGCGCGGAAATCTGGCCCATTCATCAGCGTGCGGCCGAACTCGGAGGCATGCTGCGAACCGGATTGGAAGACACATTCTATTTGCCGGGAGGCGCGAGGGCCGCTAGCAACGGCGCACTCATCGAAGCCTTGGCGGCCTGTGCACTGAATGCGGGGCGCGAAATCGCGTCACCCGAGGAAGCAAGAATAATGCTTAATCTGGGAGGAAGAGCATATGGGGAGGTTATCGCAGGCGCCGAAAGCTAACGGAAGCAAGCCTTTTGTATCGCCGCCGCAGAGATTTCTCGAAACGGCGGCCCGAAGGGGAAATGCGCCAGCTTTTTACGTCCGGGAAGAAAAAGGCTGGGTTCCCACATCCTGGAAGGCATACCGGGATGAGGTCCGCCAAGCGGCACGCGCATTGATCGCCATGGGCGTAAAGCCCGGCGATGCCGTTGCGGTGCTGGGCTATAACCGGCCCGAATGGGTCATAATGGATATCGCGGCCATGATGGTTGGCGCATCGGTGGCCGGCATCTATTTCACGTCCTCCCCGCAAGACGCGGCATATATCATCAATCACGCGCAGTCCGCGATCCTTCTCGCCGAGAACGAGGAACAGTTCCAAAAAGTGATGAAGGAGCGGGCCGGACTTAATGTTCTCCGGCATGTGGTCATGATGAGGGGTGCGGTGGCCAACGACCCGTTGCAAATGACCTGGGAGAAGTTCCTAGCTCTTGGGGATAAAAGCTTCGATAGCGAGGTGGATAGCCGGCTCCGTTCGATTCAGCCCGGCGATACTGGCTGCCTCATCTATACATCCGGCACTACAGGCCCGCCAAAAGCGGTTCAGTTGAGCCATCGCGCGCTTGCGGAGACGGCGGCCACGGTCAAGGAGCTTTGGAACGTATCTCACAAAGATGTGGCGCTTTCTTATCTTCCGCTCGCCCATATTGCCGAGCAGATGATCACGGTTCACTTTCAGCTCACCGTCGGTCATACAGTTTACTTTGCGCGGAGCGTGCTCGAGCTTGGTCAGCACCTGCCCGAAGTGCGGCCTACGCTGTTTTTCGGCGTTCCGCGAGTGTTCGAAAAGATGGCGGCCGGCGCGCAAATGCAGATTGCGAGCGCCAAAGGCCCCAAGGCGAAGATTGCCAAATGGGCGATCAAAACGGGCCAGAGATGGCACAGCATTGAACAGCAGGGCAAGCGTCCGGGCCTGAAGACGGTGCTCGCGAAATCGGTCGCCTCGGCGCTCGTCCACAAGAAGGCGAAGAAAGCGATGGGATTCGACCGCGCGCGTTACGTGGCCTGCGCGGCGGCCCCAATCGCCGAGGAGACGCTAAGATTTTTGAATGGTCTCGACATTCCAATCCGCGAGCTGTGGGGTCTCTCCGAAAGCAGCGGGGCAGGAGCGTGCAATCTGCCGGGAGCAACGCGGGTTGGCTCGGTTGGGAAAGCCTCCCCGGGGATTGAAATAAAGATCGCCCCGGACGGAGAAATTCTGATCAAGGGGGCGAGCAATTTCTCGGGCTACGCGAAAGATCCGGAAGCCACCGCCCGCACGCTGATCGACGGCTGGCTTTATACAGGTGATATCGGCCGCATCGACGAAGACGGCTATCTCTATATCACCGGCCGCAAGAAGGACATCATCATCACTTCCAGCGGAAAGAATGTTGCGCCCGCCAATCTGGAGATGGATCTCGGCACCTTGCCGCTCCTTGAAAATGCGATCGTATGTGGCGAACGGAGGCCCTATCTCGTGGCGCTGGTGACGTTGAATGAAGCGGCTGTGAGCAAGTTTGCCGAAGAGCGCGGGCTTGATGCCCGGTCACCCCAATGCAAGGAAGCGATCCGCAAGGAGCTGCAGGCCGGCATCGACGCCGTCAATGAACGGCATTCACGCGCCGAGAGCATCCGCCGGTTCGAAATCTTGCCGCAGCCCTTCACGATCGAGAATGGCGATCTGACACCAACGATGAAGGTGAAGCGGGCCGCGGTCATGAAACGGCTGGAGGGCGTGATCGACCGCCTTTATGACGCGAGTGTTCCGGCCTAGCGTCCGCCGTGATGCATCATTGCGTCGCATGCATCTGCAGTAAGGGGAACGCCGCAGCGTTCCCCGGCTTCGACTTTCTCATCTCTATAAACTGCGGGCACTCGCTCCTCAGTCATCATCGTCGTAAGCACCGTAGTAGGCGCGTGTGCCCTCGTATCTATCGCCGTAATACTGGCCGCCATCATATTCATTAGAGTAATACCAATCATCATATTGCCCGCGATTATGATATTCATGACCCTCGCCGTAATTGCGGCGGTCGTAATATGAACTCAAATAGTACCTGCCACGACCGTATGCGTCACCATAGTATGAACTGCGATCGTATCCGCTGTCGCGAAATGAGCTTCGATAATATGGCCTGGAGTAAAGCGGCCGGGAATAGTATGGGCCATAATAGTGTCCGCCGCGGCCGTATGCACCATCATAGTATGGACTGCGATCGTATGCACTCCAACGGTATGGGCTCCCGTAGTATTGATCGGCATATTGCCGTCGCCAATAGTAGGAGTCGCCGTAATATTCCCCGCCAAGAGCGCCGTCGAAGAGGCCAAATACCCCGCCGATCAGTTTGCCAGGTATTTCGAAGAGGCTGAAAAGCCCGTCGCCGTGATGATAGCCGTTGCGATAGCCATAATCCCCAGAGTAGGCGTAATAGCCCGGATGGTAGTAATGCACCCTCGTAATGGCGGTGTTATCGCCTGGCAAAGTAGAACCAATGAAAGCCGGATGCGCATCAGCTGCGCTAAAAGTGGATAATCCGGCCAACGCGGCGGCCACCGCGAAAAAGCGTCCTTTGCGAGGCATATCTGGTTCCTTCGAACTTTAAGCTCTGCAGCCAGCCTTTAATATCATTTGAGCCGAATTGGTCTCAGTTTAAAAAGCACACATAGTTAATTGTTCGTCAGGCTTAGCTGCTCGCACCCGAATTTGTCATCTCGGAAAATGCTCAGCATTTGTCCGGGATCCCGAAGCGGAGGCGCCATTGTGAGCAAGATCCCGGATAATGCCGGTGGCATTTCCGGGATGACCATGGCGGCTTGCGTGGTGCGTGGAGATGCGTATCAGCGCTTTGGGCTGGTCTTCAGCCGCAGCCCTTTCGGAATAAAGATGCGATCCAATCCGGTAAAAGCGGCTTGAACGAGAAGGGCCAAGATAGCCGCCGGGATTGCACCCAACAGGATTGTTGCATTGTCGTTCAGTTGCAGACCGCTTTGAATGGGCTCGCCAAAACCGCCGCCGCCGATGAGGCCGGCTAGCGTGGCGGTGCCAACATTGATGACGGCGCTTGTTTTGATCCCGGCTAAAATCGATGGGGAGGCAATCGGCAAGTCCACTAGCCAAAGCCTCGTTCCGGGTGTCAGACCCAAAGCGATGGAAGCCTCTCGCAACGAAGCCGGTATGCTCGTCAGACCAATTGCAGTGCTGCGGACGATAGGCAGAAGGCTATAAAGGAAGAGCGCGACGATTGCGGGCAGTTGCCCGATGCCGAAAAGCGGGATCATGAGAGCGAGAAGCGCCAGCGACGGCACCGTCTGGATCACGCCAACGCCTCCCAAGATGAATTCGCTCGCGATCCCCGGCCTGCTGGCGGCGATGCCGAGCGGGATGCTTACGAAGATTGCGGCGAGGAGCGATATCGCCACGAGGGTGAGGTGCTGCATGGTAAGGCGTGGGAGCGCAGCCAGCAGACGGCGATGTTGCACCCCAATCGATGAGATGGAAGCTCCTTCGCTGCGAGCGGCAAAGAAGGCATCGGCTGCCGCCCTGTAACTCTTTGCCTCCTCGGCCTTGCTGTTCAGCGCCATCATCTGGGTTTCGCTGATCTGCCCTTCTAAACCCCTCAGAACAGCGATGGCCTTTTCAGGAGCATCGAGGCGATAGAGGAAAACCGCCTGATATTGAGGGAAGAAGTGAAGATCGTCGGTGAGCGTGACGAGGCCGAGCGCGGCAATCTTCGCGTCCGTGGTGTAGCCTTCCTTTATGTCAATCAAACCGTTCGCGAGGGCTTCGTAGCCGAGCCCGTGCTCGATCCCCTGGACGCTGGCGAACGTTAGGCCATACCGCGATACGAGCGGCGCCCATCCATCTTGCCTGCCAAGGAATTCGGGGGTTGGCCCCGCTCTAAGACCGGGGTGCTGCTTCAGATCGCTGATCGTGTGGATCCCGAGGTCAGCAGCAAGACGGCGGCGCATGACCAGCGTATAACTGTCGTTGAAGCCAAGACTAGAAGTCATGCCGATCCCACGCTGCGCGAGCGCGGCGCGCATCGCTACATCGTCCATGATCGCGGGCGATTTAAGGATTTCTTCCCTGAGGGTACCTGTGTATTCCGGATAGGCATCGATGTCGCCATTCAGCAGTGCCTGCCATAGGATCACAGTGCCTCCCATCCCCTCCCGGTGAGTGATCATGAACCCCGCTCGCTCAAGAAGCGTCTTTGCAATTTCGCTTAGGACATAGGACTCGGTAAACTTCTTTGAGCCGAGAGTGATGGTCGTTTGTGCCTGGGCCGCTGCTGCCGCCATGACAGAGAGCAGAATTGCAAGGAGGGCAGAAGCCACTCGCATACGCGCCAGCAGAAATGTAGATGCCTTCACGGAGGTTGCCCCGGAGTGATCGCAGCTCAGCATCTTAAGCTAATCGCTGCCACCAGGCATTGCCTGGATTTTGGAGCTGGCACTGCAGCCGCCTGACCAAAGGGCCTATCGCTCTTTTGATTGTAGCAGATAAAGGCGGCGTAACGATGCTTCAATGGGACTAACAAGTTCTTCGACCTTTAGCCTGCTCGTTCGAGCCGGCTCCGCATCGGCTGGCGTTGATGGGCTTTGACCAGCATCAAGCTGCGCGGCTGCATTATTGCGTATCTTCGGCCAGCAATGACCAAGGTCAAAACTTCGAGCCGACGGCGCGGCCGATTGGGCCCTAACTTTGGGAATCCTCCGCTCGATTGCGCCACGATCATGGAGACGACAGATGGATGAAGAGATCAAAAAAAAGATCCAGATGCTATTGGACCAGCACCGGATCATGACAATTGCCACACTGAGGCCGGATGGCTGGCCGCAGGCGACGACGGTCGGCTACGTGAACGAAGGCCTCACGCTCTACTTCCTCTGTGGCCTGGACAGCCAGAAGGCCGCAAATCTCGCGCGAGATGATCGGGTCTCATTGACGATTGATCACGACACGCCGCAAATAATGGAGATAACCGGGCTGTCCATGGCAGCGCACGCGAAGGCGGTGACTGATCGGGTCGAAGCATCCAAAGTCTTGAGCATGCTGCCGTCGAAATATTCTGAGCAGGTCTCGCTGCCAGGCCCGATGCCGGGCCCGGACGCATTTTCCGCGTGACGCCCGCGATCATCTCTGTGCTCGATTATTCCAAGGGCTTCGGACACACCGATCTCGTCACGTGCTAAGCGGATATTTCGAGATAACTCTTCGTCGCCCTGCCACAACGTGCGTGATCTCGACAATAATCCAAGTCACAACACCAGCGGCTAGCAACGGAAGTGCCATAGACCGGACGAAGATATTGCCCCACAATGCCGTTAGCGCAGATAAAGCCAAGACAATTAGCATTGACAGCCTGTACCATCCTAGATCGTTTCCTTGATTTGCTGACATGCCTTTGATCGAGGCTTCAGAGCGCCACCATGCAACAAGGATCATGACCGCCGCAGGTAGGCAGAAAGCGAGTGTCATGAGCGACACCTGGGTTCGGCACTGGCCCATCGTGCAACCAGGGTCATCGCTGGAAAAGGCACCCATAAAGGCGAAAACGAATAAACCGAGCGCCAAGGCACAGAAGAATAAACATAAAAATAGCAGCCGAACGGCAATGCGTAGCCAAAGCATCTTGCTTGCGCCTCCGCTGATTGCGCGAAGACGGCTTACGTCGCTTTTCGCTGCTTGACAAGGCCGAGACGAAATCGGCGCGGCCCGAGTACGCTTGCTACTTGGCATCGCCGCTATCTTGCCGCAGAAGGTAGCTGATTCGTTCTTCCGAACAGATCCGGAACATTCGGCTAACGTTGCCTTCAGGCGTGGATCGATTCTCCATGCTGAGTGATATCGAGGCCCTCGATCTCGGATTGGGATGAGACTCGCAAAGGCATCAAGAAGGCGGTTAGCTTCAAAAGCAGGAAGGTCAACACGCCGCACCAAAGCACGGTGACGGCAATTCCATAAAGTTGAGACACCAGCTGCAACGGGTTGCCTTCCAATAAGCTCGGATATCCCTCTGGTGAATCCGCCCCTCTGGAAACGCTCGCCGCCGCGAATATTCCGGTCAGGAAAGTTCCCAGCATGCCGCCTACGCCGTGTACCCCGAAGACGGCGGGGGGGTCGTCATATTTGAAGCGCTGTTTCAGCTTGGTCGACGCGAAGAAACAGACTGCGCCTGCGAGGATGCCGATGATAGTCGCCTGCCAAGGAAGCACGAAGCCGGAGGCGGCGGTCACTGTGCCAAGCCCCGCGACTGCGCCAGAGATGACACCCAGCACGGAAGGCTTCCCGCGAAGATACCATTCGAGGCCCATCCATGTCAGCGCGCCGGAACTTGCCGCAAGGTGAGTGGCTACGATCGCCATCGCGGCCCGCGAGCCCGCGGCGTAAGCCGAGCCGCCGTTGAATCCGAACCAGCCGACCCAGAGCAGGCCAGTGCCAACAACAGCCATTGAAAGATCATAAGGGGCGAGATTGTCGTGACCGTAACCGCGGCGCTTGCCAAGCATGAGTGCCGCAACAAGCCCGGCGATGCCCGCATTGATGTGGACGACCGTCCCGCCTGCAAAATCGAGCAGCCCCGCACGAGCAAGAAAGCCGCCGCCCCAAACCCAATGCGCGATTGGCACGTATACGCATACGAGCCAGAGCCCGGAGAACAGCAGGAAGGCGGAAAAGCGCATGCGCTCCGCTACCGCCCCTGCGACCAGTGCGACGGTGATGACCGCGAAGGTCATCTGGTAGACCATGAATAGAATTTCGGGAATGGTCTTTGCGAAGGGGCTGACGGATGTCATCCGGATACCGGTAAGAAAAAACCCGTGAAGCGACCCAATGAACGAGCCTTCGCCGGTGAAGGCGAGATTGTAGCCGAACGCCATCCAAATAATTGAACCCAACGCAACGGCGGCGAATGTTTGCGCCATTGTTGCCAGAACATTCTTCTTCCGGACCATCCCGCAATAAAAGAGCGCGAGCCCGGGAATGCTCATCATCAAGACCAGCCCAGTCGCGATAAGCATCCAGGCGGTGTCCGCCGCGTCGATTGTGGCTGGTTGAGCGAAAACCGGAGTCACACTCAACGCCAACGCCGCTCCGGTTGTGGCCGCCCGCAAGATTACGCACGGTGAGCCTGAAGGTGCCATGCGATCCTCTGATGATTTGGATGACTGCGGCGCGTCAAAGCGCTTCTTCGTCGCTTTCGCCAGTCCTGATGCGGACGGCATGCTCGAGGCTCGTCACAAAAATCTTCCCGTCCCCGATTTCACCCGTGCGCGCCGCGTCTGCAATGGCTTCCACAGTCCTTGCCGCCAACTCTTCCGCGACAGCGACATCAATGCGAAGCTTGGGGACAAAGTGGATCTGATACTCGGCCCCCCGATATATTTCGGTATGGCCCTTTTGGCGCCCGTAGCCCTTAACCTCGGTAACGGTCATCCCAGAGATGCCGGCATCGGCAAGGGCGCTCCGCACCTCGTCGAGCTTGAATGGCTTTATGATTGCAGTGATGAGCTTCATATACTGGTCCCGGCCAAAGAATAGGGACGAACAAATTATGGTCGCTCAGGATTCGCGCTTTTGGCTTAAAGCGTAACCTGAAATGCTGCAACCTCATGCACAAATTTAGGACAAAAGCCAGCAAATTAAGCGATTGGCACAGATAAGAAGCAGGCCTCGATCCCACTTTTTAGGGATAGAGCCTTGTCTGTGTCCAGGCCGCATCCGGGTCTGTGCGCGAGAAAAGAATGCGATCGTGAAGACGGAACGGCCGGTCGGCCCAGAATTCCATCTCCAGAGGGACGACACGAAACCCGGTCCAATATCTCGGCCTGGCCGGGTTCATCCCTTCAAATTCCTTTTCAAAGCGTGCCACCGCTTCTTTGAGCGCGGCGCGGCTTTCAAGCGGCCGTGATTGCTGGCTTGCCCACGCCCCGATACGGCTTCCCATAGGGCGGGTTGTGTAATAGGCATCGGCTTCCGCAGTACTGACCTGTTCGACCACCCCTCTCACGCGTACTTGTCTGCGCAAGGACTTCCAATAAAAGCAGAGGGCTGCTTTGGGGTTGGCCAGTAGCTCCTGACCCTTGGCACTCTCGATATTGCTGTAAAATACGAAGCCGCGCTGATCCATCCCCTTCAGTAAGACAACTCTTGCATTGGGCATGCCTGAAGCATCCGCGGTCGCCAGCGTCATCGCGTTCGGGTCGTTGATTTCGCTTCGCTCCGCCTCGTCGAACCAAGCGCTGAACAGCGGTTCCGGCCTGCTTGCTTCGGTAAAGTCTTCTGAAACGCCCTTAGAGTTCATTTGCCTGCAGCCTGCGGGAAAGAGAGGCCGGCAACGCAGGGCCGGCGCCGAAGAATGGTACCGCGAACGGCGCCGAAGGTGTACCCCATTCTTGAGTGTGCCCACTCGCGGTTCTCTCCCTATTTCTTCGCAAGCGGGCAGCGCGATTGCGAGAGCGGTTGAAAGGCCTCCTGCGCAGGTATGGTCGCAACCAGCTTGTAGTAGTCCCAACGCCTCTTGGATTCGGCCGGCGCCTTTACCTCGAACAGATACATGTCGTGGACCATGCGCCCGTCTTCGCGGATAGAGCTGTTGTGAACGAACATGTCGTTGATCGGCGTTGCTTTCATGATTTTCATTACCGCTGCCACCTCCGAGGTCGCGGCGGCGTTGACGGCCTTCAAATAATGCAGGGTCGATGAATAGACCCCCGCCTGGGCCATGGTTGGCATTCGCTGCATGCGTTCGAAAAAGCGTTGCGACCATTTCCGGGACTCTGGGCTCAGGTCCCAATAGAATGCTTCCGTTAAAAGCATTCCTTGGGTGATACCAAGCCCTAGGCTGTCAATGTCGGTAAGGAATACAAGCAGGCCCGCAAGCTTCTGCCCGCTTTTCATCAGGCCGAAATCAGCCGCCTGCTTGATGGCGTTAACGGTGTCGGCGCCAGCATTGGCGAGCCCGATCACTTTCGCCTTCGAGTTTTGTGCCTGAAGGAGAAATGACGAAAAGTCGTTCGTGTTGAGAGGCGCCCTAACTGAGCCAAGAACTTTCCCGCCATTTGCGTCGACGACCGCTGAGGCGTTTTTTTCCAGGTCGTGGCCGAATGCGTAATCGGCGGTGATGAAAAACCAGGAATCGTAACCCTGCTTTACCGTGGCAAGCGCGGTGCCCTTGGCAAGTGCGTAGGTGTCATAGGTGTAATGGACGGAATACGGTCCGCAGGCTTCATTTGTGAGCCTCACCGCGCCGGGGCCGTTGAATACAATAATTTTGTTGCGAGCTTTTGCGACCTCGTTTGCCGCGAGCGCTGTTGCGGAAGCGGCAACGTCAAGGATCGCCTCTACGCCCCGGCTATCGAACCACTCGCGCGCTGTGTTGGCGGCAATGTCGGCTTTATTCTGATGGT
>JBAUNL010000185.1:0-5336 GCA_049579205.1 Rhodomicrobium sp. | reverse complement strand
CTTTAGAGCTTGACCTCAGGCTCGGAATTAGAGACCGTGAACCGGCCTTCGAGAAATTAGCACTTAAGACAGCAAACCCTTCAAAAGCGGACGTAATCTACTGGCCAAAGTAGCTCCGATCCTTCTGGCGAAATTGACCCTAAAGAGACATTCCGCCGCCCGACCTCCATGGGACAATTGGGCCCGTTTGAGCAGCCCTTCATCATAGGCCAGATTGACAATCCCGCTTATCAGCGCGCCCAATCCGCGCCCCTGGATCCCTGGTCGGCGCATGGCCGTGTTGCACGCAATTGGAGCCCGGCGCTACTACCGTGAGCGCGCCTGAAACGCCACAAAAAACTAGTGAGCGTCAGCGTCCTTCTCAATAACGGGTAGAGCACGAGCTGAATAATATCGGTCATCAGACGTTGTTAATGGTAAAGCCCAGGCTTGGTGAAGACAGCACATGCTTAGCGATTATCTGGATGCTTATGCCCTCAAGAATGAGAGAGACGACGCTGTTGCCATCATTCGAAAGTGTCAGCGCATCCTTACGGGCAATCTATCGAGGGACGATGGGGAAAAAGAGCTGCTTATTGGCCGGCTGCTTGAGGTCTTAGATGGACCGGAAGCGGCCGCTATTATCAGGCGAAACGACAAGTTTCTATCTCACGTGAGCTAACAATAAGAAACTCAACGCAGCCATCCTGTCTTGGCGCAGGATGATGCAGATCGATATCCCTCTGGCGCTCCGAACCCATTAAATCTTGGATGTACCCCGTCTATGACAATCGAAGCAAACCTCGAAAAGAACGCTCTTATGGTTCGCAGCACTCTAGAGTTGTGGCCGTTTCCGCGCCCAGCGGGCGATGGAACCTTTGAAGTATTGGTTCCACTTGCCGATCATTTTTCGCCTCTTATTCTTCCATACGCGTTTTCTTCGGAAGAAGAAGCTACGCTCTGGATCGAGAGCCGGAAGGGAAACGAGAGGATCGAGAGGGCCCGCACTCTTTTCGAATAGAAAAAGGCCTAATGGACAGGCCGCGATATCGGAAGATGGGACTAATGCGAACGCCATTTTTGAAACCGAGGTTCGAGGTTAGTCTGCTTCGCGACGAATCGAGCATGGTGCGCATTAGTGACAGCGCCGCTCCCAGTCAAAATAGCGCCTCTCAAGATCGGCGGCGCTTACGATATCGACCACTTTGTCCATCTTCAAGGGTACGGCCTTTTGCCAATCGATGCCGGGCGTCGCGAAGCGCGCGATGCGAGTGAAGATAACCATGTTTACATTCGCGCCATCATCGGAACCCCATCGAACAAGTCTTCCCGAAGCTCAAACACCTGCTCAGAGAAACCGAGGCCCGCTCCTGCGAGACCCTCCCCAAAGCCATCGGCGAACTCCTCGGCACCTGTACGCCGCCAGGAAGCCGCGAATTATCTCAAAGATTGCGGCTATGGTGCCGTCTAAACTTGACCCGCTTTGAAAGCCGTCGAAGGCCTTGCGACGAGACATTGACGAAGCCGGATTTCTTATAGAGCTATCGGGCCATTTGAATGCTATAGGCGGCACTTGCGACGTCTTCGTCAGGCGGTGTGCAGGCGGGAGGCGCGACGAGAAGCCCGCGGCCAAAGACCGGGTCCCGGCCGGTTATACCAAGGTCGACGACCGGCATGCTGTCGAGGAGATCGTTCTTTTTGTCCGTGAGGCTACTCCTGGGCATGATAGCAATGAGGCCAGTGACGTGCGGCGCAGCAAATGACGTGCCGGAATGATAGCCTGCGCGTGAACCGGGAATGGCGGTCCAAATATCGGCTCCAGGTGCTGCAACGTCGATATGCCCGCCCCGGTTGGCATAGCGGTAGTTGCGGAGGTCCTTATTGACCGCGGTGACGGCGATCACCTGAGGGTAAGTGGCTGGATAAGCTGGTTCGGCAACCGGACCCTCGTTTCCAGCGGCCGCGACGAGGACAACACCGTGCGAATTGAGCCGCTCGATGGCTTCTTGAACCAACTCGTCGCGAGGGCCGGAAAAACTCATATTGATAAGCTTGACGTCATTGGCCTCCATCCAGGAGAGCGCCTTCAAGAGGCTGACCGTATCGGTGGCCATCACCCCGTTCTCATCTGAGAAGAAGGTTGCCGCGGCAAAGAATTCTGCGTCAGGAACCAGCCCAGGGGTTGCACTAGCTGGATTTCCGGCAAGTTATCCCAGCGTGGCGCAATCTCGGGAACCTGCTCTATGGCATCCGATGAAAGCATGATACGCCGTTCCGCCATGGGCGAGAGGAGCGGCAGCCAGGACAGAAGCCGGTGCAGCCGGGCTTGGTGCATTGGCATTAGCCCCCTCCCCTACCCGCCGCGAGAACACGACCAGGTCACCGTCGAGCTCGACGCGGTATTCGGGCAGGCGATCTCCTGCCACCGTCTCGCGCATATGCCGCACGAAATGTTTCCTCTCCTGCTTCGAACCGCATTTCTTCTGGAGCTTATCCTCGCGGCAGTTTCGACCCGTTGCTGACTCATCCTCAGGCCACCCTAAAGGCAGGATGGGTCGTAAGCGGATTGCCATTGCAGACCAGTCTAAGGCAGGCCGGGAACGGGGTCGGGCCATGACCGGGATTCTGCCCCAGTTTCGTCTTTGTGATCACTTTTTAAAGCAGTTCTAACCCTGATAAGCGGCAAAGTTAGAAAAGCTATTTTTCGGAAGTATGTTAAGGCAGAGAGGAATCTCATAACCACCTGTGCCTGTGGCAATTGCCAATTCATGGACATTCAAAACAAAGGGGCTGCGAAGCACAAGAAGAATGCTTCTGGTTTTTGCCCCTACAATCCGCCGATCGCGCAATCAGACGAGGGCGCTCCTGGGCTGTCGCCGGTTTTCGGAGCGAAAGATTAATGCGGTCATTTCGCAGCGAAGGTTGAACGCTTCATGACCGCGGCCGAGCAACGCCCTCGCTTCCGGAGGAGAACGCCTGCAAAACGCTGACTTTCATCTGTCCCTTGAAAGCTGCTTTCGATTACCGTGTCTGCAAGCGGCGAGCTTTCCGAAGTTTCTCAGATGCAAGTCTTTACCGCGGCACTTTTCGCCGGACCATCAGGGCTTCGCAATGCAAAATCATAATGGAACGGAAATGGCTCAAGCAGTAAACGAGGGTTATCCCACCTCTGTCGCTGGTTGCAGCCTAAACGGTTGTGCTTTCAGCGAAGGTGATAAACAAGAGGATTTGAGATTGGGCGCCGCGGGTCCGGCTATGCTGGAGTTCGCCATGAACCGGGTTCATGAAGCGGCCTTCCTCATCGACAGCGATTCCCGCTTTGTCTACGTCAATGACGAAGCAATCCGTGTTTTGGGTCACGGCCGGGAGGAACTGCTGCGTATGTGCGTGGCAGACATCGATCCCGACTTTCCAGCGGTGCGCTGGCCTTCGATTTGGCAGGAACTCCAGAACAAAGGTTCGCTTACCTTTGAAACCCGCCATAGAACTAAAGATGGACGCATTTTCCCGGTCGAGATTACGGCTTGTTATTTCAAGTATGGCGGGCGGGATTTTAGCATGGCGCTGGCCCGCGACATCAGTGAGCGGAAGGCAGCCTTGGAGCGCTTGCATTTACTGATGAGCGAGGTCAACCATCGCGCCAAAAACTTGCTGTCCGTTGTGCAGGCTGTCGCACGGCAAACCGCGCGGGAGGGAAATCCGGAACTATTCGCTGAAGAACTGAGCGAGCGGATTGCCTCCCTCGCCGCAACTCATGATTTGCTTGTCAATAGCGAATGGCGCGGCGTCGATGTAAGCGAGCTCGTCACCAGCCAATTAGCCCATTTCAAGGATCTTATAGGTTCGCGTGTCCTTCTTGAAGGGCCACTAGTTATGGTCAACGCTACAGCGGCTCAGGCACTTGGCATGGCCTTGCACGAGCTTGCGACGAACGCGGGCAAATATGGCGCGCTTACCGGTTATGGTGGTTCTGTCTCCGTGACCTGGAATGTGATCGCCAGGGAGGGCAGGAGTTTCATCTTGAGCTGGAGCGAAAAGGGTGGCCCACCTGTCAGGCAACCTGCGCGCCAGGGGTTTGGCTACAATGTGCTTCTACGGATGATTCAGCATGCGCTTGATGCTGACATCGTTCTCGACTACCGCTCTGATGGCCTCCTGTGGGAACTCGACGCTCCAATCGCGGCGGTTTGTGATTGAGGCCATGCTCAAGCTGGGGAAGACGGCATAACGGTGAGGATCCTTATCGTCGAAGACGAGCCGGTTGTGGCGCTCGAAATCGAACACATCTTGCGCAGCGCCGGGTTCGAGATCGCCAGCAACGTGCCGTCAATCGAAAAGGCGCTTGCCGCGCTGAACGCGAGCGATTGTGATTTCGCTGTGCTCGACGCCAATCTGCGCGGCAAGAGCGTGGAACCCGTTGCGGTTGCTCTAGAACGCCGGGGCAAGCCATTCCTTTTTGTTTCCGGATACGGACGCGCCTGTTTGCCAGCCTGTTTTAATGATGCTCCCCTGCTCTCTAAGCCATTCAATGCTGCGGAGTTGATCCTGTCGGTAAATCGCGTCCTGCAACCGGAGCCGTATTCGCGTTGAACGCTGACGAGATGAACAGAATTTTCCCGATTTCCGTTTGGGTCAACCGGCATCAAAGATTGGGCTTCGCACGTCCGGTCTTGAAGGGGAGAGCTGCCAAGCGGATATTGGCAACGGCACGTAAATTGTGCTTAACGCTCACCCCATGAAGTAGCATTAATTTTATATATACAATTTTTGGTTGATTTGAGGCTTCGCGCAAACTCAAATTGATTCGGGGGAGGCTCTATGAATCTTCTTTCTCAGTTTAAGGGAGATTTCGGCCGTTGGTGTCACAAATACATAGCCGACGAGTGTCCTGATGCACGTATGCAGCGTCTTCAGATAGAGGGCCTAAACCACCTCAAAGCGATAGCCTCTTTGCGGCAGGCGATCCGGTTGTGGGAACAACAAAATTCAAAGGTTCGAGCCAGCGAAGCTAAGGCTGCCTAACAGCTTACGACAAACGCCAAATAATCGCAGCTCCCTTCTTGCCTGCCTTCTGAATTTTGCCGCGAAGCGTGCCTCCCGCGCCGAGATCGGACACCACCATCATCTCAGCGGCCCCTATCTCTCTTGCGCTACAGTCGAGAGGCAAGCTGGCGCGAAGATAACCGTATGTCGAACCGGGATCAGGTGAAGCGCCTTGTGGCGTTAACAATGATTGCTGTGCTGGTAAGGAATAATTTTTTGGGAATAGCGTTGTTTTAGTCACAATGTTCTGCGAGGTGAAAGCAATGGAACAACGTTCGGAACAGCTTCACCGGGTCCTCGCTGGATTGTGGCGT
>JBAUNL010000184.1:0-8949 GCA_049579205.1 Rhodomicrobium sp. | reverse complement strand
CAGCGCCAACGACGTGGCCGTAGAGCGTTTCGCCCATGCCGTGCAGGCATTGAAATTCGTAATCACCAGGCGAAAAGGGGGAGCGGGCAAGATGGTAGATAGCAGAAAGCGTATGGGCGTTGTGGGTGGCGAATTGCGGAAAGATAAGATCCCGCCGCGCCAATAGCCTTCTGGCGCAGGCCAGGTAGCAAACGTCAGTATAGGCTTTACGGGTGTAAACCGGGTATCCGCTAAGACCGTCAACCTGGGCGCGCTTTATTTCGCTGTCCCAGTAGGCCCCCTTCACGAGGCGAACCATTAAGCGCCGCCCGGTGGTTTCTGCCAGGGTCTTAAGGTAGTCGATCACGAACGGCGCGCGCTTCTGATACGCCTGCACTACAAAGCCGAGCCCCTGCCAGCCTTTAAGCCTTTCCTCCCGGCTGAGCCCTTCAAGCAAATCAAGTGATGGCTCCAGCCGGTCGGCTTCCTCCGCATCGATGTTGAAGCCAATGCCCTGCTCGCAAGCGAGGAGCGCCAAATGCCGAAGCCTGGGATAGAGCTCATCCCATACGCGGTCGATCTGGGCAAAACTGTAGCGCGCATGAAGCGCAGACAGCTTTACGGAAATGCCCGCTCTTTCGTAAACGCTTCCGGCGCTTTTTCCGCGGCCGATTCTTCTGATCGCGTGCTCATAAGCAGCCATGTAGCGGGCCGCATCCGCGGCCGTGACCGCGGCTTCGCCAAGCATGTCGAAGGAGTATAGAAAGCCGCGCTCCTCATAGGGACGCGCATGACTGAGCGCCTCCTCGATCGTCCGCCCGGTCACGAACTGCCGGCCGAGAAGCCGCATCGCCATGTCCATCGCGGCCCGGATCACCGGTTCGCCGCCCCGTGCCACGGCGCGCGACAGCGCCGCTGTCATTCCCGGCTCGCTATGGGTAGCCACCAGCTTACCCGTAATCAGCAAGCTCCATGCGGAGGCATTAACGACCCAGGAAGGGCTTTTACCAAGATGGGCGGACCAGTCGCCGCGCGAGAGCTTATCCCTGATAAGGAGGTCACGCGTGGGCCTGTCCGGGATTCGGAGGAGCGACTCCGCAAGGCACATAAGGGCGACACCTTCGCGGCTTGAAAGTGAGAACTCCTGCATCAGGGCTTCGACACCGAAGCTGTGGGCGCGCTCGCTGCGTACTTTGCTTACGAGTTTGCTCGCTAGGCCGGCTATTTTGGCCGCCATATCCGGGTCCACGCGCGCTTCTTCGATCAACGGCGGGACGCAGATCGGCTCCGGCACCCGATAAGCTTCGGCTATGGCCTTGCGGCGGGTGTCGAGAGTCGAGGTATCTGGGCTTCCGGAATTAGGGGCCGGCCCCCAAGAGCAGGCTTTAAAATCTTTGGTCACTTACTCTCCGCGTTCGTCAAGTCCGCTTAGAAGCGCCTCCGGCAGTCCGGCTGATGGCAGACTAGATATAGGTTGCCCGTCTTGGTGTTCGAATGGCAATCAAGTGCCCCAAAGCACCTGCGATGGCCGCTTTTCCGCGAGTTTCGCTAGATAGGCCCATCGAAAGCAGGCTCGGCAGAAAAATAGAACCCTTGCAAGTTGACATCCCGGGCGCTTTATCTGATAAACCAGCATCGGCCTGTTACGTGTTATTCGCGCGATCCTAGGCTTTTTCTCCTGATTTGAGAGAGCAAAGTCCGCCCATGGCGGCGCCGAAGGGCGCGTTTAAAAAGACAATAGAGGACGTCATGTACGCCGTCATACGAACAGGGGGCAAGCAATATAAGGTTGCTCCTGAAGATGTGCTTCAGATTGAAAGAATCGAGGGAGCTGCGGGCGAAGCCGTGCAGTTCTCCGATGTGCTTATGGTTGGAGGCGAGGGTGAACCCCGCTTCGGCTCGCCGCTCGTATCGGACACCGTAGTTTCGGCTGAGGTCGTCGAGCACGGCCGCGGCCCCAAAATTATCATCTTCAAAAAGAAGAGGCGGCAAAATTACCGCAGGAAGAAGGGACACCGCCAGGAATTGACGACAGTGCGCATCCTCGAAATCCTGACCGGGGGCGTGGCCGCCAAGGCGAAGGAAAATGCCGCAGCAGCTTCCGAGAGCGAGGCGGGCAGCGTAGCATTGCCGGAGCAGGAAGGCGCCGAAACCAAGCGCGTGAAGGCGGCAGGGACCGATGCGGCTCCCGAATCCGGGGCAAAGAAACCAAAGAAAGCACCGCAAGTCGCAGACACGGATGACCCAGAGCCAGCGCCGAAAAAGCCTCGCGGTAAGAAAGCAGAGTGACAGCAGATCACGGAATTGAAGGCAAACTATCATGGCACACAAAAAGGCAGGCGGCTCATCCCGTAACGGCCGCGACTCCGCCGGGCGCCGGCTTGGAGTGAAGAAATTCGGCGGCGAACAAGTCATCCCCGGTAACATCATCATTCGTCAGCGCGGAACCCAATGGCATCCGGGCTCAGGCGTTGGGATGGGCAAGGACCATACGATCTTTGCAATACGCGACGGCTTCGTCGAATTCAAACCCGGAACTGGCGGCCGGACCTCGGTATCCGTGATCACCAGATCCGGCACCAGCAGCGAGCCCGCCAGCTAACGGCTTGAGGCTCCGCCTCGGCGACTTTACTCCCAAGCGTCCGCATTGCTGAGTTTTCTTTTTACCGCGTCCTGGTAGTGTGCGCGCACCCAGGAAGCTCGGCTTTGCGCGATGTTCAATCGATTGCCCGTCATTCGTTATACCAATCAACTGCGCAAGACTGTCCAGCAGTGGCGCAGGCGCGGCCACAAGATCGCGCTTGTCCCCACAATGGGAGGGCTGCACGAGGGGCATCTGTCCATGGTTCG
This sequence comes from Rhodomicrobium sp., assembly GCA_049579205.1. GTDB lineage: Bacteria > Pseudomonadota > Alphaproteobacteria > Rhizobiales > Rhodomicrobiaceae > Rhodomicrobium. The sequence goes on along the minus strand of JBAUNL010000184.1, from coordinate 6,120 downwards.
CCTTGCCAAGCAGCATGCTGGCCGGGTTGTCGTGTCCGTGTTCGTAAATCCTGCCCAGTTCTCACCGAATGAGGATTATGAGAGCTATCCCCGCAGTGAGGAACGCGATTGGCATAAACTCCAAAGCGTGCAAGCCGACGCAATGTACGCACCGCATGCCGATGAGATTTATCCTCCAGACTTTTCGACGCGGGTGGAGGTCGCGGGGCTGACTCAAACCTTGGAAGGCTTGTCGCGGCCGCATTTTTTCGCAGGCGTGACCACAGTGGTCACCAAGCTTTTCCTACAGTGCCTCCCCGATATCGCGATTTTTGGGGAAAAGGACTATCAGCAGCTCTTGGTTGTAAAGCGCCTTGTCAAAGACCTCGATTTCCCCCTGAGCATCATCGCTGCACCGACCTTTCGAGAAGCGGATGGCCTCGCTATGTCCTCCCGCAATGTTTATTTGGAGGAAGCCGAGCGAGCGATCGCGCCGCAGCTCTTTGCTGTGCTATCGGACATGAGCGCGGATCTAGCCGACGGCCGGGGAGTTGAGGAAACGATCGAGCAGGGCGCGTCCCGTCTGGAAAACGCTGGGTTCAGGCTTGATTACATCGAGGTTCGCGATAGCGAAACGCTCATGCCGGTTGAGGATCGCGTCGAGTATCCAGCCCGTGTTCTGGCGGCCGTTTATCTGGGCCGCAGAAGACTGATCGATAATGTCGCTGTGGTTCCCACGGCTTAAGAGTCTCGGCTGTACCCCAGGATGGCTGCCCTTCTCTCCCGTTTTCAGTCCGAAAAGAAGAAGGGGAATCCTCCGCCTCCAGACTGCCGCCGCCCGCCGGAAGAGCCCCAGAAGGCGAAGCTATCATCCTGCCACTGGCGGTTCGGCCGTTCATGGCGGCGGATCGTGAGGCCGCCCTGCGGTTCCCCACTCATGACGACTATGAAATCGGTATCCTTGCCCGTTTCATTGCTTAGAGCTTCGTCCGATATGATGAGGGATGAGCCCGGCAATACGGCCTCGGAGATGCGCGCCACGGCTTCGTCCGGGACTACCAGGCGGCCGAGCGCGGCCGCGGCGCCGTTCACATCGGAGGTGCCCGGCCCGCCGCTCGTCTTAGCCTTGCTAGCCGTTTCCTTTACATAAGGCTCGGGATGAGTGGCGTCCTTGTACATTGAGACCACGTTCCAGCGCATTTGGCCGGGCGTTCCGGTGTAATCCAAGGCGGTGAATACGAATGTCCCAAGGGGCTTATCCGCATCGCGGATAGTGACTGGGCCTTCGAACACAGGCTGATTGCCCTTGCGAATATAAAGGCGCAGCATTTTACGGCTTATGAAAACCGAGACGGGCGACAGATTTTGGCGCGCCGCTTCAGACGCATCCAGCGCGATATTCAGCGTGATAGAAGCCGCCTTCAAGTCTTCTTGCAGCTTCTTCACAGCGTCCACTTTGGCTTGAAGTTGAAGTTTCGCAGTCTCTAGCTGCGCCTTTGCTGTCTCGACGCTCGCCTGCGCTTTTGCCTTGGCCGCGTCTATGTCTATATTTTGCGTGGCAGGGGCCACTGGCCCCGCAGTGCGTTCCAGGCTGGCAAGCTGTGCTTCCGCCCTGGCAAGACTGCCTTCCGCTTCGCGCTGCGCCCGCTCGGCTGCAGGCACCGCTGTGGACGCTTTTGCCGCAGCAACTTTCAGCTCCTTCTCCCGCCTTGTCGCGGTTTCTGACTCCGACGCCTTGTCATCGGCGATGGAACGGAGTTGTCTCAGACGCATTTCATGGCTTGTGTTGAACAACGGAGGCTGAGCAATTTCGGCGGGAGTCATATCGTCGCGCACCACAATCACTCGCATGCCCAGCTGCGTGACCTGGTAAAGCTGTTCGGCAAAATCCTCCGGCATGCGGACGCAGCCGTGGGAGGCAGGGTATCCTGGCAAAACGCCGGCGTGAAGCGCGATGCCCGTCCAGGTAATCCGCTCCATGAATGGCATGGAAGCATCGTCATACCGATTGGAATAGTGCTCTTCTTCCTTCTGCACGATGCTGTAGATCCCAGCCGGGGTCTCAAGGCCCGTCTGGCCGCTCGAAACCGGCGCTTGCACCACCTTACCGTTTGCGTCGTAGATAGTAATATGCTGCTCCTTGAGAGCCACTATGGCGACGGCAGTACTCGCGAGATCGAACCGGCCGTAGGGTTCATCCCGGTAGAAGAGGGAGCGCGCGCTAGCTTCCGGCGTACAGCCGAAGAAAAAAGCCACAAAGCCCGCTATCGCCAGACCAGCGGGAAGAGAACGCAAAACGCGTGAAGACCTCATTTGACGGACCTCGGAAACAAACCAGCTCACATATTCGGTCTAAAGTTCGATCTCACATTGCCCTCGCCACCCGGAATCCAGCATTGTTGAGCCGCACCTCGGGAGCCGTGGCATAGCGATAAGCAGAACGCAGCATCTTGGGGTAATAGTTCCATGCGCCGCCGCGCAAAATGCGCAGACTGCATCCGGGAAAGCTTACCGGCGAGCCGTCGGATGGCGCGCCTTCATACGAGGGCTTGTAGCAATCCTGTACCCACTCCCACACATTTCCATGCATATCATAAAGCCCAAAAGCGTTCGGCCTGAAGGTCCCAACATCGACTGTCTTTTGCCGATATAGCCCCTGCGGTCCAGATGCATAGGTGAAGTTGGCGTCGTAATTGGCTTGCTTATAGTTGATGGTTACGCCGGTTGAGAAGGGGGTACTGGGCTCTGCCTTAGTCACACCCCTTGCCGCATATTCCCATTCGGCCTCCGACAAAAGCCTGTAGGCTTTACCGGTTTTCTTCGAAAGCCAGGCCGTGTACTCGTTCGCATCGCTCCAAGAAACATTGATAACCGGTCGCCTGCCGCGCCCCCAGCCTTCGTCACCTGGTTTTTGGGTGCAGCCATGTTCGGCCGCGCAGGCATCCCATTCTGCAAAGGTGACCTCAAACTTTCCTACGGCAAAGGGGTGTTCAATCGTAACCTTGTGCTGGGGCCCTTCATCCTTTTGACGGTTCCTTTCCCCTTCAGCGGAACCCATCAGGAATTCGCCCGCCGGCACAGTCACCATCTCAGGGCATTGCGGACAATCGCGAAAGGCGTGGGCCGCTGGTGCGGCCGCTGGCGCACGCCGGTATTGAGCCTCCGCATTTTGCGGCAGGAACATTAGAAAAACCAACGCAAGTACAGGATAAACCATCAGAAAAGCCCACTTCGATTGGCCTGTTACGTTACCCTATAGACTCTTACCAAAATGCAGCAACGATTGCAGTTGGTACTTCGATCACGATTCCGAGCGCGAGCGTCAGCTGGGCTCGCATTGCCGGCGGGTGGGCCAGTGCGATTTGCCGGGGCGCGGTGCGATACCTATTTACTGGGCACGCCTCTTCGCCCTATCTCTAGCCACAAATTGCAACAGATGTGCCCTTACCGGCGGACGGACTTTATTCATGGACAAACCCAGTCAACGAGACCGCGTAACAAATGGTCATGCCGCCGGCGGCGATCGCGATCAAGGCCAGGAAAAGTCAGATCAGCGTTCCGGCAAGGCCATCTCGAATGGGGCTCGCGCAGGGAAGAACGGAAAAGGGAAACCTGCCGCTACTAGCTCAGCGTCTCCTGAAGCGCTTGAGGGACGGGACTGGTCTAAGACGCTTTTTTTGCCCAAGACTGATTTTGGTATGAAGGCAGGCTTGCCTCAGCTCGAGCCGAAACTGCTCGAGCGGTGGGCCAAAATGAACCTGTATAAGCTTCTGCGCAAAGCTTCAAAGGGGCGTGAGAAGTTTGTCCTGCATGATGGGCCGCCTTATGCAAACGGCAATATCCACATCGGCACGGGTCTGAACAAAATCCTCAAAGACGCGGTCACGCGCTCCCAGCAGATGATGGGCAAGGACTCCAACTACGTTCCGGGCTGGGATTGCCACGGCCTGCCCATCGAATGGATGGTCGAGACACAGTATCGCGCCAAGGGCAAGAGCAAGGACGAGGTGCCGGTCAATGAGTTCCGGCGCGAGTGCCGCGAGTTTGCCGAAAAATGGATCGGCGTGCAGATGGAGGAGTTCCGGCGCCTGGGCGTCGAGGGCGACTGGCAGAATTATTATTCCACAATGGCTTACGAGGCCGAGGCTGTCATCGCCAATGAGCTGATGAAGTTTGCGATGAACGGCTTGCTCTATCGCGGCTCAAAGCCCGTGATGTGGTCTGTGGTGGAGCGGACGGCGCTTGCCGAGGCCGAGGTGGAATATCACGAGCACGCCAGCCCCGCGATCTGGGTTAAGTTTCCTGTATTCAGTGGCACGGGGGGTTGGATGACCCCCGGTGATCTGAGCGACGGACAGCAGGATGCAGACGCCGCACTGGCCTCAGCATTCTTCGTAATCTGGACGACGACGCCCTGGACGATCCCGGGCAACCGCGCGATCGCATTCTCCCACAAGATTGAGTATGGCCTCTACGAAGTCACGGATGCGCCCGATGACAACTGGACGAAGAAGGGTGAGCGGTTCATCCTGGCGAACAAACTGGCCGAGCCATTCTTTCAAGCCGCACGCGTCGCGGAATGGCGTCTTCTTCAAAATGTCAACCCATCTGGCTTTATCGCGTCACATCCGCTTAGGGGCGGTGGCTACGATTTCCTTGTGCCGCTGCTGGAGGGCGACCACGTCACGGAAGAGACCGGCACGGGCTTTGTCCACACCGCGCCTGGTCACGGCGCGGACGACTTCGATATCTGGACGGCCAAGTCGAGGCACCTGCAGTCGCTTGGGATCGACCCCACGGTTCCTGATACGGTCGGGCCGGACGGCTATTATCGCAAGGACGTACCGCTGTTCGGGGGCGCGGAGCCGAAGCGCGTCATTGACGATAAGGGACATTTCGGCAAGCTCGACGATACGCGCTATGCCAACGCGGCCGTGATCGCAGTCTTGAAGGAAGCTGGTGCGCTAGCGGCCATGAACCCACGCCACAAGCACGATTACGCCCATTCCTGGCGGTCGAAGGCGCCCGTAGTCTGGCGAAATACGCCGCAGTGGTTCATTGCCATGGACAAGCCCGTGGCGGCGAAAGGATCGAAGCAAAAGGCGAGCCTGCGCGAGCTTGCGCTCAAGTCAATCGATGAGACACGCTTCGTTCCACCGCCGGGCCGTAATCGTCTGCGCGGCATGATCGAACAGCGCCCTGACTGGGTGATGTCGCGCCAGCGTGCTTGGGGCGTGCCGATCACGGTTTTCGTGCATAAAGAGACAGGCGACGTGATCCCGAACGCGAAGTTTGCCGGCTCGAAGGAGCTGCAGAAGCGGGTGTTCGACGCCTTCAAAGCCGAAGGTGCGGACGCCTGGTTCGCAGATGGTGCCGCCGCTCGCTTTCTGGATGGGATTGTCGAAAATCCGGCCGATTGGGAGCAGGTGCGCGACATTCTCGATGTTTGGTTCGATTCAGGTTCCACGCACGCTTTCGTCCTTGAACAGCGCAAAGACCTGAAATGGCCGGCGGACCTCTATCTTGAAGGCTCGGACCAGCATCGCGGCTGGTTTCAGTCCTCGCTTTTGGAAAGCTGCGGCACACGCGGCCGCGCCCCCTTCGATGGCGTCCTCACGCATGGCTTCGTTCTCGACGAGCTTGGCCGGAAGATGGCAAAGTCCATGGGCAACACGGTCGCGCCGCAGGACGTCATCAAACAATCCGGCGCGGACATACTCCGGCTTTGGGCGCTTTCCTCGGACTATACAGAGGATCTGCGCATCGGCCCGCACATCATTCAATCGACCGTGGATGGCTACCGCAAGCTGCGCAACACCCTGCGCTACCTTCTTGGCAACCTGGCCCACTATGAGCCGGGGTTCGAAATCGCGCATGCGGACATGCCCGAGCTTGAGCGCTGGGTCCTGCATCGCGTTGCCGAGATCGACGCGCAGGTGCGGCGCGACTATGATGACTTCGACTTCAAGCGGGCCTATCGCACCATCGCCGAATTCTGCTCGAACGACCTCTCCGCGATCTACTTCGATATTCGCAAGGACACGCTTTATTGCGAGCCTTATTCGAGCACGAAGCGCCGGGCGGCCCTCAGCGTCCTCAATACGCTCTTCGACTGCCTGACGGTGTGGCTTGCGCCGATTC
>JBAUNL010000183.1:0-7749 GCA_049579205.1 Rhodomicrobium sp. | reverse complement strand
GAACGCGCCGGCCGGCAATGCCGTGGGCTCGAACTCGATCCTCTTTACGTCGACGCGATCGTACGCCGCTGGCAAGCCTATACCGGCGTGGCCGCCCGTCACGCCGTCACCGGCGCGACATTCGACGAGGCCGCCCGCGCGGCGGAGCCGGCGCAATGAGCGGCGATCCATCAAAGCCCGGCGGCGGCTATCGGACGGGCTATCGTCATCCGCCGCTGGCGACGCGGTTCCGTCCAGGAACATCCGGCAATCCGCGGGGCCGTCCCAAAGGCGCCCGCAGCCTCGCCACGGTCCTCGCCTCGACGCTTGCCGAGCGTGTGGTTGTCACCGAGAACGGCCGCCGCAAGCGGATCACCAAACTCGAGGCGGCGGTCAAACAGCTAGTTAACCGCGCCGCCTCGGGCGAACCGCGTTCGATGAGCTTGTTGCTGGCGCTCGTTCAGGCGAGCGAGGCCAAGCCGCTTCAGACAGGCAATCCGGATGGGCCACGCGGAGCGATATCGCATTCGACGGACGGGCTAAGCGTGCTCCTCCAAGCCGTCAAAGCAGATAAGGAATAGCTTTGGATTTCCTGCGGCCGGGCTGGGAGCGCCTCTATCAGGAGATGCGTGATGAATGGCGCGAGAAGCCGATAAGCTACGCGCGCCGCCGCTTAGGGCTTAACCCCACTTGGCAGCAGCGAGACCTCCTATTGGCAATCAAAGAGCCCGGCGCCAAGGTAAGCGCTCGAAGCGGCCATGGCACCGGCAAATCTGCCGGTTTGGCTTGCGCGATATGGTGGAAGCTCGAATGCTTCGATTTTTCGAAGGTGCCTTGCACCGCGCCTTCGGCGGTCCAGCTTCGCGATATCCTTTGGGCCGAAATCTCCAAGTGGTATCGGCATAGTCTGGAGATCGCGCGCAAGTCCGGCTTGCCGCCGCTTAGCATGATGTTCGAAGTTACCCAGGATAAGGTAGCCGCCCGCGGCGCGCCAAAGGAATGGTTCGCGGTCGCTCGGACGGCCCGGCCCGAGCAGCCGGATGCCTTGCAAGGCTTCCATGCAAGCGATATCACCATTTCGGAAGACGGCCGCTCGATAGCCCTCGATGAAATGTCCGGAACCCATAGCGGCCAAATTATGTTCGTGATCGAGGAGGCGGGCGGCGTCCATGACAAGATATTCGAGGTGGCGGAAGGTGCTCTATCATCGCCGAATGCGAGCCTTCTTATGGGCGGCAACCCGACCCGCAGCACTGGCTATTTTGCGGCGAGTCATAAGCATAACCGGGGCGATTTTCGCTGCTTGCATTTCAAATCCCAAGATTCCCCGCTGGTCGCGCCCGGCTATCGCGCCGGCTTGGTTCGCAAATTCGGCGAGGGATCGAATGTCGTGCGGGTGCGCGCCGACGGCGAATTCCCCCGCCAGGATGACGACACCCTGATTCCATTGGAAGCGGCTGAAGCGGCCCTGGCGCGGCCCCGCGCGGCGGCCCCGGCCGGGAATAGGCGGCTAGGCTGCGACGTGGCCCGCTATGGCGGTGACCGCACGGTCTTTAGCTTGCGCGACGGCTTGAATGTCGAGCATTTGCGCGTGGAAGCAAAGATCGATACCATGGCTTGCGCCGGCCTATTGGTCAGCTTGGCCCGGCAATGGCGGGCCGACAGCATCCATATAGACATATCCGGCGGCCTAGGGGCTGGGCCTTATGACCGGCTTTGCGAATTGAAGCGGCAAGGGCAATTGCTCGCAAGCTTGCAGTTGGTAGGCGTTAATGTGGCGCAAAAGGCCCCCGATAGGGCCGGCTTAGAGACTGACCACCAACCCTTCCGCCTGCGGGATTATATATGGCTTGAGATGAAACATTGGATCATTTACGACGGACCTTCATTCGAAGGCGCGGCGCGGGACATCGCCGAGGATTTAGCGGGCGAGTTAGCATCCGTGCGCTATGCTATCGACTCGAATGGCCGCTTGGTAGTTGAAAGCAAAGACAAGATGAAAGCTCGCGGGCTGCGGTCTTGCGATATAGCGGATTCGCTTGCAACCACCTTTTTTTCATCCGGTGTCATTGGCCCCGGCGCGGCTATTTATGAATTGACCCGCCGCCAGGCTGAAGCAAGGCGCAAGGAGAATTCGGAAGAGGCTTAAGGAGTTCTTCGATAGCCTCGACGATAATGTGCGCGACGAATAAGAAGATAGATCGATAAGATCGCCGCTGGCTATCTGCCGCAGCCAAAAATTCCTTCATCCGTGGCCACAGCAACGCTTTGCCGTCAAGCATCCGAGGCGGGAGCCGCGTGCGGGAATTCCGCTCGCTCGGTATCTGTGTGGGGGGGAACTCCCCACCGTTTAGCAAGGGGCATTTTAGGCTTCCATTGGGGGATTGAAGAGGGTGCCGTTCTTCAGCATGGCGCAGGCGACGTTGAGAAGGCGGTCAGCGACCGATCGCAAGGCGCGGCCATGGCTGTGACCCCTGCTGCGCAACGCGGCGTACTTAGCCTTGCTCCTCATGCCGTGCTGCACGGCGGTGCGCGCCCAATGTTGGGGCCGCCATCGGAGAAGGTGCTGCTGTTGTCGCTCAGATCCACAGTGTGCTGGCGCGCACCTGAAATTGTGATCGATTGGCCTCTTGCCTGAAAGGCTTTTGCTATGACCGGGCAATGTTCACACATCCGCGCGATCAGGAAGGTTAAGCCGAGCGCGCGAGGCTGCGAGGAATGTCTCAAGATGGGAAGCCGCTGGCTGCATTTGAGAATCTGCCGGAGCTGCGGCCATGTCGGCTGCTGCGATTCCGCGCCCAACCGCCATGCGACCGCGCATTTTCATGGCACGGGCCATCCCATCATCGAGGGTTACGATCCTCCCGAAGGCTGGGGTTGGTGCTACCGGGATGAAGTTCTTCTTGATCTCGGCGAGAAGGTCACGCCACAGGATGGGCCGATCCCGCGATATTATTAACACTCCCTGCCTATTGCCTTGTGGTTCCAGGACGGCGACGCGGAACTCCAGTCGGCTAAACGCCCGCGACTTCATCATCGCCCCTGGTAGTTTGGCAGACGCCCTTCTGCTTCGGCCTTGCGGCCTTCTTTGAAATCCTCGGTTCGGTAGAGACCGCGGTATTGCGAGTCGAGCTGCGCAAAAGCTTCAGCCTCGGTGTTCTCGATCGCCAAATGCGCAGAAGCTAACGTCTCTTTGATTCCGAGTGGCCCGCAGCGCGCGATCTTCCTGGCAATGGAGGATGGCCTTGTCCAAAGCCTCGGAGGCTGTCGGAGCGACTTCTTGGACAAGACCTATGCGCAGCGCATCTTCCGCGCTCCAATGATCTCCCGTCAGCATGTAGCGCATGGCGTTGCCCCAACCGGCTTCGCGGACGAAGCGTATTGTGCCGCCGCCCCCCGGAAAGCGGCCGTGGCTGGTTTCGTCCTGACCGAAGCGCGTGTCAGCCGCAGCGACGCGGACATCGGCGGCAAGCATGAGTTCATGGGCCATATTCCAGGTGTCGCCGTGCACTGCGACCACCAACGGCTTTGACAAGCGGCTCCCGTTTTTGGCAAGCGGATCGATGGCTTCGCTTGCCGGCATAAGCGGCTCTTTGGAAGCGGCCAGCAGTTGAAAGGCATCCACATCGATGCCGCGCGAGAAATTGTCGCCATGTCCAAACAACACCGCGGCACGCAGCGATGGATCGCGGTCATATTGATAGTAGGCTTTGGCGAGGCCCGCGAAGGTTTCAGGATCGACGCGGTTATGCATATAGGGGCGGTTGATTCCGATGAGAATAATCTGGCCCCGCTGTTCGACGGTGACCTTCTCGGCTGCATTGAGCGGGATACCGGGCATTTCCACCTCCTTTGAACTCTGATCGCTAACGTTGCCTTTTCCTTGCACGCCTGCCTTTGGGCACCCCACGGCTGAAATGCCGGCCGCGGCCAGGATTGCCTTCAACAAGCTGCGCCGGCCGAACATCGCGGATTTAGCCATGGGTGCGTTCGCCGGAGCGCACCCCGCCAAATGTCTCACGCGCCACCGTGAGAATCTCGTTGGAGAGCGCCCGATCCTCGACAGCGCGAGCCAAGGTCAGCCCTCCCACCATTCCGGCGAGGGTCGCGATCGCGCGCTTGCGCCGGCTTGGGACGGTGCCGCCCCTCAGAAGCTCGACGAAACGGTCGAGCTGCGCTTGGACATACCCGGTCAGCGCACGGCGAACGCCGCTGTTATGGCGTGCAATATCGGCCCCCAATGCCGCGACCGCGCAGCCATTGGCACGGTCCGCGAGATGCCGCTCCGAAAGATAGGCCAACACCAAATCGCGAAGTGTGTCGTAGTGACTTTGTTTCTCGACGCTTCGCTTGAGCGCCGACGTCACAGCCTCGGCAGTAAGCTCATCCTTCGATGCAAAATGGCCATAGAAGCCGCCATGCGTAAGACCGGCTGCGCTCATGATCGCATCGATGGTCCCCGATGCACCTCACCCCGATAGACCACCTCGCCGATATAGATTCTGTTCTTGAGCAAATGGGCGAGCGACCCCGCGCCGAAGCGGATATTCCCGCGAACGCGGCCATCTGCGAGGGCGTTGACCTTGGTCCTAATACCCCGCCCGTCAAGCTCCTCGATCAGGGCGCCTACCGAGCCAAGTTCTGAGTAGCGGGTGAAGATGAAGCGTACGGTCTCGGCCTCCTGGGGCACGATGACGAGTTTCTTGCCGCTACATCGATAGCCGAGCGGGGCCGGGCCGCCGGCCCAGATGCCTTTGCGCTTGGAGGCCGCAATTTTGTCGCGCACACGCTCACCAATCACCTCGCGCTCGAACTGGGCAAAGGAGAGCAGCACATTGAGCGTCAGCCGCCCCATGCTGCTCGTGGTGTTAAATGACTGGGTGACCGAGACGAACGACACCAAATGGGCATCAAAGAGTTCGACCAGCTTGGCGAAGTCAGCCAGTGACCGGGTCAGCCGGTCGACCTTGTAGACGGCAATAACGTCGATTCTGCCGGCCCGGACCGCGGCGAGAAGTTGTTGCAGGGCCGGGCGGTCAAGGGAGGCACCGGAAAAGGCGCCATCATCATAGCGTTCAACGGCCAAGCGCCATCCTTCGTGCACCTGGCTTTTGATATAGGCTTCACAAGCCTCGCGCTGGGCGTCGAGCGAATTGAAGACGCTGTCTGGATTGGGAGGGCCTCTGCCATCCTGTCTCAAGGAGTTTGAGCAATTAAAGTAAAGGTCACCGGAGCGGCTTCCTCGCCTCACGATGCCGAATACCTACCGCCCGACGCGAAGGGCCCCGCGCAGACATAGCGATCGTGTGCACGGAAATTCCGGCAATTACCGTAATTGCAGGCGTGTTGCTTCTATGTTACGCATGCTCGCTGGCATAGCTTGCGGTTATTCGGAGGCAGTACATGGCTCTGCAACTCAACGACACGGCTCCTGATTTCGAAGCAGAGACCACCGAAGGCAAGATCCATTTCCACGACTGGATAGGCAACAACTGGGTGGTGCTATTCTCCCATCCCAAGGACTTCACACCAGTCTGCACCACTGAACTCGGCTACATGGCCAAGATCAAGCCGGAGTTCGACAAGCGCGGCGTGAAGATCATCGGGCTCTCCGTCGATCCCGTCAACCGCCACGCCGAATGGGCGGGTGACATTAAAGAGACTCAGGGCTTCGCTCCGAACTATCCGATGATTGCCGACGTCGATTACAATGTCTCGAAGCTGTATGGCATGCTGCCCGCCCCGGTATCGGGCGATCCCACCAAGCGCACAGCTGCCGACAATCAAACCGTGCGCAATGTCTTCGTCATCGGACCAGACAAGAAGGTCAAGCTCATCCTCGTCTATCCGATGACCACAGGCCGCAATTTCGACGAGGTGCTGCGCGTCATTGACTCACTCCAGCTCACTGCCATGCATAAGGTTGCCACGCCTGTGAATTGGAAGAATGGCGAGGACGTTATCATTGCTGGCTCCGTGTCGGACGACGATGCCAAGAAGGCATATCCGCGGGGCTGGAAGGCGCCCAAGCCTTACATACGGATTGTGCCGCATCCGCGCCGCCGGAAGGGCCGCTTCTGGCCCTTTCTCCGGGGGTCCGCAGGCTGAAGAACTTCGGTTCTGGCGGAACGCAAAGGCGCTCGCAATCTCGACTGGGATCGTTGGTTTCGAGCCATCGCGGCGCAGCTAGAATCTCGGGGGAACTCCGCGAGGCCCAACGGCTGCTCACCTGGATCAGTACCAGCTGGCCTGAGCTCTACTTCACGCAGCGCACGATTCAACGGCTCGGACCAAACTTCATTCGCCATGTCTTGGCGTAAGCGGCTTAAGGCGCAGATCATGAAACCGGTACGGTAAAATTCTATAATTCCCGGAAGGGCTACGGCTTTATCCAGCCCGACGAGGGTGGAAATGACGTGTTCGTCCACGCATCCGCCCTTGAACGAGCAGGACTACGCAACCTGGATGAGGGGCAGAAAGTGTCCTTCGAGACCGAAGTGGACCGGCGCAGCGGAAAAGTCGCCATCACCACCATCAGCCTGGCATAGGAGCCTTGGCCTAAGTATTGGCAGCTTGAAGGAGTTCCGAGGCGATCTGATCGCACGCCGGCTCGACGAAATTCTGTTTGAGTTTTGTCGTTTGAATCAACCTGAGCTGGTATTTTAAATTGTCATGAGAGTACTTCTGGTTTACTAAAACCTTTATTCTTTCAGCGTGTTCACGCAACTCCCTAGGACTCAAATCCCTTGGAATTTGCCAATGCTCGCGCAAGATCGATTCTACTTTTTGGATGTCAAGTGCCATCTCTTACTCCAATCTTCATCCGGAACATGTCACCGAAAATTACGTCTCCCACTCTTCATCATCATTGCGCTCCGACCTGTACTGCGCCCGCCCTCTCTTATGCATCCTTCACCCCGGACTTTGTAGCGGTCACGAAGCGAGCGTAGCCTCACACCATGGCGGCATTTCACATTTACGAACGAAAACCACGGCAGCGCTCGATCTTTTCCATATGGCGGACGGTGAAACTATCAGAGTGAACCCTTCTAAGCGAAACCCGCAACAGATCATGACCCTTCAGCCTAAGCGCCGCAGCACGCCTACCCGCTCGAGAATCAGACGCGATAGATCGCTTCTTGCAAGTGTGACGTAGCGTCCGCCCGTCAGCTTGCTGAGCACCCCGGTTCCGAAGCCGGCAACCCGCTTGCCGCGATCATCGACGATGCGCAGCTCATCAATGTGATAGTCCAGTCGCTCGATTTCCGAAGCAAGACCCATTCGCTCCACGAGGTCATAGCCCAATCCCCTGAAATCGATGACATAACCCCCGCGGCGGGCACTCGGCGCGCGCTCGACAAGCGTGGCCGTGAAGCCCTGCCGGTTGAGCCGGTAGGCTGAAGCCGGCCTGCGACACCAACGCCGGAAATTAGGATTGAGAGGCTCATCGGGGGTAACGCTTTGGCGCCGCACTTTGCCGGCGACGACAAAAGCCTCAGAATCTCCGCCGGCGGTAGATTGCCTCCTCAACCAGAACGCACGTCCACACGCGCCCGCCTGGAAACCCTGGACGTTGCATTGCCCACAAGGTGCCGTTGCACCCTACTTACGGGACCAGAACGATCTTTCCGTAGGCTCCGGGTTCCAAGACTGCCACATGAGCGGCTGCCGCCTCCGCCAGCGGCATTTCTCTGCCGATGACCGGCCGGAGGGCGCCTTCCGCGACACCGGCAATGATATCTTTCATCATCTGCCTCACCTGCCCGGGCG
>JBAUNL010000182.1:0-6011 GCA_049579205.1 Rhodomicrobium sp. | reverse complement strand
GATTTGAACAGAAACGCTGCTTACTTGTTCGATAACGGTGCCCAAGGAACTGTACGCGGCGTCACCAACTTCCGGGCGTAGCTCAGTGAACACACAGCACCTTAGAGAGTGATTACCACTTTCTGGTAGAGCCCTCCGAAGAACGATACTTTGCGCAGCCTGGTAGAAGCGCGAGGCGGAAGCCACCGGATAATTTCCTCACGCCACAGATCGAGCGCAAAAGGCTCCAGCGTCGCCAGCAACGGCCACCATAGATAACGAAGCGGGTTCCAGAAGCGCGGGCGGGCATAATCTACGATGACAATCTTGCCGCCGGGTTTTACCACTCGGACCAGCTCGCTTAATGTCTTTTCTCGATGTGCCGCGGGCTGCTCATGCAGAAGAAAAAATACGATCGCACGGTCGTAGCTTGCTGACGGTGCATCCAAATTCGCCGAGTCCATCTGCACTAATCGCACCGCTGAGTTCGGTGGCAGCTTTCGCGCCAGGTTTTTCAGTTGAATAGGAAGCACGTCGACTACGTCAAGGTACCCGTCATTTTCGGCCACTCTTTGGAGAACCTGAGGGGTGAGGTCGCCGTAAACGCATGCCACCTGCAGGGTGTGTCCATGCAGGTCACCACCGAATTCGGAAAGCACGGCATCGCGCAACCGGGAATAATTTCCCCAAAGGATAAGGTTGACAAGCCAGGGCCGCTCGAAAACTCGCACCGCACTCGGATGGACATAGGCCCACCAATAATGGGCGCTCAGGTAATGGGGAACCTGAACCTCTCTAGACCGGGGTTTAACCGCGCGAATTGTTGAGGCGAGGGTTTCAATCTCGTCTCCGGCGCCAGAGAGCGCAATGTTCGCACTCAATCGAATATTTGAGCTCGGCCAATCCAACACAATCCACCCCCAGGTTTTTCTAGCATCCCGAATTTCTTGTGTAAGGGCAGCAGCGTTTTCGGTTGGTAGCATTGACAGAAATCAAGCCGGCGGCGGTCACAATCGAATAACACATAAGTCAATATCCACGCCGCCGTCGCTGAAAACCGCTGCGCATTATGATCCGTGCCAACTGCTGCAAGGCCGAGCGAAGTACCGGTAGGCCTATCGTAGGTGCTGGTCCAAGTAATGATCGCGCAAGGAAATAAAATGCGGGTATTTCAAATCACGCGGCGCGTCGCTCACAGCGCCAATGACATGTTCGCTCTTGTTGCAGATATGGAACGCTATCCCGAATTTGTACCGCTTTGTCAAAGGAATGCAATTCGATCCCGTGATGTAGGCTCCAAAGTCCAAGTTCTGACGACCGAGATGACAGTGGCGTACAAGATCTTTCGCGAGACCTTTCGAAACCGGGTTACACTTGATCCATCCAATGGACGGATTCTCGTCGAGGCCGCGGACCGGGCAGTACGGCTGCAATCTTGCTGGACATTTCAATCACACGGCGACGGTAGCTCCGATGTTGGGTTCTCCATATCTTATGAGCTTGCGAGCCGTGCATTAACGCTGTTGACACGTCCAGTGTTTGAGAAAGCTTTCACTCACTTCATTCGAGCCTTCGAGGAGCGCGCAAATCTTATTTATGGGCAATCACTGCGCCAGCAGTCGCCGCCCGAGAAGCCATCCACTTAGCTGCATGAGCCTGAGCTCCTCTCTGTATCCAATCGGGGAGCCATCTCTGCCTCCGGATTGCCTCAGCCTGAGCTTGATTAGAATCAAAGACGATCAACGATTGCTCGGCTAGCATGTTCAAATAGTCAGGGAACGGCGCATCGTAGACTTCCTAGTCGCCTTGATTGGAGATGTGCGGTGGACCATTTCAATGCGGACATTCTAATCATCGGTGCTGGCGGTGCCGGGCTTAGAGCCGCTATCGCTGCTGCTCAGTCGGCTCCTGACTTAACCGTCGCGCTTGTCTCGAAGGTCTATCCGATGCGCAGCCATACGGTTGCGGCGGAAGGTGGATCGGCGGGGGTCATACAAGCGCACGATAGTCTCGACAACCATTTCAATGACACGGTCTCGGGCGGCGATTGGCTCTGCGAGCAAGACGTCGTCGAGTTTTTCGTCAGCCGCTGCACTGCCGAGATGGTGCAGCTCGAACATTGGGGATGCCCCTGGAGCCGCAAAGCCGATGGACACATCAATGTGCGCGCCTTCGGGGGCATGAAAATCGAGCGGACATGGTTTGCCGCTGATCGCAGCGGCTTCCACATCCTCCACACGCTGTTTCAGACTTCGACTAAATTCCCTTCGATCAAGCGCTTTGATGAGTATTTCTGCATCGATTTGCTCGTCAATGATGGACGCGCCCAAGGTGCCGTAGTGCTATCACTTTCGACCGGAGAATTCACCGCCATCACTGCTCGCGCCGTTGTAATCGCGACCGGCGGCGCTGGCCGTGTGTTTCGCCAAAACACTAACGGTGGCATCGTCACCGGCGATGGCATGGCACTGGCCTACCGTCATAGCGTGCCGCTGCGCGATATGGAATTCGTGCAATACCATCCAACCTGTATGCCTGGGTCCGGCATCCTCTTCACCGAGGCCTGCCGCGGCGAAGGCGGCTTCTTGCTCAACAAAGATGGATATCGCTATCTCCAGGACTACGATCTGGGGCCTGCGGAGTCGAAACCGCGCCCGAAGACGATGGAACTCGGACCGCGCGACAGGCTCAGTCAGGCGTTCTGGCATGAAGAGCGCAAGGGCTGCACCGTAAGCACATCTCTGGGGGAGGCCGTTCTCCTCGATCTCCGGCACTTGGGCCCGAACAAGCTCAAGGAACGGCTACCACTGATCTGTGAACTCGCAAAGGAGTTCATGGGTATCGATCCTGTAGCCACCCCTATTCCAGTGCGGCCTGCTGTGCACTACACGATGGGAGGCATTCTCGTCGATATCCGCACCGCTTCGCCGCTGCCCGGGCTTTATGCTGCGGGCGAATGCTCAAGCGTAGGTATTCATGGAGCCAACCGTTTAGGTTCGAATTCGTTGGCGGAATTGTCGGTGTTTGGCCGTGTTGCGGGTGAAGAGGCTGCAAAATTCGCCCGGCTTGCCCCGCCTCCTCAGCCACGGCAGATGCTGCCGCTTGCACATGAGAGCGTCGAAAAGGCGACTGCACTGCGCGACCAGCCCGGCGAAGGTGAGAATCACGCGACACTCCGAAAGGAGATGGCCGCCGTTATGGAGAAGGGCTGCGGTATCTATCGGCTTGGCCCAGAGATGCAGGAAGCCTGCGACCGCCTCATTGAACTCAAGCAGCGTTATACGCAGGTGACGCTGCAAGATCGCTCCAGCGTTTGGAATACAGACTGGATCGCCGCAATGGAACTCGGGTTTCAGCTCGACGTGGCGGAGGCAATGGCACAAAGCGCTCTAGCCCGGCGCGAGTCGCGCGGCGCTCATCAAAGACTGGATGGCTTCGAAACCCGTGATGACGTGAATTTTCTATGCCACAGCTTGGCCCATTACCGTTCCGGGACTGTGCCTGAGATCAGCTACGGACCGGTTGCCATCACCAAATCTCAGCCCGCACAGCGCGCCTATGGCGCTTTAGGCGATCAGCTTGAGAAGACAAAAATGGATGCAGCTCATGCCTAAGACCGCAGTTGCAGACAAGACGGCTGAGTTGCGGGTCCTCCGTTATCGGCCCGCCTCGGATAGCCATCCCGTCTTTGCCTCGTATCGCGTGCCATACAGCAATGACATGTCACTGCTGCAGGCGCTTCAGCTGATCAAGGATACTATAGACAGCACTCTGTCCTACCGCTGGTCCTGCCGCATGGCCGTGTGCGGAAGTTGCGGAATGATGATCAATGGCGAGCCGAAGCTCGCCTGCAATACGTTTCTGCGAAATCTTGCGGGTCGCGCTATTGTCATTGAGCCTCTCCAAAACTTTCCGATTGAACGGGACCTAGTGGTGACGGTCGGCGATTTCGTCAAAAAAATTGAGAGCATCTACCCTTACATCATACCGAAGACGCCAAGAACTATCGAAGAGGGGGCATATCTTCAAACCCCTGCTCAATTGGCCGCCTACGAGTCGTTCAGCGACTGCATCAATTGCATGCTATGCTATGCAGCCTGTCCGCAATTCGGTGCGAACCTAGATTTCATTGGCCCTGGGGCCATGGCCTTGCTTCAGCGATATAACAGCGACTCGCGGGATGACGGCC
Source organism: Rhodomicrobium sp. (assembly GCA_049579205.1). Taxonomy (GTDB): domain Bacteria; phylum Pseudomonadota; class Alphaproteobacteria; order Rhizobiales; family Rhodomicrobiaceae; genus Rhodomicrobium. Next base: position 1,843 of record JBAUNL010000182.1, on the reverse strand, counting down.
AGCGCCGGCGTCTGGACCTCATTCATGGCGAGAACGGTGTTTGGTCCTGTACTGCGGTTGGCAAGTGTTCAGACGTCTGCCCGAAGCACGTCGATCCGGCCAATGCCGTTAATCAGAACAAGACCAAGAGCGCCTTCGACTTTTTCCTGCGCTTCTTGCGGACGGAACCAAGCTCATGAACGAGAAACGACTGTACCGTCGTCCCATGCGACCCCATTGGTGGGCGCATCGGCCCTATCGTGCCTACACATTGCGCGAGTTGACCGGTGTCGCCGTCGCCTTGTATGGCGCCATTTTATTGATAGGGTTGGTCTGTCTATGGCGCGGCCCTCAAAGCTATGAGGATTATTTGCGCATCCTTGCAAGTCCTGGGTCTATCGCGCTGCATGTGTTTTTGCTGGCCGCAATGGTGCTGCATACGGTGACCTGGTTTCAGACACTGCCGAAGACGATGCCTAAATTGATCGTCGGCGGCAAAGCCATTCCACAAGCCCGCATCACGGCACTGGCGGTACTGGCCGCGGTTGTTTGTTCGTCAGCACTGGTGGCGCTTGCGATGGAGGTGGCGCGATGAGAGACCACAGCCACAGCAAGCGCAGCATTTCACCGCTCTTTTGGCTGCCATTTGGTGCGGGCGGTATGTTGTCCGCCCTCTTTGGACCCGCCTTGATCCTTCTGACCGGCATTATGGCTCCGATGGGCCTGGGTCTGCCTTCGAGATTCAGAAGCTATGCCAGCGTACTGGCCTTCTCCCGCCATCCGCTGGGAAAATTAGTGCTTCTTGCTGTGATCGCCTTGTTCTTCTGGCACGGCGCTGAACGGCTTTATCTAACGCTCAAGGATATGCGAGCAGGCCCGCTAATCCTTTTGAAATTAGCGACCTATGGCGTGGCTGCTTTGGCAACTGCGGTAACTGCAGCTCTGCTTCTTTCCATTGGTTTCTGATTTGGCTCAGCCTACGGCATCTTCAGTGTAGGTGGCATCAAACTTCGAACCTCGTGGGCAATGGTGTGGCAACCGTTGTCATCAGCCGATGGGAAGGCGAACTTGATACGGACAAGCTTCATGAGGCCATGGCTAAACCGTCGGAGATGGGAGACGCTGTCTTTGAGAGGCCTCAGGCCGAGCCGGCTATCTGATGCGGGAGAGATGCAAGACCACGAGTTGGCGCGAGTTCTTGTCACAGCTGTTCATGGCCTGCCGTTGATGGCGACGCTAACTGGGATGAGGTTGGAGCCGCGTCCGTACCCGTAGTTTACGGCCTGTCAGGCTATATTGGCGCGTCTGGTGTCTATCCCGGCAACCAGCCCACGTCTGGAATGGGACAAATGAATAGAAATTCAAGCCGCCAAGCCGGTCATGATTTGTCTTCGCTCGGTTTGGTTCTTGGCTCGCAACCTTCTTAAACACTTCCTCGAAGGTCTTGTCATCGCTCGTTACGCCTGCCTCTTTCGCCGCTTTCTCAAGGCGCTCGTATTGCTCTTCCGGCATAAGCTTAGGCTCTTTTCGTTTCGGCATTTTGGCTTCAATTCCCCGGCTTACCTCGTTATCGAAAGCAGGATCCCCTTAAAAGAAACGCTCACCCAATACCAGAACTGCACTAGCGAGCCCGGCTGATAGGCAGCGTAACCTACCGCACCTGCCGCCGCGAGCAATATAGCTATAGGAATCCAGCCTTTGACTCTTTCTCTGGCCCGCTCAACCTCAGCTTTCTCATCAAAGGCGGATTCGTTCAATTTTTCGATCTGGGCTTTCGATTCGTGCCCAATAGGCTCTTGTGGTTTCGGCATTCACGCGTGCTCCTCTACCAGAATGAGCTGGGGTCTTGAAGGATGCCTATTGT
>JBAUNL010000181.1:0-4177 GCA_049579205.1 Rhodomicrobium sp. | reverse complement strand
GCCTCCGCTAGCGGCTTCCCGGTCCCGGATTTCTGTCTCATTTTTGCTCCCTCATGGGCAAATTGAGCCAGAAATCCTCCATTCCGCGTTAACCCTGTTTTGTCTCACAAGCGCTGATCCGGGACACTTTCGACAAAGTTATGCCTGACACGGTTACGTCATTTGTTCGAGCCAGAAACAGGGCAAGACCTCCCCAGCCCGAGCCAATATCAAGAATGGACTGACCGGGCTCGATCAGCGGTTTAGCGGCGATATGGCGTTTCTTGGCGTCCTGCGCAGCCAGCCCCGGTTCTCGAAAATAAGCGCAGGAATATTGCATATCCGAATCCAGAAAGCTGCGGAACAACGCCTCTGAGAGATCGTAATGGTGGGCAGCATTGCGATGCGCTGCAGGCCGCGAGTTGGCTTGCTGGTAGGCACGCATTATCGCATACATCGTGCGCCGGGAGGGTGACAGACGCGGTGCCGGCGCCAAGTTCCGGGCCCAGAGATCAAGCAAACCGTCAAGGCTGCCCTGCTCGATCTCTACGGTTCCGTCCATATAAGCTTCGCCGAGATGAAGCTCCGGGTTGATCAGGATTTTGAACTCGGTCCAACGGTTTTTAAATCGCAGCGCGATGTTCGGGTCGGTATCGTTGGCGAGATTCCCGGCCGCAAATCTGCTGCCTTCCGGGCGGATCATGGTAAGTCTTCCTGTCTTAACGAAAGACTTCAGCATGCGCTCAAGCATCCGGCATTCCCTCGCAAGAGGCGGCCGTTTGTGTCGTGCTAAAGCAAGAGCTGGCTAGGCCGTCTCGCTTGTCAAAAAAGGCATCACGGCGCCATCATGCCGCCTGATGCTAAATTCTGCAACACAACCTACCCGACCGGTTGAAGCAGCCCGCAGCTCACGACTGATCAACATAGCGGCACAGACTTTCCACAGCCCACAAACGCAGCGCGAACACAAAATTCAAGGCAATGCTCTGCTTATTGCAACGAAACCAGTCAGTGAAGTGATTATAACCCCAGTTACAGTGATGGCGGATGGCAACTTGCGCTCGATTGACCGTATCTTTGACGTTTCGGATGCCTTGCTCGGTGAAGTTGGCGAGCACAACCTAAGTCGCCATTGGGGTTCCTCCCGCCCCCGCGTCCGGCACTGTTATTGTACCATGGAAGAGCGGCCGGCGGAATAATCTCGGCGCCTAATCGTTATCGGTTCATTGCATCGAAGACAGCCCCTTATGGAACCGCTTCCAACCGCTCGGAGGCGGTTTCTTCCTTTGTCGTGCGAGTTCCAGTGGAGCGCATGCGGCTGGAATAATCACCGCGCGGGTTCGTTGTACTGTCATCGGGTCTCGGGTAAGGGAGACACCGAGGAATGGAAGCCGCTCCACCAATCCCTTGGAGCGGATTCTTCGTTGGTGGCGAGGTTTTCCGCTGCAACGCTCGTGCAAGGAATAATCCCACCGCCGGTTCGTTACCCTTGCGCGATTGGCCAAGCAGTCTGCCGCCCTTCGCGCCCGGAGGGGCGGTTTTTCATTTGGCGTCAGCAGGCTATCCGCACTGCTCCGCTTGCGCATCAGCTCGCTACATCGCAGCGGGAATAAGTTGGTACAGCCCTCCGATCTGCGTTCACCCAAGCATGGCGCGAAACGACCCCTCAATACATTCCTGGCAGCCGGACCGGAACAGCACCGTTTAGAACCTCAAGAGATTGACCTATTGTCTCGACAGTGAGGACAAGATCAACGCACTAACTCTTCTCTCCACCGACTAGGGCGGCGCCTTCATTTGCACCATGCCGCAAGGTCAGAGTGTCCTCTTTCCGGCCGTCCAACTGACAGGTGGGCGGAACTCTGGCGCAAGATCGAAAAACGCTAAGGTTGAGGCAAAAGTCTGGGCTTCTGTCTTGCCGGCTTTCTCCCCTAAGCCAGCGCAGACATAGGTCACTTGTGCCGCAGAAAAGGCACCTTGCGCGCGCCTCGGCGTAAACATCGCCACTGCGCAAACGAACTAAGGCGGCGGGATCGACATTGAGGCGATCCATCATTTCATGCATGCGAATTGCTTGTCGCTCGACACGGCGGTGCATCGGCCAAGCCATATTAGGCCTCAGCATGGGACGTTTCCTTTGACCAGGTTCTGCAAATATCATTGATCTAGGCAAAGGCTCACGAACACAGGTGTCATTGATCTGGGTCAAGCCCCACTGCAGCCTCATGGGCATATAGTTGTCGTTGGCTTGATTGCCGTCGTAAGCTCGATCGATGACTCAGCTTTCTTCGCCGCATTTTTCGTGTCTTTTTCGAAGGCAGCCGCTGGGGAGGGGCCGTCCCTCTTCAGCCATTCGTCGTCGCAAACGGAGCATGACATCATGGCCGAGGTTCCAGACGTCCGAAGTATTTCCGATTTTTCGGAATTGAACTACGAAGACAAGCACATCCTGGCGCGTAAGGCTCTCGTTCATCAAACCGATGACGTCCAGGTGAACGTCTATGATGCGCGCTCGCTATCTCAAAGTCCTGGGACTTGACTGCGCCAGGATATCAGCCTTTGCGGCTTCAATGGCCGCTTCTTTTGTTGGAAAGCCGCTTGAACTGACGTTAAAGTAGCTTGGATGTTAGTGGGCTCTCCACCTTGCGTACCGCCTATAGTGGCGGTGTCCGCTGAGCCCCCAGGCACGCGCGATCGAAGGACCGGCCGTGTAGCCAACGACGCCCCCTGCGATCAAGCCAACGGGGCCGAACAGAACCCCTCCTGAGACCGCACCCAGCCCTGAATCCACCACACGCTGCTGCGCGCAAGCATGGGCTGATACCAAGCACACAGCCGTCACCGCGCAAGCGAGGATTTTCTTCATTTTAGCCTCCCTATTTAAGCCTGCCCCGGTATTGCATACGTTGATTCTGGCGGGGGCAGGGCCGTCGCCCGCTGGCCGCACTCCGTTCCGCTATGCTTCACTTCGCGCGGCCAGTGGCGTGCCTTCAAAGAACCGCGTGAGAAAGGTACAGGAGTGACATGTGCGGCCCGTTCAGTCAGCTGTTCACCTGGCGAGAGCTTTACGATCTTTACAATCTCTCGAACCCTCTTGCGCCAAACATCCGGCCATCATGGAACCTGGCGCCAACTCCGCTGTTTGATTCCGGCAAGCGGCTTTTATGAATGGCGCGAAATCGAGATTCCGGGCAAATCCAAGCCCACCACGATAAAGGGAGAAACCCCAAGATGGCAAAAGCACCGAAGCATCCGGCCCAGGAGCATCATCACTTAGCCGCCGCTCACCACCATGCCGCCGCGCATCATCACCATCAAGCTGAGCACCATCACGCTGTTGGCGAGCACGAAGAGGCAAAAAAACATGCAACTGCGGCTCATGAGCACAGTGAACAAGCTCACAAACATACGACGACTGCCCACACGCATTCTCATAAATGATCTTGCAGCCTCTGGGAGCGCTGGGAGCCGGAGAACCCTCACGACCGAGCCTTGCGACGGCATTCGCGACGCTGAGGCGGCGAAGAATGGTTTCGAGCCTTGGCTTTCCGGCGAAGACCGCGCCGTTGATCCTGGCATTGACGCAGCGGTTCAGCTGATACCAGTATCGCCAAAAATGAACTCGCCGCGATATAACGAGCCGGATTGTATTGATCCGCTTGTGGCCCAGGCAGCCATGCCAGAGCTCGGGCATCATCCTTAAGGCCGATGGCGATCACGTCTATCTCATGAAGGTCGGATTGAAGCAGACCGAGGCGGGCGTCACGAAAAACGAAAAGTATCTGCGAAGGGCCGGGTTCAAATCGGCGATCCATCGCAAAAAGCCGAGGGGCAAACCCATGACCGAGCGCGTGGCCAAGGCCAACGCCAGAGCCCCCGGCGGAGGCTGTGGAGCAAAGGACATTGAATCCGCAAGACATTACAAAAGTCGCTGGGTGCACTTTGGAACATTACTGGCCAGAATAATGAACCAGCCAGCGTTCCCTTCAGGGGGAGAATGTTTGGCGGTCTTGGCTTCGTTTTGATCACCTTACTTACGGGACCAGAACGATCTTTCCGTAGGCTCCGGACTCCAAGACTGCCACATGAGCGGCTGCCGCCTCCGCCAGCGGCATTTCTCTGCCGATGACCGGCCGGAGGGCGCCTTCCGCGACACCGGCAATGATATCTTTCATCATCTGCCTCACCTGCCCGGGCG
>JBAUNL010000180.1:0-3097 GCA_049579205.1 Rhodomicrobium sp. | reverse complement strand
CATTGGCGCGGCCATCACCGCCTCGATCCCCTCCATTTGCGCAAGCCGGACCTGATCGGCAGCTTGCATCAGATCTCCTGAAATACTAGGGACGTAGCGCGTCTGCAGGCCTGTTTCTTCGTTTGAGCGGCGCACCGCTTCAGCACAAGCGGGCACCCTTTCCCCGAAGGGGCTGTAAGCTTGATTGGCAAGGCCGTGATCATCCTTGATGAAGTCGAGGCCGCCGCGTGCAAGTTTTCCGGCGAGCGCCGCGAGCTCCTTCGGGGGCAGCCCTTGCGGCTTCAGAGCAGTGCAGGTAAGGGCACGGCTCTGAGCGCCGCAAAGCTCGCGGAGGCCGGGGATGCCTCTATTCGGTCCTCCGAAATGCCTTTCCAATTCCTCCGGAATCCGGGCATCGCAGAGCGTCACATCGTCTTGCAGGCTCGTATTGCCGAACAGCATCTTAAGGATCTGCCCCGCGTCCAAACCCAGGGTTGCGGCGGAAAGGCCGATGCGAACCTCGAAAAGCTCCGGCTCCCTTTCTACGATTTCTTGAACTTCCGCAACGATATCCCGAAGAACCTCGGCGCTGGAGATCGCGGTAAGCGGCATCTCGACGCTCTGCTCGACCGCAAGGGCTTGTGCCCGCGCTTCGATGAACCGAGCTTCCGACTTTACGAGGTAGGTGGCCTGCACTCGCTGCATCAGAACTCCTTCTCTGGCACTTTGTTATAGCTGTTTGGCCGGCCTGTCTCAGGCAAGAGCGATTTACCGGAAAACACGAATACGTGCCGGCATGGACAAAGTGCACGCCAAGGGCTATCACGGCCGCGACACAGGAAAGAACCAATATGCTCCGGCGCCTATACTCCTGGACCATGGACCTCGCGAAAGGTCCGCACGCGGTTCGAGCGCTTGTCGCGGTTTCATTCGCGGAAAGCTCCTTTTTCCCGGTTCCACCGGACACGCTATTGATTCCCATGGTGCTGGCACGGCGCGACCGCTGGTTCACTCTCGCTGCCTGGTGTACCGCGGCTTCAATCGCCGGCGGTATGGCGGGTTATGCGATCGGATCGCTTCTCTATGAGAGCCTCGGCAAATGGATTGTGAATTTTTACGGCTACGGTCAGAGCGTTGAGAGGTTCCGCGAGACCTATGCTGCATGGGGGGCGTGGATCATTCTCTTGAAGGGCATGACTCCGATCCCTTATAAGCTTGTGACTATCGCCAGCGGCTTTGCAGGCTACAATTTCGGTCTCTTTGTGCTGCTTTCGATCGTTACGCGAGGCATCCGTTTCTTTGCCGTTGCCGGGCTTCTTGCGCTTTATGGCGAGTCCATCCGTGGGTTTCTGGAGAAGCGGCTCGAAACCATAGCGCTTGCAACCGTCGCAATCATCGTCTCAGGCTTCGTGATCGTTCGATATGTTATATAAAACGGAAAGACGAGGGCTGCCTTCGCCGCCGCTCACGCTCGAGAACGGCGCGCTTATCGTTGCGGCCTTGAGTTTCTTGACCTTGGCCGGGGCGTGGCTGTTCCAGTTCGCGGGTTATAAGCCTTGCCCGCTTTGCCTAGAGGAACGCATTCCCTATTATGCCGCTGTCGCTGGAGGTGCCCTAGCAGCCTACCTTGCTGGGAGGGCTCCTCGGGTCACTGCCCTTTTGCTGGCGGCGGCTTGCGTCGGGCTGCTCTACAACGCCGGCCTTGGTATTTATCATGCGGGTGCCGAATGGCATTTTTGGCCCGGCCCGAGCACCTGCGGCGGGGATGACATTCAGTCCACCTCTTCGCTCGCCGCCCGGCTCAGGCACAACGATGCGGTACGCTGCGACGAAGCCGCGGTCCGGATCTTTGGGCTTTCGCTGGCGGGGTACAGTGTCTTGATTTCGGCTGGCCTCGCACTTGTGGGTGCGGTCTCGATTTACCGCGACCGATCATGGTTGGGTAGAGTGTAAGGGTAAACTTCGGGCGGCTTCGTCAAAATTTCTTCCGTTATTGGGAATAAGTCCTGGCCGAGGGACGTTGTGAGAGTGCAGCTTCAGATATGCCCCACACGTGAAGTTGCCAGATTGACGGCAGGCTTTCCGCCTGCCGTTTTTCTTTAATCGCATCGCGTTACCCGAAAACCGCTGCCACTTTTCGGTGCGATGATGTGGGCTGCTTCGATTGCCGCCGGGGTTTATAACGAGCCGGAAGGGGGAATAGCCGTGGAAAGGCCGCCTGCTTCCAAAGCGATCCCCTCCAGCGATGTCTCCATTGCATTAGCGAGGCAATATATCTGCGGGAACGCCGTCCCTTTCTCCGAGCCAGACAGGATCGTTGTAGCTGATCCAGATTGCCCTTTCCTCATCTTCCCAGACAAGAAACCTCTGAGGCAGATCGAGACCGGAAAGAGGGTTGCGAACGATGATCGGGGCTTCTGCCTCGGGGTAACCGAAGACGAATAACAGTGTCGGCCTAAGGCTGAGGCATGCGCCCGCTGCGTTCCCCGCATGGTCGATGCACGCATGTAGAAACATGCCGCGTCTTTTCAGGGCGACGTGGAGCGACTCGATCGTTTTCGAAAAGGAATAGGAGGACCGGACGCTGATAATGCCGTTCCGCTCAGATGAGATTGTTCCAAGCATCAAGGACCCGCCGAGGAGCGCGCTTCTGACTACCTGAAAAGCGAGCCCTCATTCCTTGTTATCGCCAAACCCGTCTGCATGGGAACAAGATATTCCGGATTATGCTCAAGGCACGCCACTTTTTTCCTAGCAGCCCGCAGAGGATGCGGCAATGGTTGCGCGCCCAAAGTGATTGACGCTTGGAGCGAAATCCGTGCATAGGTTGGCGGCATGAAGCGCCGGGTCCCAGCGCGGCGAGGTGGCGTTGCCAGTTGTTGGCGTACCGTGACATAATCGGAGAGGTGCTAGAGTGGTTGAATAGGCCGGTCTCGAAAACCGGAATACGCGCAAGCGTATCGAGGGTTCGAATCCCTCCCTCTCCGCCAGGCATCTTTGGTTTTACAGGAGTTTTCTCCATTTCAACGACAATTTCCGACAGTTTTTCCTACACTGTGGCGCGGCTCGGGGCGAACCTCGGCGCATGCTAGCGGACGTTTTGACGTCACCATACGAG
>JBAUNL010000179.1:0-6680 GCA_049579205.1 Rhodomicrobium sp. | reverse complement strand
GCGAGCCGCTGCCTCGCTGGCCAGGTTCCCGACGAGGTGAAGGCCGACCGGTATGACCGGCTGATGGCCGTGCAGCGCGAGGTGAGCGCCAGTGTATTGGCTTCGCAGGTGGGGAAGACGCTGGATGTGTTGATTGACGAGGCCGGTGAAGGCGGTGCTATAGGCCGTAGCTTCTGGGACGCGCCCGAAATCGACGGCCACGTATTCCTACGAGCCAAAAAGGGCCTGAAGCCGGGCGACCTTATTCGCGCCACGGTCACGAAGTCGGATGACTACGATCTGTGGGCTAGGCCCGCGGTTTAAACGTTGACCGCCATGCGGGCCTCGCTTATCTGCAGCGTATGGCCAAACTGCCTATCATCAAACTACCCGATCCAATATTGCGCCAGAAATCTTCGCCGGTTGAAACCGTTGATGCTGAGGTGCGCGCGCTTCTAAATGATATGCTCGAAACCATGTACTCGGCGCCGGGCATCGGCCTTGCGGCTGTTCAGATTGGCGTTCTCCGGCGGATGCTTGTCATCGACACGGTGCGTGGCGAGGACGAACCCAAAAACCCGAAAATGCTGATCAATCCCGAAATTCTTTCGGTGGGTGAGACTCTTCGGCTACATGAGGAAGGCTGCCTTTCCATTCCCGAAATGTATGCGGAAGTGGAACGGCCCGCGCTAGTGCGGGTGCGCTATGTGGACCTCGAAGGCAATCTGCGCGAAGAAGACTTTCAGGATTTGCACGCTACCGTGGTTCAGCATGAAATCGATCATTTGAACGGCGTTCTGTTCATTGACCATTTGTCCCGCCTCAAACGCGATCTGCTCGTGAAAAAGTTCTACAAGGCGCAACGCGAGAAGGCTGAGACGCTCTGATCTCCCATCAAACGACTCTGCTTTGAGTGACTCGCACAAAGGTTGCGTAAAGTCGATTCTTCGCGCTTGACATCATCGCCGCAGCCGCTACGTTCTGGCTTCGTTCTCATTAAGCGGTGAGCTTGTAAAATGACGGGGAAGCCAGGGTGGGTGCATCTACAGGGTCTGATTTGCTTTTTCATCATGGCATTGGCCGCTGGCGGCGCTGTTCCAGCTATGGCCCAGGCTGACCGTGGGGGGATGCCCGGTGATTTCGATTACTACGCCCTGGCTTTGAGCTGGTCTCCTACCTATTGCGGCAGCCGCGAAGGCAATGAAAGTGACCGCGGAGGCTATGATGACCGTTATCGTGACGATGATCGCTTTGACAGGCGCCGCGGATATGGCGGGGGAGGCGGCGCTGATGAGCAGTGCAACGGCAGTAGGCCCTACGCCTTTGTTCTTCATGGCCTTTGGCCTCAATATGAGCGCAAGGGCTGGCCGGAAATGTGCGAGACCGGGAAGCGCCCCTGGGTGCCCGAAGAAACCATCGACCGTATGATGGATATCATGCCGAGCCGGCGGCTGGTAATCCAGGAATATAAAAAGCATGGAGTCTGCTCAGGCCTTGATCCCATGCAATACTTTCAGGCAGCCCGTAAAGCCTATGAGAGTATTCGCATCCCAGACCAGTTCCGGGACTTGGAAACACCGCTGACGGTCTCTCCTGAGGAGGTCAAGAAGGATTTTCTTGGCGTGAACCGTGACCTCGATGCGAGCATGATACAGGTCGTCTGCTCGAGAAATCTTCTACGCGAGATAAGGATCTGCTTTACGAAAGACTTTAAGCCGCGAAGCTGCTCGCAGAACGAGCAAAACCGGCGGCTATGCCCTTATAGTACTGTCACAATGCCCCCTGTCCGTGGCGGAGGGGCAGGGCCGCGGGGCGGTCCCTCATATGGGCGGGATGGCGATAGGCTTTGAGCAAGCTCAGGACGTTCTAAGGGTCAGGCCCCCGGCTCTTTCTGTGGTCACGGGGCCTTTCCAGGTCATGTCCGCCTCGGCGAGAAAGTCACCGATAAGACGATGACTGAAGCGATCCAGCAAGAGAGGCGCATGTCCCTCATTTCTGATTAGAACATGTGCCATGGCCGGATGGTGCGCTTGCATCTCGTGAACCGTGGAGGCGGAAAGAATGTCCGAATTCTCGCCCCGTAACACCATAAGAGGTTTCTGCAGCAGCGACTCAAAATGCTCCCACATCGTTGGCGTAGGCTTCGAGATGTCTACTTCGGAAAGCGCCTTGCCGACATTCGGATCGTAACCCGCCGCAGGCTTCCCATCGACATCATTGAACGTTTGCCGCGTGAACTCGTCCCAGCCAGCGTCGTCCAACGCTGTGAATTGATGCTTGTTCATCTCGCGAACGGCACGATTGGCCTCTTCCCAATCGCGCGGGACAGGAATCTTGCCTGCATAGCCCATAATCCGTGCGAGTCCGGCCGTCTCGATCACCGGGCCGATATCATTCAAGACGGCGCAACCGATTGCGGAGGGGCGCATCACCGCGAGTAGCATTGCGATAATACCACCCCGGGAGGTCCCTATAATGGCGGCATCCGAAAGACCGCGAAGCGTTAGGAAGCCGGTAACGTCCAAAAGCTCGATATATGCGGAGTAGTTTCGCCAATCAGGGTCCCACTCGGAAAGCCCGCGCCCGCGATAATCGAGGCAATAAACGGTCCGGGGATGCGTTGGGTGTGACGATAGCGCCAAAGCGAGGTGGTGAAAATCGCGCCCATTTCGCGTTAATCCGGGAAGGGACACGACGGGGCGCGCTGGAAAGTCATCGGCGCCATATTTGCGGACATGCAGCAGCAGATCGTCATGACTGCGATAAAAGATGTCCTCCGGTTCTAGGCTAAGCCCGCGCCGGTATCTCTCTTGCGGAACCGTCATGGGGTATCATCCAAATCGGCACTTCCAGCGATCCCCATAAAGTCCGGAAGCTTGCTTGGCCTCCCACGGTGCAAATCTTCGACGATACGGAACCTGGCTCTTTTATCCTCGAACCGGCACCGGTAAAGCTGGGTGCTTTCGAGAATCCGCTGAATGTATTCCCGTGTTTCGGTGAAAGGGATGCGCTCAACCCAGTCGATGGGATCAACGGATTTATCGCGGGGGTCACCAAATTCGTTGATCCATTGGGTGACGCGGCCTGGCCCGGCATTGTAGGCGGCGAGAGAGAGCACGTAAGAGCCGTCATAGCCTGAAACGAGCTGCGCCAAGAAGGCTGAACCCAGCGTCACATTATAGGATGGATCGGAGATCAGCCTGCCTATCTCATACTTCATCTTGTTTGCTGCCGCGACATGCCTCGCCGTCTGGGGCATGAGCTGCATAAGACCGCGCGCACCCGCGCGGCTGACCGACCCGGTATGAAATTCACTTTCCTGGCGGGTCAGTGCATTAAGAAGTGCAGGCTCCAATTTCGCGTTGTTGCCTGCGCTCGTATAGGCGGGGAGAAGCGGGGGAAAGGCATAGATATCTGCCTCGAACCCGCGCAGCAGCGCGATTTTTCCCACATGAACGGCGACGTGGACCGGCACGGTGCGTTGAGCCAGTTCCATCAGCATGGTCATTTGCTGCGGGTCGCGAATCTGCCGGGCGAGATCCAGCACGAAATTGATGAGAATGGGCTGCAGGTCGAGCTGCTTCGCGATGATGACCGCCTTGAAGGCATCCTCATTCACGAATGCAGCGATGGACTCCGCCGATGGGCGCGGTGGCGCGCGGAATTCGCAGGCCGGGTTCCGAAGTGCCTGCCGGGCTAGCGATCCATAGAAGGTGTAAAAGTTACTCGCGCCCTCGGCAAATAGCCTTTCGGCCTGTTCTCGCAAACCGAGCTCCAGTTTTGCCCGGCCAAGCCAGTAGGCGGCGCGCGCTTCCTTGCGGACAAAACCCTTGACCGAAGCCGAGGCCTTGAAATGGGATGCCGCCCGCACCGGGTCTTTGAGATAGCGAAGCGCGATCCAACCCGCTAAAAACTCGGCATCGGCCAAATTCTCGCCGTCGAGCGGACCGTGCGCGCTTGCAATTGCATAGGCTGTCTTGGGTCGATCTTCGTTTAAGGCGTACCTGACTTCACTCCGCCGGAACTCCCACCAATGATCGGGATCGGCTAGATCGGCCGTGTTCGGATCGACGGATCGAAGCAGAGACCAAAGGTCGTCGTCGGCTTTTTCCCGCCTAAGCGCTTTCGCCCTTGCTAGCAGCGTCGCCGGTCCGCCGCTGCGCTCTTTTGTAAGCTTAAATGCCCCTTCCGCGGCTTTGGCTTGAAGCGATTTCTCAGCCGGCTTGCTTGATTTCGCTTCCGCTTTCGCCTTTTCGTTCGGCAAATGCGCTGCTTGACCTCGACGGCTTTCCGGCCGCCTGGTGGAGCGGTGGGAGCGCCGGAACCTCACCAGCTTGGAAAGCGGCTTTATTCCAAATTGAGCTGCTTTGGCATCGTGATTGGCTTCCTGGTCAGGAACTGTGGCGTTCGCTTCGCGCCTCCTTTTTAAGCCTGTGGACCCCCTAGCCTTGTGCAGCGCGTTCCCCTTCGCCCGCTTTGCACGAAGGCGCACCGCCGCCCTTAATCCCTTCTCCTTGGCCAGGGACGCAACTCTGCTGGCTGCATCATCCTTCTGTGCCGCCCGCGCCGCGAGCATCATCTGGTGAGTTGCCTGATCCTCACCTTTGAGCAGTGAACCAAACCGGGAAAGAAACTTTGCCTCCACAAGAGGATCGAGGGCGTACCGCCTCCACACCAGCTTTACGAGATCAACCCCGCGTTCTCTCTCGCCACTGTCGATAAGGGCACCGGCGAAGCTCGCTTTTCCTGCGCCGGTTAAGGGCATCCGGTTGCTGTAAAATTTCAGGACATCGTCGGCGGAAGCGTCCGACAGGAAGAGATTTTTCTCAATTCCTGGTTCCTGCGGCGGTTCGGGAAACAGCGGATGGGCATGCCGGAAGGCCATTACCTCCTGAAAATTCGCACTTGTGCGGTGCAAACGCCGCCATTCAGCAAAAACCTTCGCCGTTGGATCTTTGATTTTGTTGATAGCAAGGCGTGCTGCGCCGTCATCTTCTTTCGCGGCAGCGGCCATTGCCTCTTTGACTGCGGCTGCATCTTCATCGCTGATCTTGAATGAAAGGAGCGGCTGAAGGGCAGCATCCATATCGTCATGAGGAAGCCATTGAGGCAATTGCCCATCCGCGGTGGCGTGCACGGCGACCTCTTGCCCTGGACCTTCATTTGCAGATTGGGTGGCGGCCGCAGCTTCAGGTGCTGTCCCGCTTGGCGCCTTCGCCTCTGGTTTAGGCGCCCCATTTGGAGCTGCCTGAGCAAGCTGTTCAGTGGGCTTGCTCTGGGGTGAAATTGCAGTGGCAGCAGCCTGTGCTAACCGGGCACTATGAACCTCGGCCCGCAGCTTATTCCCTGCCTGCTTGACCGGCGTGGTTTCTGCTACCGTCACCGGGGCCACATAGGCAAGAAATACCACCGTGGCTGCGCCGAGGCCCAATCCAGTCAGGATGGCTCTAAAAATGCTCAAGCGATTCCGTCGTGCTGTTGATTTGGGTACAGGCGTTGACATTTCCCCGGCGAGTGAAAGATTTCCCTGGCGGCGGCTCTCATCTTATCCATGCGATGGCTCGCAGATCCGGCCAAGGATGCTTTGATCATGCGGCTTCATGGGATTCTAACGGCTATAATCCGGCAATAGCATGACAAGCTGGCGAAACTCCCTTTTATGCCGGCGAACCGGGACTGGCGAAGCTTGTGCGATCTGTTAGATTGTGCCGATCAAGGTGAGGATACACCATTAATGTTCAAGGGCTCGTTTACAGCGCTTATCACGCCTTTCGACGCAGAAGGCGTGGATTATGATGCCTTCAGCCGTCTGGTAGAGTTGCAGATCCAGTCGGGAACGCACGGACTTGTGCCGGTTGGGACAACGGGAGAATCGCCGACGCTTAGCCATGACGAGCATCAGCGCGTGGTCGAAAGCTGTGTCGCCGCGGCGAAAGGGCGGGTACCTGTGATTGCCGGAGCCGGATCGAACAGCACAAAGGAGGCGGTCGAACTGTCACGCCATGCCGAGAAGGCAGGCGCCGCCGCGGTTTTGATCGTGACGCCTTATTACAACAAGCCCACGCAGGAAGGGCTTTATCTGCATTTCAAGGCGATCAATGACGCGATCCGGATCCCGATCATCATGTACAATATCCCCAGCCGCAGCGTCATCGACATGTCGGTCGCGACCATGGCGCGTCTTTTCCAGCTAGAGAACATTATTGGCGTCAAGGACGCCACCGCCTCTCCCGTGCGTATCACGCAGCAGCGCTTGAGCATGGGGGAAAACTTTAATCAGCTGACCGGAGAGGACCCAACCGCTCTTGCTTTCATGGCGCACGGTGGACATGGCTGCATTTCCGTGACCTCCAACGTCGCTCCCCGCCTCTGCGCGGACTTCCAAAATGCCTGCCTCGCGAGCGATTTCCGCCGTGCGCTCACCCTGCACGACAAGCTCATGCCTCTCCACGAGGCGCTCTTCGTAGAAACCAGTCCAGGGCCTGTCAAATATGCGGCCTCGCGGCTCGGTCTGTGCAAGCCCGATACAAGGCTGCCGCTCGCGCCGGTCTCCGAGCAGACGAAAGCTGCCGTCGATGCCGCCCTCGAAAAGACCGGCTTGCTCCACCGCAAAGCCGCCTAGGAAAAAATGGCAGGCCAAACCGCTTCAGTAAGGAAAGTCGTCGCCGAAAATAGGAAGGCCCGCTTCTCCTACTTCATCG
>JBAUNL010000178.1:0-4385 GCA_049579205.1 Rhodomicrobium sp. | reverse complement strand
GGAGTAATTGCGCTGATTGGGGGCGGGGGCAGCCTTTGCGCACGTGAGGAGGTCCAGAGGATCGCTGAGGGCTTCGTTCAACAGAGTGGTGAGCAACCAATTCTCGCACACGGCCGGAAGCCATCGGCGTTGAGCCACGCAACGTTCGATCGATGACCAGCTCTCGATTCCTATATAGCCGTGGCCCGACTCGGACCCACAATTCTTCGGGCGTTTCAGGCCGCTTCTACACAGACTACTTTGGCCTCCGGCGCGCGCGTCATTCGCCGATCTCCTATCTTGTCAAGTGCCGGGTGGATTGCTAAATATTTCCTTTGAAGCGCCTTTCCGGGTCCACCTGGAGAGGGCTTTTTGCTTTTGTGGAGCAATCTGATGTCTACAGCCAGAGATAGTCATATCAGGCTGACATCGCATCCGGGCCACCGCACGCCAACCCGCTTTCCCATTCGGTGGGGGGCTCTCACCGCTCGCGAACGCGGGCCCGTTATCGGCACAGTCAATGCGGGGGCCGATCGCAATGCCATAGGGGCGCATGGTGGATCCTATGCGTTGTATCGTGCGCTGGCTGTCTCGTCTGGAGCCCTTAATCCAATTTCGCGGCCGGATCTCAGGAATACCGCTCCCGTTGTGGATATCCCCATAAATGTCAAATGGTGCAATTCCGCTCAGATCGTCTCGCTTGACCCCTGGGGCCACCGGATTGCAGAGGACTTCGCGCCTGAGATCGCGACTGGTCTGGACATTCGGCCAACTATCGCCGTCACGAGAGCGCGTCTCTCCGTTCCCGAGCTGAACGTCCCTGGTCATTGGTCGCTGAAGGCTGATGGGAAGATCGTGCGCGAGAGCGGAGACATCGCCGTCACCAAGGCAGCCGTCGATCCTGTCTGGTATCTCCCAGGCATCGCCGATCGTTTCGGCGTGGGCGAAGACAAGCTGCGGCGTACACTTTTCGAGCAGACGGGCGGCATGTATCCCGAACTCGTGACCCGGCCGGACCTAACTGTCTTCCTCCCACCCATCGGCGGGATCACGGTTTATATCTTTGGTGATCCGGGCGGGCTATCGGATTCATCGCGGTCGCTGACCTGCCGCGTGCACGACGAATGCAATGGTTCCGATGTTTTCGGCTCCGACATCTGCACATGCCGACCCTATCTCGTTCATGGGATCGCCGAATGCGTAAAAGAGGCACAGGACGGCGGCGCCGGCCTGATCGTGTATAACCGCAAAGAGGGGCGCGCGCTGGGCGAGGTCACCAAATTCCTGGTCTACAACGCCCGCAAGCGGCAAGAGGGCGGGGATCAGGCTGCCACCTATTTCGAACGTACCGAATGCATTGCGGGCGTTCAGGATGCGCGCTTCCAACAGCTGATGCCGGATATTTTGCATTGGCTGGGCGTCACGCATATCGATCGCTTCATCTCGATGTCCAATATGAAATACGACGCGATCGTGGGGTCCGGGATTACCATCCGTGAACGAGTTCCTATTCTGTCTGAGCTTATTCCTCCGGACGCGGGGGTCGAGCTCGAAGCCAAGAAGGCAGCCGGTTACTACGCACCTGATCTGACAGGCAAAAAGGACCACACGGGCGTTGTCGGCAGGGGGCTCGATGAGTTCTAGTCCCTTGGTTATGGCAACAAGTCAGCAAGCGCCTGCTGCGGCGCAGCTGCTGTCTGCTGCCGCCGTACGGGAACGAGCGCATGAGGTGCTCCAGGAGGGGCTGGCGGATCGGCTCGCACACTTCCGTCTTAATCCTGACCGGCTTATGGTAACGGCCCGATTTGTGGCGGAGGTCATCCGCGAGAACTACCCCAGCCTCAAGGTTCCCATTCACGCGCGTTGGCGGCATTTCTGTATGTGTGGGCGCGATCTCTGGGCTGAGATGGAGTCAAGGGTTGCCTGGAGAACTTCCGGCGATCGCGCCAGGGCGGCATTCGATTTGACAATCATTTCCGTGCTTCTCGACGCGGGCACTGGTCCGGACTGGACTTACCGGGATGAGGAAACCGGCCTCACCGCCGCCCGTTCCGAAGGTCTGGCGCTTGCCACTTTGCGGATGTTTGGAGCGGGCCTTTTCTCGTCAGACCCGCATTCGCCCCTGCGTGCCGACGGCACGCGGCTCGCGAGCTTATCTTTGGCCGATTTAGCGGAAGGATTCCAGTCTCATTCAGGGAATGCGCTCGCGGGCCTGGATGGCCGGCTACAATTGTTACTCCGCCTGGGCGATGCGGTTCTGCAAAACTCGAAGGTTTTTGCCAACGCCGGCGCGGGCCATCCCGGCGATCTGTTTGATCATCTTTCTGGCCTGGCGTCTGGAAAAAAACTGCCTGCTACCGCGATCCTTGGTGCTGTACTTACACATCTGGCGCCAATTTGGCCGGGCCGCATCTGCCTCGGCGGTATCTCTCTTGGGGACACCTGGCGGCATCCCGTCATCAAACGCAGCGATCTAAGCGACGGGCTCCTGCCGTTGCACAAACTCTCGCAGTGGCTGTCTTATTCCCTGGTTGAACCGCTGACCCATGCTGGGATCACTGTAACGGATATCGACGAGTTGACTGGACTTGCCGAGTATCGCAATGGAGGCCTGTTTCTCGACCTCGGTGTTTTAGAGCTGCGAGACCCTGGCGAAGCATTTCATGCGCTCCCCGTGGACTCTGAGTTGATCGTGGAATGGCGGGGCTTGACGGTGGCGTTGCTCGATCTCCTTGCGCCTAGGGTGCGCGATGAACTTGGCCTCAGTGCCAAGGCTTTTCCCTTGGGCTCCATGCTCGAGGGCGGCACCTGGTCCGCCGGACGCAAAATCGCCAGGCAGAAACGCAGCGATGGGAGACCTCCACTCACTGTTATCAGCGATGGGACGGTGTTCTGAATGGCGAGGGAGGCTATAGAGGGAGTCACGGTTGTCGATCATCCGCTGGTCCAGCACAAGTTGACGCTGCTTCGCGACAAGACACGATCGACGAAAGACTTCCGCGAGCTCTTCAGCGAGATCGGCATGCTGCTGTGCTATGAGGTGACCCGCGACCTTCCTCTCGAGATCATAGAGGTCGAAACGCCGCTTGCGAAAATGAAGTCACCGGTCCTTTCCGGAAAGAAGCTGGTTTTCGTCCCGCTGATGCGAGCGGGTTTGGGCTTTCTCGATGGGATGCTGAACCTGGTGCCTTCTGCTCGCGTGGCGCATATCGGACTCTACCGCGACCCGCGTACTCTCAGCGCCATCGAATATTTCTTCAAGGCTCCTGATGACATGGCGGACCGTATGGCGCTGGTGTTGCAACCTGTGCTCGGGACCGGCAATTCCGCCGTTGCTGCCGTCGACCGGCTCAAAGAAGTCCGGGCGAGGGAAGTTCGGTTTGTATCGCTGATCGCGACTGAGGAAGCGGCGCGCCGAGTGCGCCTTCATCACCCAGATGTGCGCATCTGGACCGCGGCGATCGACGAAAAGCTCAACGAGCAGGGCTATGCCTTGCCTGGTTTGGGCGATGTGGGCGACCGCATGTATGGGACGCGCTGACAGAGGCTTGCCGGCTGGAAGGGCGAGCTTTTGAGATAGAGCCCCCTTCCAAGGCAGAAGTGCAAGAAGAACTGGGTCGTGGTAATTTGTCGAACTGCTACGGCACCGCTTTTGCATTCCCGGCACTCGGAAAACCAATCAGAATAGGACATTCATCATGAGCAGTGTTCAGACTGCAGCCGCCGGGGTCCTTTCTCCTCCGGAAGTTACTGAGGTGGACGGCGCAGCGCGAAAAGCGTTGATAGGCGCAGCCCTCGGCTACGCCATGGACGGCTTCGACCTGCTCATCCTAGGCTTTATGCTGAGAGTCATCTCGGCCGATCTTGGGCTAACGCAGCCGCAAGCGGCATCATTAGTGACCGCGACCCTGGTAGGCGCCGTGCTTGGGGGGATCGGCTTTGGGATGCTGTCCGATAAGATCGGGCGCGTGCGCGTCCTGACCTACACGATCGTTGTCTTCGCGGTATTCACAGGGCTTTGCGGACTTGCGCAGGGCTACTGGGACCTGCTGGCCTATCGAACGATGGCGGGCTTGGGCCTTGGCGGAGAATTCGGCATTGGCATGGCGCTTGTCGCCGAAGCGTGGCCCCCGAGCAAGCGGGCCCGCGCATCGTCCTACGTGGGACTGGGCTGGCAACTTGGCGTTCTTGCAGCGGCGCTTGTCACTCCTGTGCTGCTCCCTCTGATCGGGTGGCGCGGCATGTTCGCTATCGGCATCGTCCCTGCGGTCTTAGCCTATTTCATACGCCATTCCCTTCATGAGCCGGAAATCTTCGTCGAGAAGTCAAAGGACAGACCCAAAGAATCCTCTTTGGGTCTTCTCGTGAAAGACTGGGAAACGGCAAAGCTCAGCTTGGGCATGGTC
>JBAUNL010000177.1:0-3640 GCA_049579205.1 Rhodomicrobium sp. | reverse complement strand
CCAGCGTGACGTAGATGCTCTCTTAAAAGGCCGTCAGCTCTAGCATTTATCGCCGCTTTTGGAGACGGAGTAGGACGTTCATCGCATCGGCGAGGGAACGCGGCCGCGAAGACAGCACCTCTCTTCTTCAGCAAGATCTGAAGGAGGAGGAAGCCTTCGGCAAGAAGCTGGCCGCAATCGTAGAGCACGTTTGCTGAACACGGATTAACGAAGGAGCTTGCGTCATGTTAAGGGCGTTCCTTGCGGTCGGCGTCATCGAACCGCACCCACTTATGCCGAAGAATACTACATCGTGCACGGAAGCGACATGCACTGCCACGTCATGAACCACATCCCCAAAGACCGTACGATCGTCCGGGTCGGTCCACTAGGTTTCAAAACAAGAGTTGCGGCCCGCCAGAAACCGAAGGGTTTGCCGTCATCGTCCATCATTCATCCTAAAGCCCAAGCCAGCGCAGCAGACGATGACGCGGTTGCGCGGCTGGCGCCTGCGGATCAGTCGCCCCGATGACCCGCGCGATATCCTCGCGCCGCTCGACGCGCGCGAATTCTTCGCCGTTCATAAAGACGATCCAGGCTTTCGGGTCGGGTCTCTGTTCGCTCATCGAAATTTGGCCGCGCCAAAGATCGCGCGGCGGCAAGATATCGACGTGAACAGGCTTCCCGTTGCGGAATCCCCAGCCGTAAAAAAAGCCGAACTCGTCAGGTTCATCGCTAAGTTTTAGGTTTCGATCGTTTCGTAACACGTCGGCGCTCCCTCACCTTCGCTGGTTGTTTCTTTACTCATACCTGTCCATCGCAACCCCTTCAGCTTAAACGAGTCGCCACGCACTGGCTCGCGCAGATCGATGCGCTTTTGCAGCAGGCGCAAAATCGCGCTGTACGCTTTCGAGAGCGTTCGAGCGGTTACAGCTCGATCCGACCGGCGTTGCATAATTGGCCGATATTTACCCAGGCGCACGCCGGCATATCGAGAGATCACTTGCCAGCGACGCTGAATGAATAAACTCCAAGGCGCTAAGGTTTGGGAATTCGCCGAAATAGACTATACAATTCAATGGCGAGTTTTTTAGGGTTTGGGAATATTAAGTCATTGATATACAAGTATATACCGATACCAGGCCGCGATCTGGTTCGGATGAACGTCGAACTGATCCGCCAACTGTGCAATCGTCCGCTCGCCCTTGATCGCCGCCAACGCCACCTTCGCCTTAAAGGCCGGTGAGTGGTTCCGCCGTGGTCTTCTACTCATTGCCGCTCCTGATTCGCGGGCACCAGCGTGCCCGTTGCCAGGTAGAAATTCCACCTACTGCACCGTCCGAAATTGTGGAGCCACTTCTCTTGGCAGTAACCTTGGCTCAAGAACCGCATTCTCAACAACTTCCGTCTCGTCATACTTTGGGCAGCAGATTCAGGTGCGGGATTTTCCGCATCAACCTCATTACCCCATACGGACCACTCTTTGCGTAGTGCGGCCCTCGCTCCGGGTTCGCAACCGGCTTTTGAGGGAGCAATCCATGGATTACTTCCTATACTGGATGAGCTAACTGGATGAGTTGCCAGCGCGAGCGGCGCCGCTTCCCTGCTACGCAGACAGTGATTTACCTACTGGGTAACGGATGACCCATCCCAATCACAAGAGAATTAGCCATGCTTAACTTTAACTTTGCTATGGGTAACCCGCGGGGTGCTTTCTGGAACCCAAAAAGCGCATAATAGCATTCTTAAGCCTTTGATTTTTCTTTCAAAACCATCTTCTGCTAAGCCCTGCCATATGCTATATTAAAAACGGGTGAATCTCGGGTCTTCCTATCTAGGGATTTTTTGTCATGGCGAAGTTTGTAAAAGGTCAAAGCGGCAATCCAGGCGGCCTCCGAAAGGACGGAAGGCCCGCCAAGCGCGGCCGTCCGAAAGAGCTGCGTGCGCTTATCGAGCACCGTGCTGATGAGATTGTTGATTATTGGTTCGAAACCATGCACGACACGACGGCGAACAAGCGCGACCGTACGTGGGCATCTCAACTCTTGGCCGAGCATTGCTGGGGTAAGCCAACGGAGGCCCCCGCCCATTCCGGGCCGAATGGCGACGCTTTGGATAGCCCGGCCCTGGTCATTTTACCTTCGAACGGCTACGAGGTTCTCGTCAATGACGACGGCGAGGTTATCTCGCTTTATTCTGAAGAGGATCCGAATGAGCTGCTTCGATTAGAAGACCCTGAAAAGTTCGCGAAGATCTTTGGCCCTCGCGGAGGTCAGCTCGCGCCTCCTCCGCTATCGACCTCGCCGGCTGGTAAGGAGGAGGAGCCTGATGAGACTGTGCCAGCGCCGCAACCGTTAGACACCGAGATTGAGGATATGAGCGACGCAGAACTGCTTCGCTTGGCACGCCTATCACTTGCGAGCGACACGATGAGCTTTAAACGTGAACGAGTTCGCCAAGAACTGCTCAAGCGCGGTTTTAAGGTTGAGGAGCTGCCCTTCAACAAACCTTCTCAAGCCAAGCCAGGCCCGCACGACATGCAGTGCGCGCAAGACCTCGTGGTCGAGAATAATCATGTGGTCTACCGCCCCCGAAAGAGACGCTAATGGAGGAGGTAGTACGGGCAAGCAGGCACCCCCGCCCCGCCCCATAATGCGGGGAATTGGCCGCACTGTGCTTCAACCGGCGCCGGTCTGGCACGAAGTGCTATTTTGCAGTCTCGCCCGGCGTGACCAAGCTTCTGCCGCCCGTCCTGCAACCCGGCGGGTTCCTGATGCTGGCGCTTGGGCTCTCTCCCAGGCGTAAAGAACCAGGGCCAAAAGTGGGGGATTAGAAAAAATCGGGCTCGCCAATCTCGCCGCCAACATGCGGCGCATGGCCTCGCTGACCCGGGAAGCCGCCCTTGCATGAGGCCTGGCTCAGGAGGCTGCCGTCCGCGCTGTCACCACCGGCCAGCACCTAAGCAGGCTGACTTAGCCTGGCCAATGAATGACGGCCGTGATTCCGTTTCCCGCGTATTCTGGGGGCGAAGCATGGCGGCCAAATCTCCTGTGACGGCGTCCGAAGAAGAAACGGTGCTGAAGGCGTTGGCGAACGGTGTAAAACGCGCCGAAGCTGACGGGGCGCGTGCAATACTTTTGACGCTGATGGGGTGGACGAGCGCGCGGATCGCGCAAGCGTTCGGTGTTCGTGAGGATACGGTGCGCAGCCACGGTGTACATCCTTTTGGCCATGTGAATAGGCAGCGGTGCCATGATCACGGATTCACCAATACTGGTTACCGGCGCTGAAGGCCAAGTTGGCGGTGTTGGCGGCATCGTCGCGCGGCTCTTGCTAAGCCGCAAGGTTCCAGTCAGGGCCTTTGTGCGGCGCGACGACGAACGCGCCCACGCACTGCGCCTTGCGGGCGCCGAGGTCTTTGTTGGGGACCTCACCCGGCCCGAAGATGTCGCGCGCGCATTGGAGCCATGCCGGCGCATCTATTTTGGCATGAGCGTTTCGTCCGCCTATCTTGAGGCCGCGATCGCCATGGCAGCGGCCGCCCGGGTGCAGGGCGGGATTGAAGTGCTGCTGCACATGTCGCAAATGACGGTCTCGCAAATGAGCTTGCGGAACATGACGAGCTCACCGCAGCAGCGCCAGCATTGGCTTGCCGAGCAAG
>JBAUNL010000176.1:0-5609 GCA_049579205.1 Rhodomicrobium sp. | reverse complement strand
ACAAACGATCGGGCTAACTGCTCGAAGACGTGCCCGTGAATTACCAGCCTGAACCAACGGAGACGATTGACAATGGACTACCCGTCCTTTGTTTGAGATCCATGCGGCCCACCGCCTCCTCGCTTAGGTATCGATCAGTTCGCGAATTGGAAACACGTCCTCCGGCGTGGAGGCGGCTGAGATTAGACCATCCTCCTGCATGTAACGGATCAAGACTTCGATCATGGTGCGATTTTTCCCGAAGCCCGCCGGCCAATAATCGCTGCCGAGATTTTCCCTCGTGGCAAGGAGCGCCTCAAGCTGCCAGGGCAGCATCGTGCTCAATGCCGCTGAATCAAACAGCCTCGCTTGCGCGATCTCCTGCGCTTTCGCAAAAGCTCTGAAAACTGCCATCGGCAAAGCAGGATGGGCATCCGCGACGGATCGCTTGATCGCTACGAGGTGCATGGCAGGGAAAATGCCGGTCTTCTTAAAATAAGCGAGCTCTGCTTCGAAAGGATTCTCAAAGAGCCGGCCTACTTCAGGCGACGGCCAGGCGCTCGGCGCACGCGCGGTGTAGAGCGCGTCGATCTCGCCTTTCGCCAGGAGTTGTGCGAGGCTGCCATCGGTCTTTTCCTCCATTGCGAATTGGGATGGGTAGACTTGAGGATGCTCATCTCCACTGCGCGGCGATTCGAGTCCTCCGGAAACGTAAATTGGCGCGGCGCGTGGTAGGCCGTAGTGATCTTGAAAGATTCCCCGCAGCCAAACCGCAGCAGCCATGTCGAATACGGGAATACCTATGCGCTTTCCACCAAGGTCGGCCGGCGCCTTAATCCCCTTTGTCTTGTTTACGAAGACACAGGAGAAGCGGAAATGACGGGAGGGGAAAACAGGCACCCCGATGTAGGGGCGGTCCGGCCATTCGAGAGTGCGCAGATAGGTTGCAAGCGGGAACTCGCAAACGTCGAAAGTATGCGCGATCAACTGCTCGTTGAACAGAGCCTGGACGCCCATGAAGGTCACATCGGCATCAACGCCCGCGATTGGTGCCTCTCCGGAGGCGATGGGCCGTGTCCTGTCGCTATCGCTGAGCCCGACCCTGATTTTTGCCGGCATCAGGCGGCCTTTCCGATCTTCTTAGCCTCAGGCGATGCCGTAAGACATTCGATCAGCACGTCCAGCAGTTCAGGAAGAGCGAGCGGGGTCGCATTGGCACCGCCCCTCGAATACACGCCTTTTGCCTTAGTGATGTCCGTTCCGAGGCGGTGTGCCAACCGCTCGACAGCGGCCTTGCATTGATCAAGGGTGGGCAAGCACTCGATCGCCTGCTCCTCCGGGAGAAGATCGTTCGCGCCTATCAGCGGTAGGCGCTCTCCACCCGCAAGCTTGCCCAAAGCCACTTTGTTTGGGCGCCGCTCTTTGCGCGAAATAACGAAGCTGCGGTGTGTAAGTCCTGGAGCAACCCAGGAGACTACGTCTGTGTACTGTTTGCCGATTCGGGACAAGACAGCAGCCACGATCTCCGCCATCGCGTTGTGCATGGTGACATAACATCTGCGCTCCTCATCGCCCCAACTCCAGCGCGTAGGGGAAACCTGCACGGCGGTGCAGTCCTTCCGCCAAGGGGACGCGGCATTTCCCCGCTTCTCGAACAAGCCGGGGTCATCATAAGCGCTTGCGGGTGAGGCGCGGCCCAAATAGCTCGCGATATGTTCATAGGGCACAATACCCAGAGGTTCCGAAATCACCATGCGATGGATCACGGTGCCTTTTCCATCTGAGAGAGCTGACAGGTTCAGCACCTCTTGCGAGAATTCCGGCTCCAGGCGTGCCTGCAATTCTTGCGGCAGATAAAGCCGCTCAATGGGTTTGAAGCCTGAATTCAAGATGCGCTGATTGATGGCCTTATGCTCGGACGAGAAAGGATATGGCTTCGTCTTTGTGCATGGCATGAACAACAGGATGCGCCGTTTTGCCTTCGGAAGCTTTGGCTCGTACCGATTTTTTACGAAATCAATCCAGTCTACGATGCGCGGATGCTGAAGCGAATCGACGTTGTCCTGCGGGCTATAAAGGCACAGGCTCTCGTCGAGCTCAAAAGGGCGTTGAATCTTCTGGGCCGATTCGAGAAGCCGCAGGGATCGGTCTTGAACGGAAATCATGATCTGTCTTCCATGCTGAATTCCAAGGAACTGGTTTGGGAAAGCTTGCCGCGGCCCTTGATTAGCCCGGACATATCGAGTTCGGGCTCGGTATAATTTTGCAGGGTTTCAAGGTGGTAGTCTGCGTCGGACAAAAAGAGATTGCGGGTGATGCCCTGCACCACGCGCTCGACGCCGAATTTAAGGGCTGAAATGCCTGCTGAACATGCAAGGCTTGGCATGGCCGCGAAGGTGTAACTGAAGACGTTTCTCAGGTATGGAGCCTCGCCCGGAATTTTCTCCATGAATTGAAAATTCGGACTGAGATAGGGGTATTCTCCAAGTGATGGGCTTTCCAAACCAGGAGGAGGACTATAGCGATCGCGCCAGCATGCAATCTTACCAGCGAGGCGTTGAAGTTCCGGCCGGGCGCCGAAATCGACCGTGAAGCCCGTACCTGCGATCAGGAAGTCGAATGTGCTTGTTCCTTTCGGTGTGGTCAGCAGAATTTCGCGACCCTTCAGGCTCACAGCCTCAACCGGACTACCGAGGCTGAGGTGAAACTGCTCAAACCGGATGCAGCGCTCGAAGGTGTCCTGCGGCGGGGGCTGGTTCATGTCGAAGATCGTTTTCATAAAGCGCCATTTCCGGCCGTCGTCGAGATCGCCGAAATGCCGCAAGAACCCGGCGAACTCCATCCAACGGTTGGGGTTCGCCAGAGGCATGTTTTGCCGCCGTGCAAAAACTTCGACGAAAGCTGCACCCGCTTCAAGTGCGCAAGCAGCATTGTCGAAAGCGGAAGCGCCTGCACCTATTACCGCGACGCGCTTTCCTGCAAGGCGTTGAAAATCAATCTCGTCTGCGGTATGCGCATAATGACTGGTCGGCAAGCCGCTGCGGATGAT
Source organism: Rhodomicrobium sp. (assembly GCA_049579205.1). GTDB lineage: Bacteria > Pseudomonadota > Alphaproteobacteria > Rhizobiales > Rhodomicrobiaceae > Rhodomicrobium. The sequence continues at coordinate 2,581 of JBAUNL010000176.1, read as the reverse complement.
CTCCGGAACAGCCCACTGGCCGCACCCCTCAACGCCGGTTGCTAAGACGGCATTCCGCGCGAAGACAGTCTCCTCCTGCCCACCACGGACAAATTTAATGGCGAGCAAATCATCGCTGAGCGGTTCGATATCAACCACATCCGCGCCGTTCGTCACCTCGATCCCGGTCATTCCGCGAAGCCACATCAGATAATCGTGCCAGACTTCGCGCGGTATTTTGTCGAAAGCGTCCCAGGCAGATTTGCCGAACTTTGCCTCATACCAGGCTCGCGCAGTGAGACTTGGGATGCCGAGATCCGGCCCGATCACTGTCTTGGGCGTGCGAAGTGTAGTCATGCGGGCGAAGTTGAGCCATGGCCCTTCGGCGCCCTTCAGACTGCGGTCGAGAACGCGGACATTTGTGACGCGCTCCCTGGCGAGCCGGAAGGCTATGGCAATGCCGCTCTGGCCGCCTCCAACGATGACAGCATCATGAACAGGCACGCCCTGATGCGTTTGCGGCTTCACCCACTCACGCGCGGGATATCCCAAACATTCCAATTCGAAGCGTGCTCGCTCCTCGAGACTTTGCAGGCCGTCCAACTGCGGAGATTTTGACCCAACCATCAAAACGTGCTCGTCCCAAGATGCGCATGAAGCACACACCTGCAGCGCATCGATATTTTGTTGTGACGGTCCGACCCGGTTTTCCAGCTCATCGAGGCCGCATTAAGGGAAGCAATCGGCGTACCAAAAAGAAGACCTCCAATCTTCACGCCTTCACCTCGCTACGAAGGAGACGTTCCATGCCAAGCGGCTCGCCGGAGGCCCTCTCAGCGAATGCGACGGCGTACCCTTCGAGCCTCTCCGCAAGGGCTTTCGCTTTTCCTGTCGCCCTTGAGAGCCGGCTAACGGCCGCGGACGCGCGTTCCCTTAAAGCAGCAACATCGATGGAGGTGATTTTTCCATCACTGACGGCGAGCCGGCCCGCGATCATGACCTCCCGCACGGAGCGGGAGTCAGCACAGGTGACGACCTGATTTAAGGCATCCCTCAGCGGTATGAAGTCGATGCAGGTGAGATCAAAAAAGACAAAGTCGGCGGGAGCACCTCTGTGCAGCCTGCCGCCAAGCGGAATGCCTAAGATGTCAGCACCCCCTTGCGTCGCGAGCCGCACCGTCTCCACCGCCGAGAGCCATCGGTCCCGGCTGCCGCTATAGGCGCGCGAGGAATATGAGGCGAGCCGCATCGCCTCTAGCATGTTGAGCGCATCCGATGAATTTGCCCCATCGGTTGCGAGCCCTGCCGTGATGCCTCGGTCGAGCATCGGGCGCACATGGGCAATACCTGACCCCAGCCGGAAATTGCTTGCCGGAATATGGGCGACAGCACATTGGTTCTCGGCGAGGAGATCGAGATCGCTCTCGCCGAGCCAAATGGAATGGGCCGCGGTAAAGCCGGGCCGCAAAACTCCAATGCTTGCGAGATACTTCAACGGCGACATGCCATAAAGCTTCAACGCCGTAACAGCTTGGAGCCGGGACTCGGCAATGTGCATGTGTATCGGAAGATCGTGTTCTTCGGCGATGGCAACGCACTTTAGGAGAAATTTTTCGGAGCAATGATGCGGGATCGTGGGGGCGATCGCGAGACTGACGCCGCTTGGCAGGTTGCTCTTGGCTGCCGCGATCTCCTCAACAGCTACAATCGTTTGTTCACCGCTTGCAACATTGAGTTGCCCCAAATCGTCACGGAGATCTTGTGGCAAGCTTTCGAATAGACCCGGGATCGCGGAGAAAAGCGTCTTGTCCGCAATCATGGGCGCAATTACGGCGCGCATCCCGGCTTCCGCATAGGCCCGCGCCGCGGCAAAAAGCCCCGAAACAGACGGACGCGGAAACTCATAGAAGAGATCAAAGCAGGCGGTACAGCCCTTTAACAGCATGTCGGCCGCGCCGATCAGCGTGGAGAGGTAAATCGTTTCGGGGTCGCGTTCGCCTGCGAGCCAAGGCGCATTGGTGAGGGAGGCCTCGAGCGTCCATCGATCGGCAACGCCCTTCATCAGATTCGCGTGGCTGTGAGTGTGAGCATTGACCAAACCGGGCAGAATCAAGCGGTCGCTGGCATCCAGAATTGCGATGCCGGGCTCATGCCAAGTCCCGCGATCTGCGACGGCGGCGATAACCCCATTTTCGATCACAAGATCGAGGGCGGAAACCTCGCCTGTGGCTGGGTTTGCAACGATGCCGTCTTTGATGAGAAAGCGGCTCAAAGTCATCCCTCTTCTCGCGCTGGATGCGTGGCCATCCAGTGACGCGCGATCTCAGAGCGGCCCGCAATCCAGACGCCCTCATGGCCCAAAACATAGGCAATGAACCGCGCGATTCCCTCAAAGCGGGACGGCTGGCCTGAGATGCGATTGTGCAGGCTGACGGTCATAAGCTTTGGATGCTTCTTACCCTCCGCATAGAGCACGCGGAATGCCGAACAGAGATGTTCGTAGAATTCCTGTCCCGTCCCCAGCTTGCCAGTAGCTAACCGGTTGTCGTTATTCGTAAAACTGTGCGGCACCACCAAATGCAGCTGCTCCCTAACTTTGATC
>JBAUNL010000175.1:0-2072 GCA_049579205.1 Rhodomicrobium sp. | reverse complement strand
TGCCGGTGCCGCCGAAGCTCCGGGATCGGACCGCCGGAGCATCCCAGACGGTGACAGTTTCCACAGCTGAATCGGCGAGCGAATTTGGCAGGCCGCTCAAGCGCGTGCAACCGGCTCAGCACGTCGTACCGGCTGCGCCACAACCATTGAATTTGCCGGTTGCTCAGGCACTGCCTCCATCTCCTGCAAAAGGCGCTATGGAAAAGGCGGAAGAGCGGGTCCCAATTACCAACGGAATAGTGGAGTCGGCATTATCCAGTCTTCCAAACTTCGATCAGGGGGCCGGTCTTGAGCTGAAATCGTTGAGCCAGATCGATCTGAGCGTCCAATCTGAGACAAACGGTATCTCCAGTGCAGTCTCTGTTCCTGCAGGCCTGCTCCAAGGCCAGCCGGTTACGGTCAGCGATCAGGGGGTGATGGTCGGCTTATTCTCGACAGGCGGCGGAGGGAATTCCCTGCTCTCACCAATTGACGCGACAGGAAGCTCCGGAGGCAGCGCACAAGGCATTCTCGCTACAACAACAAGCGGCGTAGCGAGCTTAAGCGGGGGCGCCCAAAGCCTGGCAAGCACAAACGCGGTCACAGGAATAGCCGGAAACGCGGTGAACTCCACCCTGGGTACGGTCGGAAAAGCTCTTCATTAGCACACCACAAAGCGATTAAGGCGGCATCAGCGTTTTGCCTTTTGCGGGCGAGCAGCTAAGCAGCCTTAACTTTTAGTGTGCGCAGAGCATATCCTTCATGGCACTCTCAAGAAACATCCACTTTGGCAACTGACGGGGAAGAATGACGCAGTCAACTCCAGCGGGTACGCTTCGGTTTCCCTTTCCCGACCCGCCAAAGCCAGGCGAATCTGTCGAAGTCGCACCGGGGATATTGTGGGTTCGCATTCCGCTTCCTTTCAGGCTGAACCACATCAACATTTACCTGATCGAGGATGGAGCCGGCTGGGCTGTCCTCGACACAGGGATCGCGAACCAGGCGACGCGCGACATTTGGGAAGCGCTCATCGCCGGGCACCTGGCAGGGCGTCCGCTCACCCGGCTGATTGTGACGCACTATCATCCGGACCACATCGGCCTTGCCGGGTGGCTCACAGACCGGTTCGGAGTGCCGCTTCTCACGACACAGACGACCTATCTGCAATGCCTGAACATTTCGCTTAGCCCCGGTGCCCTGGACGCGAAGGTTTATCGCGACTTTTACCTTCGCAATGGCCTGCAGGCTGAGATTACCGCGCTCGTAACAACACAGGGCCACGGCTATTTGCGAATGGTTGCACCGCTTCCGCCCGTGTTCCAACGTATCGCTTTTGGCGAGAGGATCAACATCGGGGGACGCAGCTTCGAGGTGTTGACCAGCGACGGACACGCGCCCGAACAGGCAATGCTCTATTGCGCGGAAGAGAAGATATTCTTCGGTGCAGATCAGGTCCTGGAAAAGATTTCGCCCAATGTAAGCGTCTGGGCCGTGGATCCGCATGGGGACCCACTTGGGCTTTACTTGCGGTCACTTTCCAACCTGAAGGCGCGTCTGCCGGAAGATGCGCTGGTGCTGCCCGGCCACCAAAGGCCCTTCGTCGGACTTCATGCGCGCGCTTCCGAGCTGGCGGCACATCATGCGAGGAGGTGCGCCGCCATTGCGGACGCCTGCGGAGAGCCCAAATCGGCGGCCGATCTGCTGCCCGCGATTTTCCACCAACAACTCGGCCCGCACGAGATGAGCTTCGCTTTCAGCGAGGTTCTCGCTCACATGAATTATATGTTGCGAAACGGAGAACTAGCCTGGGCTGAGCCGGAAAACGGTATCGTGCGGGTGAAGCTGCCCTCGTAGGAACAGTCGCGAGGCAGCCGAAGGGAACAGCGCGGCTGCATTTTCCTTTGCAGTTCATGACGCCAAAGCAAGCGCTGCTTGATACGGAAAGCCGTGGGGCGGGCTTCCTTCTCGATCCCTCGACGCCGCCTATGGAAGCCCATCAGGTGGATAGTCTGCCGGAGGTGCACGGATGGCAGTTCGAGCCAAAATGGGACGGATTTCGCTGCCTCGTGTTCCGCGCGGGCGAACGGATCGAG
>JBAUNL010000174.1:0-6135 GCA_049579205.1 Rhodomicrobium sp. | reverse complement strand
TCCGGCTTCACATGGTCGAAGAGGCAGCCGCCCATGAAGAAGCCCTTTTCGTAGCCCTGCATCTGGAAGCCACGGCCATCGACCACGAGCTTCGCGCCTTCATCGATGCCCGTTTGAACGAGGTCTTTGACGCGTTTGAGCGCTGCGGCGGTCACCAGGGGGCCGAAGTCGGCCTTCTCATCGGTATAGGGCGATACCTTCAGGCTCTCGACGCGCGGGATGAGACTATCGACAAGCCGGTTCGCCGTTTCCTCCCCAACCGGCACGGCGACGGAAATTGCCATGCAGCGCTCTCCGGCGGAGCCATAGCCAGACCCAATCAGCGCGTCCGCAGCCTGGTTCATATCGGCGTCCGGCATGACGATCATGTGGTTCTTTGCGCCGCCAAAGGCTTGCACACGCTTTCCATGCGCGGTGCCCGTGGCGTAGACATAATGGGCGATTGCGGTCGAGCCGACAAAGCCCACGGCTTGAATGTCCGGATGCGTGAGAATCGCGTCCACGGCTTCTTTATCGCCGTTCACGACATTGAAAATTCCGGCCGGCAGCCCCGCCTCCATAAAGATTTCGGCGAGGCGCATGGGCACGCCCGGGTCGCGCTCGGACGGCTTTAGGACGAAAGCATTGCCGCAAGCGATGGCGGGCGCGGCTTTCCAGAGGGGGATCATGGCCGGAAAATTGAAGGGCGTGATGCCGGCCACGACGCCAAGCGGCTGGCGCATCGAATAGATGTCGATGCCGGGGCCTGCACCTTCGGTATATTCTCCCTTCATGAGATGAGGGACGCCAATCGCGAACTCGACAACCTCGACGCCGCGCTGAATATCCCCAATGCTGTCCGCAACCGTCTTTCCATGCTCGGACGAAAGCAGCTCCGCAAGCGGCCGCATCTCCTTCGCGATGATCTCGAGAAACTTCATCATCACCCGCGCGCGCCGCTGCGGATTTTGAGCCGCCCACGCAGGCTGGGCTGCCTTCGCGTTTGCGACAGCCTCACCGACTTCGCTCGCGCTTGCCAGTGGTACGCGGGCCTGCACATCGCCGGTATGCGGTGCGAACACATCGGCATACCGGTCTGATTTCCCCTCAATTTTCTTGCCGCCTACAAAATGACCGATATGGCGCATGGCGAACTCCCTAATTTCCACGGTTCGTTGTTTCTTCCAGAGTAAGCGACAGGGCAGGCGCAATCAATCGGCGCATTGCACGAAGGCCGCCCCAGACCGTCAGCGGTTTTTGAAGTTCGCGGGCCGCTTATCCGCGAAGGCGGCCATGCCTTCCTTCTGATCCTCGGTCGCGAAAAGCGACTGAAAAACCCGCCGTTCGAAGCGTATTCCCTCGGAAAGGGTGGTCTCGAAGGCCCGATTCACCGCCTCCTTCGCGGTCATGACCGCCGGCAGGGAATAGCTCGCAATCTTTTCCGCGGCCTTCATGGCCTCATTAATCAACTCAGCGGACGGCACAACCCGCGAAACCAAACCAGCGCGCTCGGCTTCCGCCGCATCCATTTGCCTGCCTGTCAAGCAGAGATCCATGGCTTTGGACTTGCCAATGAAGTGGGCGAGCCTTTGTGTGCCTCCCGAGCCAGGGATCACGCCCAGCATGATCTCGGGCTGCCCGAAGCGGGCCGTTTCGCTCGCAATTATGAAATCGCACATCATCGCGATCTCGCAGCCGCCGCCAAGGGCATAGCCGGAAACGGCGGCGATCACGGGCTTGCGGCAGCGGCTCAAGTGCTCCCAGGGGGCGATGAAATCGTTCATGACGACGTCGCCGAAGGTCTTGTCCTTCATCTCCTTGATGTCGGCGCCCGCAGCGAAAGCCTTTTCCGAGCCCGTTAGCACCATCGCACCAATCCCGGGATCGGCCTCGCAAGCATCCAAGACCTGGTTGAGCTCGGAGATTAGCTGAGCGTTGATCGCATTCAGCGCTTGCGGGCGATTGAGCGTTATGAGCCCGACCTTGCCCCTCTTTTCGAGAAGTACCGTTTCGAATGCCATGATCTTCCTCTCAGACTCGCACCTGGCAGCGCGGACAGAAAAAAGTGGAGCGGCCTTGCTGGACTTTACGTTCGATAAGCGATCCGCATTCATTACGACAAGGCTTACCCTCCCTGCCATAGACATCGAATTTTTCCTGAAAGCTGCCGCCACCGCCATCGGCATGGCGATAATCCCGTATAGACGAGCCTCCAGCAGTAATTGCGTCGGCAAGCACGCTCTTGATGCTCTCGCAGAGCCTTCTCGTGGCGGCGGTACCGTGCCTGCCCTTTGCCAGCGTTGAAGCTTCGGTGTCTGGTGCTATTCTCGCGCGGAAGAGCGCTTCGCAGACATAGATGTTGCCAAGGCCGGCGATAACGCGCTGATCCATAAGGAAAGCCTTCAGCGACTGACTCTTTCCCCTTGCGCGTTCGCTAAGGTATTTCGCTGAAAGCGCATCCGATAACGGCTCCACGCCCAGCCCTCGGAAATGCGGATGATCTTCGATGGAGCTCAGATCGAGCAGAGCCATATAGCCGAAGCGGCGCACATCATTGTACCGGATAACGTCGCCGCTGCTCATCCCGAAGATCACATGGTCGTGCCGGGGATCGGCGCCCGAGTTGTAATAGAAGGCACCTGGCGTATCTTCGTGCCCTTCTTTGCCGCGAATGACCGTAAAGCGGCCGGTCATGCCCAGATGCATTGCGAGGCCAAGACCGCTGCCAGTCTCTGCGACGATATATTTGGCGCGCCGGGAAAGACGCCGGATACGTTGGCCTTTTAAGCGCTCGGCGAAGCCCTTGCCGAACGGAAATCGCAGATCTGCCCGGTTCAGGGTGACGGATGCGAATTCGGCGCCTTCCATGAAAGGCGCGAGGCCTCGCCGCACAATCTCAACCTCGGGAAGTTCTGGCATGCGCTGACATTTGCGCGGACGCCGGATTTTGACAAGTCCTATCGAATGACGAGAAGGCTGCTAGCGGAGTTCAATCCCCGATCTTGTCTTGCTTCTCCAGATCTTCAGCTCGTTCCGCACGCCTCGCCATTTCATCGTAACCCTTCGCGATCCGCTCCATAATCAGTTTGGTTTCGGTATGCGTCATCTGTTTCGACATGGCGCGAGCCTCATCAGCTCTGTCATGCCAATGTTTGGCATTGAATAAGGAGAACGGCATATTTCTGCCGATTTGAAGCGTCGATGCTGCTGTTTTGCATAGCACACACTTCCTCGTTTCCGCCACAACCCTGGATTTTAGCCGGGTTTTTCTTGAAGAAACGGATGCCTAATGTTGAATGGTTCGGCTCGCCGGGCTATGGAAACTACCTGGGACTGAGCAGAATACTTCTAGCCTGCAGCCGTCCTTGCCCAACTTGACATTTCGGACCGCGGATCACATTAGAAGTTTCCCCAACGTCTTACCCGCGCAGTAGGCGGGAGTGAGAGGATAGATGATTACTTTGACTTTCCCCGACGGTTCCGCACGTGAATACAAGTCCGGTATTTCCGGCGTCGAGCTTGCAGCGTCGATCTCGAAATCGCTTGCGAAGAAGGCCGTTGCGATAAGCCTTAATGGCTCGCTCGCAGACCTCGCGGACCCGATCGAATCCGATGTCAGCGTCAAGATCCTGACCAGAGACGACCCCGAGGCGCTTGAGCTAATCCGGCACGATGCGGCTCACGTTATGGCCGAGGCGGTTCAGGATTTGTATCCCGGAACTCAAGTCACGATAGGCCCCGTCATAGAGAACGGCTTCTATTACGACTTCTACCGGGAAGAGAGCTTCACGCCTGAAGACCTAACGAAAATAGAAGAGAGGATGCGGGCAATAGTCGCGGCCGATAAGCCTTTTACGAAAGAGGTCTGGTCGCGCGCCGCGGCCCAAGACTTTTTCGCGGCGAAGGGCGAAGGCTTCAAGGTCGAGCTTGTCGACGCTATCCCCGAAGGCGAGGATGTAAAGATCTATAAGCAGGGCGAGTGGCTCGATCTATGCCGCGGCCCGCATATGACTTCCACTGGGAAAGTCGGCAAGGCTTTCAGGCTCACAAGGCTTGCCGGCTCCTACTGGCGCGGAGACCACACCCGCGAGCGGTTGCAACGCATTTATGGAACCGCATGGGCCACCGAAGAGCAGCTCGCGGCCTATCTTCATCAACTGGAAGAGGCCGAAAAGCGCGACCACCGCCGCCTCGGACGGGAGATGGACTTGTTCCACCTTCAGGAAGAGGCGCCCGGCTCTGTCTTTTGGCACCCCAAGGGTTGGACGCTCTTCCAAACCCTGATCGCGTACATGCGGCGCCGGCAGGAAGCGAACGGCTATGTCGAGGTGAACTCACCCGACATGATGGAGCGAAACCTGTGGGAGCAATCCGGTCATTGGGAGAAGTTCGGCGAGAACATGTTCGTCACGGTGACCCCGGACGAGCGCGTATTCTGCTGCAAGCCCATGAATTGCCCCGGCCATATCCAGATCTTCAAGCACGGGCTGAAGAGCTATCGCGATCTGCCGCTACGTATCGCCGAGTTCGGCAAGGTGCACCGCTATGAGCCTTCCGGTGCGCTGCATGGCATCATGCGCGTGCGGCACTTTACGCAGGATGACGCTCACATCTTCTGCACGCAGGACCAGATGATCGATGAGTGCGTCAAGATGCACGACATGATCTTGTCCATCTATCGTGACTTTGGCTTCGATGATGTGCTGATAAAGCTTTCTACTCGTCCGGAAAAGCGGGTCGGCTCGGATGAAGTCTGGGATTTGGCTGAGGCCGCCTTGAGGGCGGCAATAGAAAAAACCGGCCAATCCTATGCAGAAATACCGGGCGAGGGTGCATTCTACGGGCCGAAGCTGGAATACACGCTTCGGGATGCGATCGGCCGGGAATGGCAGTGCGGCACGGTGCAGCTCGACTTCAATTTGCCCGGTCGCCTGGGAGCCTTCTATATCGGCGAGGATGGCGCAAAACACACCCCTGTTATGATCCATCGGGCGATGTTCGGGAGCCTTGAGCGCTTTCTCGGGATCCTGATCGAGAATTACGCCGGGCATCTGCCGCTGTGGCTGTCGCCGTTGCAGGTGATGGTCGCTACAATCGTTTCCGAAGCTGACAAATATGCAGGGAAGGTCCTGGCGGCCTGTGAAAAGGCAGGACTGCGCGCCGAAGCGGACCTTAGAAATGAGAAGATTAACTATAAGGTTCGTGAGCATAGCCTGGCGAAAATCCCGGTAATGTTCGTGGTGGGTAAGCGCGAAGCTGAAGAGAAGACGGTTTCCATTCGCAGGCTGGGGAGCCAGGCTCAGGTGACCCTGCCGCTTGCAGAAGCGGTGCGGCGAATAGCGGAGGAAGCAATGCCCCCAGACCTTGCCACTCCGAAGGCGCCTTGAAGCCCGGATTTGTCGTGAGCGGCCCGATGCTGGGCCGCGCCTTTCCTCCGCGAGTGGAGTGATGCAGCTCTAGGTCGAGCAACGGTGCCGCATGCCGCATGCGCGCAACTATGGGGCTTGGGCTAGCGAGGCGATCAATCGTCGCTCTCGGGTGCGAGTAGAACTTTGGCAGAACTGCCAAGAAGCTTCATTCCACAAGCCAAGTTAAAGCATGCACCAACTGCCGAGCTAATGCTTGCAGAGGGTGAATTGTGATCAGATGGAAATTGCTAGGTAGAACGCCTATAGGTTCTTTACCGTGTACTGCACAAAATAATTCAGTATTGGACTTATCTTGATTCAGCACGGATAGTTAAGTAACTGTTCTGAAACACCTCTTGCGAAATCATGCATGTGGGGCCGATACAGGAGATATCGATGAGAGGAATTACACCCATAATCTCGGGCTCTATCTTGGGCTCGCTTGTTTTGATCGCGGGCGGACAATCCGCAAACGCCGCAGTTGCGCCGCCGGCTTTGGCTGCGCGCGAAGTTAGCGGCGCGCACCACTCCCTGTTGACGAAGGTTTGGCATCGCCCGTGGGGATGGCATGCCGGGCCGCGTTGGGGTTGGAGGCAAGGATTAAGCTACATCGCCGATTGGGGGCGGCGGGGCCGTTGGCGCTCCGGTCGGGGCCGATGGCCTTACGGTGCAGGTGCCGGATGGGGAGGAGCCGGCTGGGGAGGCGGCGGCGGATGGGGCGCGGCAGGTACCGGATGGGGATCAGGCT
>JBAUNL010000173.1:0-3716 GCA_049579205.1 Rhodomicrobium sp. | reverse complement strand
GACATGTTGTTGCCGATGCGGCTTCATTTAGGAGTGAGATAACGCATCGGCTCCGGCCCGGGAGCGCACTTATGACGCAAGCTGAGCTTTACGTCAACGTGAAACTTTAATTTTTTTTAAGTTCGTGCTATGAAGCGGCATGATCACAGCTGCCCAAATCCGCGCTGCGCGCGGTCTCTTGAAGTGGACGCAAGCCGCGCTGGCCGCCAAATCAGGTTTGTCAATCGTTACCCTCAACATGATCGAAAGCGAAACAGTGCAGCCGCGCAGAGGCTCCCTCGAAGCAATCAAGCAGGCATTGGAAAACGGAGGCGTCGAGTTCATTGGAACACCGGGCCCGGCTGGCGTACGCTTCCGCCAAGAAAATCCCAAGCCGCCTCTCTTATCCGAAATCTAAATTTGCCCCGGGAGAAAGCGATCAGATCCTGGCCGCCATCTTTGTGCTAGGATTGATTATTAAGTTTTTCCCAATTGCAGGAACCGTTCGCTCTCACGGCGATACCATCAGTTAACCGGAGTGTGAAGATGGACACCGTCCAAGAAACTACTTCAGACCACCGTAAGCGGAACATTATCTTGCTTGCCTCTATTTCGGTGGTGCTTCTTGGCTCGGGTCTAATCTATATGGGGCAAAACAGCAATTGGGCAGAGAAAACCGCTGCGGTCCGGAACACGCCGGCAGCTGGAGGTCCGGTCAAAATTGCTCCGGCGCCCGCGTCCCCTGCCCTTGGGGCGCCAACTTTCGATGTCGTCTCCGCGGATGAAGGGGGGACGCTTGTCGCCGCCGGAAAGGGGCCGGAGGGTTCTATAATCTCGTTGCAGAACGGAATGCAAATTCTCGGCCAGGCTAAGGTGGACGATAATGGCGAATGGGTCATGATGGTGGAGCATCTACCGCCGGGTAAATACAATTTATCGCTGCTTGCTACCACGCCGGAAGGGAAAGTCAGTATAGCGGGCGCGAGGACGCTTCCCCTTACTGTCGCACCGCCCAAAGTGGCGTCGAATACAGCAACCGAGCCTGGAACTGTTGCCTCCAATGCTCAGCTGGGGGCAAAGAGACCAGTACAAGAGGCTGCGTCAGTACCGAACCCCACCGGAGTTGCCACCGTCAAGCACGGTGACTCACTCTGGAAAATTGCTCGCGATCACTACAAAGACGGCACGCGATATTTTGAAATTGTTCAAGCCAACAAAGCCCAGATAAGGAATCCGAACCTGATCTATCCCGATCAGCAGTTCGCGATACCGCCGGCGAAGTAGCTACGCTTCAATAGAAAAACCTGCCGTTCGCCCAAGCGCCGCCCTGAAGACTTGGCTAAAAACTCAAGAGCCGGTCTAATCTTTGCTGCCAAGGCAAAGAATACACACCAGTGCTGGAAATAAGCTGATTCAGCCTCTGGAATAATCAGGTAGTGCCTGAAAATCGTTCAGACCTAGCTGCCACAAGTCTTACGAAAAAATTACCGAAACACCCTTCCATTGTCGCAATTCATCGGCATAATGGCTCAGCATGTGCTCAGAAATCGGAAGGTTAGAAAGTAATGCGGAGACGTGAACTAGCGCTTGGTGCTTTTCTCATTATTGTAGCCAGCGCCAGTGGTATTTTCTTTTCGCCATCCTTGCAGCGCAGCCCTGCGGCCGCGGCTGGTGCCCCTGTCTATCAAGGCCTCGAACTTTTTGGCGACGTTTTGGAACACGTCCGGGACGAGTATGTCGAGAAGCCAGACGATCCGAAGCTCATTGAAAATGCAATCAATGGCATGCTGGCCAAGCTAGACCCGCATTCAAGCTATATGAGCCCACGGGAATATCAGGACGAGCAGATTGAGACACATGGCGAGTTTGGCGGCCTTGGCATAGACGTCGCAATGGAAGACGGCGTCGTCAAGGTGATCGCTCCCATCGACAATATGCCTGCCGAACGGGCCGGAGTGCTCGCCGGGGACGCCATTACGGCGCTGGATGGCAAGCCTGTGCATGGTCTAAATATGGATCAGACCATCGAAAGGATGCGTGGGCCGGTTGGGTCACCGATAACGCTCACAATTGCCAGAAAGGGCGTTGCTCATCCAATCGACGTCAAGGTCGTCCGCGACATTATAAAGATCAATCCGGTCAAATATAGCGTAGAAGGCGACGTTGGCTGGATCAAAATTAAGAGCTTCGAGAATGAGCATACCGGTGATTATCTGCAGCAAGCGGTTGAAGACATCAAAAAGACGGTAGGTCCGTCGCTCAAAGGCTATATCATCGACCTTCGCAACAACCCTGGCGGCCTGCTCGACCAAGCTATCGCGATTTCGGACGCTTTTCTTGACCGGGGCGTGATCGTTATCACCAAAGGCCGCAACGCGAGCGATGTCGAGCGGGCGGCGGCGAAGCCCGGTGATGTCACGGACGGAAAACCTCTAGTCGTACTCATCAATGGCGGATCAGCATCCGCTTCTGAGATCGTGGCCGGTGCTCTCCAGGATTATAAGAGGGCTCAACTCGTCGGCACTCGCTCATTTGGCAAGGGCTCCGTACAAACCCTCATTCCGCTCCCCAACAATGGTGCGCTGCGCCTCACAACGGCACGCTATTACACACCATCGGGACGATCCATCCAAGCGACTGGAATCGAACCGGATTTTGTGGTCGAACCGGAGTTGCCCGCCGATCTAAAAGTCCTCGCGGCGGCCGCACCGCGAGAGGCGGAATCTCAACTCCCAGGCCATCTCAAGAACGGGTCGGCCCAAGAAGAGTCCGGCAGCCTCTCCTACGTACCGAAGGATAAAGAGAAAGATAACCAGCTCAAGGCTGCAATTGACCTTCTTCACGGCAAAACCCCGATCGGACCTGTGAATGGCCTTCAACGCGTGCAGGCAAGCCCCGCCGAGAAAATAGCGGCTGCGCCGGACACCAAGGGCTAGACAACGGTTAGACTAGATGGCGGCTCCCTTCTCAGCGAGAAAGCCGCCACGTAAGGCCCTCGGCGCGCGCTTCTTTGCCTCAGCCTGCCACGCGCCGGCGTTTCCGCGAAAGCATAGGAAGTGAAAAGACCGGCCATCCACCTGCCGGTTTCGCCACGGGCATATTCCCGCCGATGGATCGTCTCACGATGTTATGAACGCAATTCAGCTTCTTGGCGACCTCCGGAGAAATGACGAAGGGATAGAGATCGTCGATTCCCATGCTCCGGTTTATGCTGTTTACGGCAAAGGTCATAGGCAGCCAAGCCTCCAAAATCGTGTCGAAGTTGGCCTCGTTGTAAGGATCGAAGGAGATATTCGCTGCGAGATTGTTGTCTTGCCCCGCCCGAGGGCTGATTCTGAGGCCAAATGCATACGCGGTTTCCAGCGTGTCGATCATATGCAGGTAATGCGCGAAGGTCTCGGCCCAATCCTCTTGCGGGTGTGAGCTTGCGTAAGCGCTGATGTGACGAGCGCCCCAATCGGCAGGTGCCCCATTTGCGTAGTGAGCCTGCAAAGCCTGACCATAGTCCTTGGTCTCGTCCCCGAATACCGCTCGAAATTCCTTGTAGTTTTTTTGGCTCCCCGAAACGAGGCGCTGCCAATAGTAGTGTGCGATTTCGTGGCGGAAGTGACCCAGCAAAGTGCGGTAGGGTTCGTGCATTTTCTGACGTATCTCCGCCCGCACGGCGTCGTCTGCTTCAGCAACATTAAGTGTAATTTCCCCATTATCGTGGCCGGTGAGGATTTTCCCTTGGCCGT
>JBAUNL010000172.1:0-5064 GCA_049579205.1 Rhodomicrobium sp. | reverse complement strand
CCTCAGCAGCCTTGGCGCGCGCTGTGGGAGCCCGGCCCTTATATTTGCCTTCGCCCTTCGCCTTCGCAATACCTTCGCGCTGCCGGGTGAGCATGATCTCGCGCTCGAACTGAGCGATTGATGCGAGCACATTGAACACAAGACGCCCCGCGGGCGAACTCGTATCCATGGCAGGGTCCATGATGTGGAGCGCGGCGCCCTTCTCATTCAGGCGGCGCTCGATAGCCACAACATCAGCCACGGAACGGGCAAGCCGGTCCAGCTTCATGCAGATGAGCACATCGCCCTCGCGGCAGTAGTCGATGGCTGCGTCGAGCTGCTCACGCCTGGCGTCCACGCTCGAAAGCTGCTCCTGGAATATCTTCCCGGCACCGGCCGCTTTCAGATCGCGGAGCTGAGCCTCGAAACCCGCCTTCTGCTCAATGGTTGACGTCCGTGCATAGCCTATTTTCATTTTAGCCCCCTTTTGAGCCGTTGAAATCAAAGACTATGTGGCCTCATATGTGCCAAAAGTCAAATCCTATTTGTATGGCACAGAAAGCAGCATCGTAGCTATTGAGTCACTAGGGGTTGCCCTATTGGCACGCCAGCGGCGCATGTATGCTGTGTGATATTGCCGATGGCGGTCCAAGTTTTTTACTCTCCAACGCCGGACCCTTGCCACGTCCACATTGCTCTGCTCAGGCTGCGCGTGAGGTACGTGAGGTACGTGAGGTACGGACGCTGGGGATGGCGCGGTAAGCTTCGGTTGAGGAATCATAGAGCGTGGCTTGCAGGCATGCGCAAAGCCATTCTCGTAAACCTCGCCACATAGTTTGCATTGCACCCTCATGCGTTTTCGGCCTCTAGTTTAAAGCCCCAGCGTTTCTCATGGACGGCATAAATAATGGCCCGGGATCGTGCCCGCGCTTCCTCGGTCTTGTTCATTGCAATCATGCGCTGGCGCAAGTACTCCCGATATTCTAGGCTTCGAGGCCCGCAGCTTGGGCCGCCATGAAATTTACAACGCTTCCGGCCTGGTAATTTTCGCGCCCGGCAGGGACTTCCATCACGCTTTGTACGGGCGCCGCATAGTGATTCAACATGAGCAGCCGCTTGCGCATCCGGCCACTTCTTTACTGCGCCAGACAACAGCAGCTCCCGTGCGCGCTTATCCCGCTGATTGCGGTGCTCTCTGTTCATTTTCCAAGACCTCGCCCCGCGTTACGCGCAAGAGAATGCGGAGTGTGCATGAAAACCCGTTGGGCAACCTGATCCTTGTTCATGCGGCGCTCGTTTGATCCATAGCCCTGAGAACGTCTTGCCAGCATTCGGACCCGATACCGCGCTCAATCGAGACGTCATCTGTAAGAGCGCGGCGGCAGATGCAGCACTTGTGCTGAGGGCCGATGCTCTCATTGCGCAAAAACTTGGCGGCGATGCTGTGAACGCGATTATCCCGGCGGCGTTTGCGGGTTACGATTGCTTTGGCGGAAGCCTCTTTGCGCCGGGCTTTACCACGGGCGATTGCATCAGAGACGGCAACTCTGACGATCTCCTCAGGATAGCCGTTCGGATTGTGCAAGTTGCCATCGGCATTAAAACCCACATCGCGAAGAATTTCGGCCTTGTGCCTGATCCATCTGAAGTGAACGCTCTTGCTCATGCTTCGGGCCCCGCGAGTTGGATGCGCCTAGCTGCCGGCCTTAGAGCCCTTACATCAGAAGCGAGCTCGTACAGAACCTGCGTGCCAGGCCTTAGGCTTTCAATCGCGGTGGAAGCGACCGCGGATTTGGCGAAATAGACGTCAAGCTCTCCAGTTACGGACGGCTGAACAAATCCATAATTACGATCCGGCACATAGAACTTGACCGTTCCGCGTTTCATTGACGTTTCCCTTAAAACGGCAAGCGATCATCGGCGAAATCATCGAGGCCAACAATTTTTGGTGCCTCGCGCTGGTACACGCTTCCGGCGAAACTCGGTGTGCCGCTCGTATCGGTGCGCTTTGGTTTATTTTTTCCAATCTGTGCGATCAGGTCACAGCGCCATGCTGCCAGAGAGAGCCCGGAGCGCTCCTGTCCATCCTTCTGCCACTTATCGAGCTTGAGACGCCCTTCGCAGTAAACTTTCGATCCTTTTGCGATCTGCCCGCTGAGCTTTGCGGCGACGTCTCCAAAAATCTTGACCTGACAAAATTGCGCATCATCGCCTTCGCCAATGGCGGCATTAAATCGCATCCAGGCATTGCCCGCGGCGCTAATCTTGTTTTCCGGGTCCGATACGATGCGGGCCGTGAAGCAGGCCTCTATTCCGATCATGACAATGTTTCCTTTGCAGCTTCAAAGCCGCGCTCAATTCCAACTTTCGCGCTGGAACTAGACACAGCCAGCCCAGCGGTTCGTAGAAGCCAATCTCTGGCCGCTTCCTCAGTAAAAACTTGCGTTACAACAAAATTTTTGTGTGCGAGATAAGCGCTTACGGCCAAATCGCCATGAAGTTCCAGGCGAAGCTTATGGAGGACGGTGCTCATGACGCTTGCTTCTCCGCTTCGAACTTTGAGCAAAAGTCATCGTCGCTAACTGCTGGCCAGCCTTGCCACACAGTAGCGCTTCCGTCGGTGTATGCCGATTGTAGCGCTTTGGGCGGATCGAACCGGCAGGCTCTGTAGCCGAACATGTCGCGATACTTTAGGGCTGAGAATTTGCAGTTGAGGCATAGGGGTTTTGTCGTGCTCATGCGATTTTTCCTTTTCTCGCTGCGCTTGCGATTGTCTTTGCGGCCCTTGACGGATCTTCGCCAGCTGCGATAGCTGCCGCGAGGAACGCATCTTTTGCGGATTGGGTAAGCGCTCCAGCTTCAGCGGCACGGCATGCTAGAGGGAACAATTGCGATTTCCGTTCGGAGCATGGGCCGTGTGATCGATGAGCGGACGGATGTCTGATGGCGTGCTAATAGCTGCGCGCGGCGAAGGCGGTAGCGGCAGCAACTTTTCCTTCATCCATACTGGCATCTTTGGAAGCGGCATATCGAAGGGCGATACTTCCCAGCGATAGAGGCCGCCCGGCCCTTGGTCTGATGCGCGGGTCCAGCTGGGCGCAACTACGATGAAGCCGCCGACCTTCTTAACATCCACACCCTTCGCGAATTTGCCGCGGGCTTTTTCATGCCAATCTTCCCAGCGAAACAGCAAGTGAAAGCCGCCGTTTCGGGTTCTTTGGCGCGGGCAAGCTGGGAAGGCATAGCCTGCAGCCGCTAAGGCGCGGATCGAAACATCGCCTCCGTTCCTCGGGTCCACATCAAGGACAACAAAACCGCTCGCGCGGCCACAGGCGACGCCGATATTTCCATGCGGGCAGCGCTGGGATAATTCTCGAATATGGTCTAGATCATTCGTTGCATCATAAACGCCGTTTCCGCCCTTACGCTTTGCGATAAAGGGACGTTTCCATCCTGGCTCAAGAAGCAGGACATACCAGCCGAGCTTTTCGGCATAGGGTAGCGCGCCAGCGGTAAAATCCACTTTCATTGCTCATATCTCCGGTTTAGATCGCGGATCACGTTGCAGCCCATGTCACAAAAGAGATCGACCGTCGTCAGTTCATCGTTTCGGGCTTTCGCGATCGAGACTTCGAGAATGTGACGGGTTGCGGCGAGCGCTGCCTTGCGGCCTTCCTCCTCTGCCGGGTTATCTTCCTTCGAGCGTTCGAGATAATAAGCCGCTCGATAGACGAAGAAGACGGCGTCGGCATCCTGTTCGATGTTTCCGCTTTCGCGCAGGTCCGAGAGCTGCGGGCGCTTATTGTCCCTTCCCTCGACCTGCCGGTTGATTTGGCTCAGCGCTAGGACGGCGGCATCTTCTGACTTTGCCAAATTTGCGAGCGCGTTGGTGTTCTCGCCAAGCTCGTTAACGCGATTGCCTTTGTAGGTTTTCGACGGCTTCACCTTTCCGATGTGATCGACAACAACAAGGCCAAGCCGTTTTCCTGCGCGGGCAAGGTCTCTCGCCACTTTCCTTGTTCTGGCCGCGATTTCCGCCACAGTGAGATCTGCGCGTTCCTCGATCACACAGGGCAGACTGGCGCGCCGCGATCCCGCGCTGACAAACCGCTCAAGCTCGTAACCGTCGAGCTGCTTCTTGATGGCTCTGTTGTAGGGGATGCCTGATCCATTCGACCAAGTCGCTTCGCTCGCGACCCGGGCAAGCCATGCCTCTTTCGACATCTCAAGGGAAAAAATCAGGACGCTGTGGCCGGCAAGCGCCGCTGCGGTTCCCCAATTTATAGCGAGCGCGGTTTTGCCCATTGAAGGGCGCCCCGCTAAAATATTGAGGTCGCCCCGGCCGAAGCCTCCGGTAGCATTGTCCAAATCCGTGATGCCAGTTGGAATGCGATCAGGATCGCCGGGCGCCTGGAAACGTTCGAGCGCGGCTGACATCGCGTCCGCGAAGGTGAACATCGTTTTCCGTTCCGCGGTCGATCTGGCGAGCAGCGCGTCGATCTCGGTCATATGCGAGGTGAGCATTTCTGCCGGAGCGGTGCGAAGATCTCCAACCTGCTGAGCGAGCCACTCGCCCTGCGCTATCATCGCCCGGCGCAAACTCAGATCGAGCAGAGCGTTCGCGATATCAGAGGCGGCGGGCATATCTTCGCCAAACTGCACAGCGCGCAGAGAGTCGATCACGCTGGTACCGCCGAGTGGATCACTGCCGATCAGGCCGCCGAGGGTAGCGATATTGATAGGTCGGCCCGCTTGGCGCAGATCGCGCATCGTCTCAAAGACAGCACCACTTACCGGATCATGGAAGTCCGATGGCAGCAGGTGCGCGACGCTGTCGGCAAGTGCGTTGTTGCGGATGATCTGAGCGAGCAGTGCTTTCTCGAAGGCTTTGTTATGTGGCATCTCACCCATGGATCGCACCATCGGTTTTGACGCCATTGGCCCTTGCCTCTCGCTGGGTTTTGACGTGGTTTCGGACGAGTTCCATCCCCTTCTCGCGCTCGCGGAAGCTCTGCAGCATCGTCCGGCCAGCGCTTGTTTCAACAAACCGAGCAACTTCGGCTTCGAAATCATCTGGCGCTGATG
>JBAUNL010000171.1:0-4339 GCA_049579205.1 Rhodomicrobium sp. | reverse complement strand
ACGCATATCCGCTTGATAATTAGAAATAACCGCCGGTTATTCAAGTATCCACCTCTATAACTTTTTGTGACTTCAGATGTTTTCCACAGGCCAAGTATTTCTGTACTCGGTTCCCTACATTGCACTTGTATTTACTTGCAGGGCGGGAAGGGTGGGCTTGACAGGGCCGTTACCTGCGGCCAGTCTTCGCGTGTGAAGTGAGGTTTGCTGTTAGCGTTTGGCCTGAAACCGAAGGCTTAAAGCGCAACCTCCAACAACCTCAGCCTGAAGGAGAACCGCGTTGACGAAATTTATTAAGCTCACGAAAGCCGATGGCGAAGAGATCCACGTAAATTTCGCGCTGGTTACCCGTTTCTCTTCGGTGAGAGATGGCGGTACGAGACTAACTTTCGTAGCAGGTAGCGGCGAAATCGATGTTAAAGAGGACGCCGCGCTTGTGGCTAACAAACTGACGTCGAGCATCGATTAGCTATCTCTTTCCTTTGGCGCACCTTTGGCGCATCTATTGCATGCTCCACAATTTCGGCTCCCCGAAACCACGCCACGTCCGGACAACCTTCAGCCGGGATGCGGCACGATCTGAGGTTCGCTCGCTGATTCCAGATGCCAGGGCATGCTTCTTGATCGAAACGCCGTCTACAGGTCCGGTTTTCAGGACGTCACGCAACCATTCGACAGCCGCTTCCAAAGCGCTTGGGATTATCTCGGGCTCCCCGCGGCTACTGCGAATCAGTTCCGCGGGCTGCGCCCCTGGAAGAAGACCAGCTTCGCGGAGCGCGGTTTTATGGGCTTCGGCAAATGTGGGATAGCCGTATTTGTTCGTCATTGCGCGGCTTCCTTTTCGGGTGACCTGGATTTCCCGGTGACCTCTTGGGCTCGGTCGGCTCAAGGGATTTGCCGGGAAATCGGGACTCGAATTCTCGAATAAGATCCCGGCAGTCGAGCCCGGCCGCTTCGAGGCTCCGAATCAGGTCGCGGGCCGAATCGATGGAAAGCTCCTCCTGGCCGGCTGACAAATCCCGGCCCGTACCCCGCTGGATTATTCGCCGTGTCTTGAAGGTTGTCATGAGCAAGCCTTCCTACTCATGATAAGGTTTGAAAATCACGATAACGCTTGGAAATGGAGCGGCATGCTTTGCGCCTCCAAACTTGAGGCGCCCCGGCAGATAACGGACCTCGAAGGCGTTCTGAATGTAGTCGTGCCACCATTTCGTGTCTGTGCGGGATGGAATCAGGCAGACAACGGTCGCGCCGGCGCGCGCTGCTTCATACGCTTTGGCTATCCACGTTCCGATGGTGCGGCCATATGGTGGATTCATCCAGCAGGTGCCGGTCCACTCTTGCGCAAGTCCATCATCGGCCGGGGTAAAATACCGGGCGCATTTCGCATTCTCAGGCAGCGCGCAGACGTCGAGCGTAAAGCCGAATTCCCGATTGAGCTTATCGAACAATTCTTGCGGGGTAGCCCATCTGTCGCAATCGCTGCGGAAGTGAACATTAGCTGTAACGCGGCCCTTGCGCGGCGTTACGCCTAACCGGCGCCTGTAACCCATCTGGCGGCATGCTGAAGAGCATGTTTTTGCATCGCTTCGCGTAGGCTTGAACGGCTTCCGGCAGTCAGGGTTAGCGCAGAGATAGCGAGGGGGCGCGAACGGAGCGCGAGCCTCCTCCATGATATCGCCTGCGCGGAGGGTCGCGCTCATGACGGCAAGCCGTCGAGCCGTACTGCAGCCGTGACGGCACGGGAACAAGCCGTGAATCCGCTCCCGGCGTTTTCACATTGCGAAAATTCGCTAGCAGTTTCTATGGGCCGTTTTCGAGGCGTTTTCAGGTATAAGGCATTGATTATGTTGGCAAAGGTCCGCCTGACATAAGCCGCCATTTGAGCTTGAGCGCTCTCCTGCGGGAAGAGCACGCAGATCTCGTCGATTTTCTCGAACAGCCTGCCTCGCAACTTCCCGCCAAAAGGGCAAGGGAGCTGCTCACTTTCCCGCGAGCCTCCCAGGTGCAGCCTTGAGGCTCGTGGAAGCGCTTCCCTTCATCTGGGCTAACAGCGCCGGACTTGTCAGCGCCTATCTCAGAACAAGGCTTGCCTCATTCGTCTTCATACTTGAAGGAAACCTTCAGCTTTGCCCGATAGGCTTCAACTTTTCCGTCAGTGATCATCAGATCGAGCTCAGCCACTTCGGCAACCCTAAGATCCCGCAAAGTTCTCGAAGCTCTCTCGACCGCGGCGGCGGCAGCCTTTTCCCAAGATTCTGGGCTAGTCCCTACGAGTTCGATAATTTTATAGACGCTTTCAGCCACTTTTGCCTCCTGGTTTACGTCCCCAGCATCAAGACTGGAACGGAATGCACGGCAAATCAAGCGGCCGATGAAGCACTAGATAATAAAACTAGTCTATACTTATACTTAGCATTTTCCTTGGGTTCATTTATCCGAAGTTATGCTCCAGCATGGCTTTTGATTGGACCCGGAAACTTTTGCGAGCGGTGGAGCGGTTCAGCTCTTACTTCGCCCGGCTTTGCGAACTTGAACCGTGATCATTGTCAGATTAGCTATGCCAGACTGGGCGCGGCCGGTCGCGCTTGTGACCCATCGCAGCTGCTTTCTGCATTCATGGCTGCAAGGGAGAAGCTCATGACGATACTTTCCGATACTTCAGAAATGGCAACTGTCGCAGCCAACATTCTCCAAGGCTTCGGCGTGCCCCTCGCAGCTTATACTGGCGGCGCATTCCCTGTCAGAACCCCAATTTCCGGAGAGGTCATCGGTCATGTCAATCATCTTAGCTCCAGCGAAGTGGATGGCGTGATCGAAGCTGCCCATGCCGCATTCCTCGATTGGCGCGATGTTCCGGCACCCAAACGCGGGGAGCTTGTGAGGTTGTTCGGCGAGGAGCTTCGCATCAACAAGGCTGCACTCGGCCAGCTCGTCACGATCGAAAATGGCAAGATCATC
The DNA here is from genome assembly GCA_049579205.1 of Rhodomicrobium sp. Lineage (GTDB taxonomy): Bacteria > Pseudomonadota > Alphaproteobacteria > Rhizobiales > Rhodomicrobiaceae > Rhodomicrobium. Next base: position 1,378 of record JBAUNL010000171.1, on the reverse strand, counting down.
TCCGAGGGCCTCGGCGAAGTGCAGGAAATGATCGACATTTGCGACTTCGCGGTTGGGCTCTCGCGCCAGCTTCACGGGCTAACAATCGCGTCGGAGCGCAAGCATCATCGCATGATGGAGACTTGGCATCCGCTCGGCGTGACCGGCATCATTTCGGCGTTCAATTTTCCTGTCGCGGTCTGGGCCTGGAACGCGGCCCTTGCCCTCGTTTGCGGCAATGCCTGCGTCTGGAAGCCATCGGAGAAGACGCCGCTGACCGCGCTCGCGGCGCAGGCGCTGTTTGATCGCGCGCTGTCGCGACTCGTCGCCGGAGGTGAACAGGCACCGGCCGGCTTGTCTTCGGTGATTCTAGGCGGGAGGGAAACGGGCGAAGCGCTTGCCCGCAATCGTCAAGTGCCGCTCGTTTCGGCGACCGGCTCCACGGCCATGGGCCGCGCAATCGCTCCTGTACTCGCGAAGCGTTTTGCCCGCGCCATTCTGGAGCTCGGCGGCAATAATGGCGCGATTGTCTGCCCCTCCGCGGATCTGGATTTGACCTTGCGCGCCGTTGCCTTCGCCGCGATCGGCACAGCCGGGCAGCGATGCACGACCCTGCGCCGGCTCTTCGTTCATGAAAGCGTTTATGAACAATTCGTGCTGAGGTTGAAGCAAGCCTACGCCTCGGTGAAAATCGGAAATCCCCTGGACGAAGGAACGCTTGCCGGTCCGCTGATCGATGCAAATGCAATCGATACGATGCAGGCTGCGCTCCAAGATGCGAAAGCCGAAGGCGGCACGGTCTTCGGGGGCCAGCCCGTCGAACAGGGCTTGCCACCTCGGGCATTTTACGTGCAGCCGGCTCTGGTGGAGATGCCGGCCCAGGCCGGGCCAGTGCCGAAGGAGACTTTCGCACCCATACTCTACATCATGCGCTACCGCGATCTAAATGAAGCCGTCGCCCTTCACAACGCTGTTCCGCAGGGGCTTTCCTCCTCGATTTTCACCAATGATTTGCGGGAGGCAGAATTATTCCTTTCGGCCAAGGGTTCGGATTGCGGCATCGCCAACGTCAATATCGGGCCATCCGGTGCCGAGATTGGCGGCGCATTCGGAGGCGAAAAGGAGACCGGCGGCGGCCGCGAGTCCGGCTCCGATTGCTGGAAGCTCTACATGCGGCGGGCGACGAATACGATCAATTACGGGACATCTCTTCCGCTCGCTCAGGGCGTGAAATTCGACCTTGCTTGAGTGCGCCAGCACCTCGGCAGCGCCATTCGATCCTCGCAACTGTGGAATAATTGCCCCTGCCATTCGCGTTCAACAGGAATTGACACACATTCGCCCAAAGCGGCCTTAAAAGCCCGGATAGGGAAAAGCTTGGAGGCGATTAGCAATGAAA